>NZ_FOWG01000008.1:0-442268 GCF_900115375.1 Variovorax sp. PDC80 | reverse complement strand
CAGCGCCGATGATAGTGCGGGTTCCCGTGTGAAAGTAGGTCATCGTCAGGCTCTTACAGCCAAAAAAGCCCCAACCAATCGGTTGGGGCTTTTTTATTGGCGCAAGCAAAACAAGAAACAAAAAGCGCCCCGTCCACGACAGGGCGCTTTTTTTATGGGCAATTCGGATAAATAGGCGGCGCTTTATTTGAATGAAATCGGGGCGCCCTAAACAGGCTCGACCATTTCAAGAATTCAGAGGTTCCGAACCTCGTCTTCCGTGATTTCAGCGGCCCGCGCAGCGACGAGTTCAGCCAAGATCTCCTGCGCCAAGGCATCCAGCGCCACGCCCTCGAAGAACCGAGCGCACACCATGGCCAGATAAGGCGTCTCGCGCACCCAGGCCATCCAGTCGCCACGCGACATCCGCTGCTTTTCCAGCAGCTTGAACTTGATCAGCACCTTGATCGCATGCCGCGCATGCTTGACGGGATCCCGCTGCAGCCCCTCGAGCCGCCGCCGCGCCACCTTCAGCGCAGCTCCTACGTCCGTGAAGATCGACCCGTGCCCCGGAATCACGATCGATGGCGCCAGGCGCTCGATCAGATCCAGGGTGGCCGCCATCTCTCCGAACGACGGTTCCCCCTTCAACTCCGGAAAAGCGATACCGAACCCGTTCTCCCACAGCGCATCCGCGGACGCCAGGGTCCGCGACACAGGCTCGAAAAGAATGACCGAATGCGGATCGTGACCCGGTGCCGCATGAATCTGCCAGCGCAGCCCGCCGACCTCGCGTTCCGTCCCGGGCTGCAGCAGCCCCGAGACGTGAAACCTCGGACAGCTCTGCCCCGTCGCCCTGAAGCTCAGCCCTTCTTCATCCCAGCGCTCCACCAGCGCGGCCTCGCCTGGCGGGATCTCGACGCGAAGGGCCGGATAGCGCGCCTGCAGCGCCGCATTCCCGCCGCAATGGTCGCTGTGCAGGTGCGTGTTGAACACCCGGTCCAGCGGCCGCCCGTCCAATGCCGACTCGACCAGCGCCACCGTCTGCTCGGCATGCGTCACATAGCCGGTGTCGATCAGCGCCGTCTCATCGGCGCCGATCACGAGGATGTTGTTGGACGACAGCCATCCACGCTCGAGCACGACGACATTCGCCGGCAACCCGGCGACCGCCGCCGCGCTCATTCAATGGCCTGCGGAGGCGGTGGTGCGGAGTTCGCGGCGCAGGATCTTGCCGACGTTGGTCTTGGGCAGCGCATCGCGGAATTCGATGTGCCGTGGGCGCTTGTAGCCGGTGAGTTGTCCATTGCAGTATTGCAGCACAGCCTCCTCGGTCAGGCTCGGGTCGCGGCGCACCACGAACACCTTGATCGCCTCGCCCTGCTTCTCGTCGGGCACGCCGATGGCCGCGCATTCCACCACGCCCGGGCATAGCGAGATCACGTTCTCGAGTTCGTTCGGGAACACGTTGAAGCCGCTGACCAGGATCATGTCCTTCTTGCGGTCGACGATGCGGCTGTAGCCGTCCTCCTGCATCACGGCGACGTCGCCGGTGCGCATGAAGCCGTCGGCGGTGAAGGCCGCCGCCGTCTCGGCCGGCTGGTTGTAGTAGCCCTTCATCACGTTCGGGCCCTTGATGCAGAGCTCGCCCGATTCGCCGATCGGCATCGAATTGCCTTCATCGTCCTTGATCGCGATCTCGATGCTCGGCAACGGCAGGCCGATGGTGCCGGTGAACTTGGTGTTCGACACCGGGTTGTTGGTGCCGATCGCGCAGGTCTCGCTCATGCCCCAGCCTTCGATCATCGGGCAGCCGGTGGCCTCGAACCAGCGCTTCGCCGTGCCCTCCGAAGCGGCCATGCCGCCCGCCTGTGAGACGAACAGCGTCGAGAAGTCGATGGTCTTGAACTCGGGATGCATCAACAGCGCGTTGAACAGCGTGTTCACCGCCGGCAGCATGTGGAAGGGTCGCTTCTTCAGCACCGCGATGAACTTGTCGAAGTCGCGCGGGTTCGGCACCAGCGTCATGTGCGAGCCCTGGCGGATCACGAGCAGGCACAGGGTGAGCGCGAAGATGTGATACAGCGGCAGCGCCGCGATGCTGTTGACCTTCGCGAGGTCGCCCGCGCGCGCGAGCGCCGGCGTGAACCAGGCCTCGGCCTGCAAGGTGGCGGCCACGATGTTGCGATGCGTGAGCACCGCACCCTTCGACAGCCCGGTCGTGCCGCCCGTGTACTGCAGGAAGGCGATCGAATCGAGCGTGCTCTTGTCGGCCGCCAGCGTGCGGCCACGTCCTTCGGTGAGCGCCTGCGAGAACGGCGTGACCGTGCGGCCATCGCTCAGCGGCAGCTTGAAGGGCGGCACCATCTTCTTCAGGTGCCGCACCGCGAGCGTGATCCAGCTGCCGTAGAGGCCGCCGAGCAGGTCGCCCATCGCCGTGATGACCACGTGCTTCACGGGTGTCTTCTCGATCACCTGCTCGAGCGTGGAGGCGAAGTTCTCGAGGATCACGATCGCCGTCGCGCCCGAGTCCTTGAGCTGGTGCTCGAGCTCGCGCGCGGTGTACAGCGGATTGACGTTCACGCAGGTGTAGCCGGCGCGCAGCACGGCACACATGGTGACCGCGAACTGCGGGATGTTCGGCAGCATGATCGCCACCCGCGCGCCGGGCTCGAGACCGCGCGACTGCAGCCAGGCGCCGAGTGCCTTCGACTGCGCATCGAGCTCGCCGTACGACATCCAGCGCTCCATGCACACCGAGAACGGGCGGTCGGCATAGCGGCCAAAAGCCTCGTCGAACATGTGGGAAAGCGATCGGTACTGCTCGGGATCGATCTCGTGCGGTACGCCGGCCGGATAGTGCTGTCGCGCGGATGTCTGCATGCAAGCTCCTTTGGCGCGGATTGTGGGAGCCGCACAGGACAAGCGACCAGCGGGCTTGTCCTAGGTAAATGCATCGGCTGTCGCCTGCGCGATAGCTGCCGATCGATGCATGGAGCCAGCGGGAGCCGCGTGCTTCGGCGCGGCTGCCGAAAAGGAAGCTCAGGCCTTGCCGGATTCGCCGGGTTGCAGCACGCCGGCCGGAATGTCGGTCGCCGTCTCCAGCGCCCGGTACAGCGGCGCGAAGTCGGGCTCGGTCAGGTCGAACAGCTGCGCGAAGCTGTCGATGACGAAGTAGTTGGCCTGGTAGGTGTCGATCTTGTAGAGCGTGCGCATGGTGCGCAGCAGATCGAGCGGCAGCCGCAGCGGCTCGTTCGAGCGCACCGCGTGCTGCAGCTCGCCGACCGAGCTCAGGATGCCGGCGCCATAGGCGCGCAGACCATCGGGCTGGCGGATCAGCCCGAACTCCACCGTGTACCAGTACAGCCGCGCGAGCTTCTCGCCGGCATCGAGTTCGTGGGCCTTGATGCCGCCGGCGCCGTAGCGCTGCACGTAGTCCGCGAAGGTCGGGTCGAACAGCATCGGCACGTGCCCGAACAGGTCGTGGAACACGTCGGGCTCGACGATGTAGTTGAACTCCTCGGGCTTGCGGATCCAGTCGGTGACCGGAAACTTGCGGTTCGCGAGCAGCGTGAAGAAGGGCAGCTCGGGAATCAGCCCCGGCACCGCCACGATCTCCCAGCCAGTGGCCTTGTGCAGCCGCTCGTTGAGCTCCTCGAAGCGCGGGATGCGGTCCTTCACGCCCAGCAGCGGCAGCGCCTTGATGAAGGCATCGCAGGCCAGCCCCGGCAGCTGCGCGGCCTGGCGCTCGTAGAGCCGCTTGTAGGTGTCGTGGTCGGCCGCCGTGTAGCTGGCCCAGTCCTGCGCGCAGGTGTAGTCGGCCTGCACCGTGCCGCCGCGCGAATAGTCGCCGCGCGGCGGGCGATCGGAGGCGCCGTAGACGGCGGGCGTGACGACGGTGGCAGGGGTGTCCATGGGTGCTTCGGTTGATTACTTGAGCCAGCGGTCCATGACGCGCTGGAAGTCGCCGCCGGCCTGCTGAAGGTGCAGCCATTGGTCGACATAGGCCTTGAAGGCCACGTCGTCGCGCGGCAGCATCCAGGCCATTTCGCCGTATTGCAGCGGCTTGTCGGGATTGATCGCGCACAGGCCCGGCTTGAGCTTCTGCTGCACGATCGCCTCGGCCGACTCGGTCACGAACACGTCGGCGCGGTTGGCGAGGATCTCGTCGAAGATCGTCACGTTCTCGCCATGCAGCGTGAGCCGGGCCTGCTTGAAGTTGGTGCGGGCGAAGCGTTCGTTGCTGCCGCCCGGATTGAAGATGACGCGCGTGGCGGGCTTGTCGATGTCGGCCACGCTCTGGTACTTGGCCACATCGGCGCAGCGCGCGATCGGCGTCTTGCCGTTGACCATGTAGGGCGCGCTGAAGAAGGCGCGCTTCTGGCGGTCGGTGGTCACCGACACGCCGCCCACGGCGATGTCGCACTTGCCGGCCGCGAGGTCGGGCAGCAGGTTGGCCCAGGTGGTCTTGATCCACTCGGGCTTGGCGCCCAGGCTGGCGCTGAAGCCGGCCATCAGGTCGACGTCGATGCCTTCGAACGAGGCATCGGCCTTCTGGAAACTGAAGGGGCGGTAGTCGCCCGGCGTGCAGATGCGCAGCACGGCCGCCTTCTGCACGCTGTCGAGGTGCGAGCCCGCGGCGCTGGCGGCCGGCGCGCCTCCAGGCCCCGCCGCGCATCCCGAGAGAACGACCGCCGCAGCGAGGGTGGTCAGGCCGATCGAGAGGATGTTGCGCATGCGGAGCTCCTGGAGGATGGAAGGAGCGCTTATTTTGCGGCGCTCAGCACGCCGCGGCGCATCTGGTCGAGCTCGATGCTCTCGAACAGCGCCTTGAAGTTGCCGTTGCCGAAGCCGTCGTCTCCCTTGCGCTGGATGAACTCGAAGAAGATCGGGCCGAGTTGGTTCTCGCTGAAGATCTGCAGCAGCAGCGCGTCCTTCTTGCCGTCGATCAGGATCTTGCGCTTCTGCAGTTCTTCCACGCTCTCGCCGTGGCCCGGGATGCGCTTGTCGACCAGCTCGTAGTAGGTGTCGATGGTGTCCAGCAGGGTCACGCCCTTGGCGCGCAGCGCGTCGACCGTCTCGTAGAGGTCGTCCGAGCCCATCGCGATGTGCTGGATGCCTTCGCCCTTGTACATGTCCAGGTACTCCTGGATCTGGCCGGCCTGTTCCTTGCCCTCTTCGTTGATCGGGATGCGGATCTTGCCGCAGGGGCTGGTCATGGCCTTGCTCTTCACGCCGGTGACCTGGCCTTCGATGTCGAAGTACTTGATTTCGCGGAAGTTGAACAGCTTCTCGTAGAAGCCGGCCCAGGTGTTCATGCGGCCGCGGTAGACGTTGTGCGTCAGGTGGTCGATGTAGGTCAGGCCGTTGCCCTTGGTGGTCAGGGCGTCCTGCGAGGCCACGCCCGGCAGCGGCTCGAAGTCCACGTCGTAGAAGCCGATGTTGCCGATGTCGCCGGGCTTCGCGCCGTTCTTGCCGGGCCAGCGGTCGACCAGGTAGATCAGGCTGTCGCCGATGCCCTTGATGGCGGGGATGTTCAGCTCGCCCGGGCCGGCCTTGTCGGCGAAGCCCCAGGCGCCCAGCGAGGTGGCGCGCTCGTAGGCGGCCTTGGCGTCCTGCACGCGGAAGGCGATGGCGCACACGCTCGGGCCGTGCTCGCGCGCGAAGCGCTGCGCGAACGAATCGGGCTCGGCGTTCAGGATGAAGTTGATCTCGCCCTGGCGGTACAGCAGCACGTTCTTGTGGCGATGCTTGGCGATGGCCGTGAAGCCCATGCGCTCGAAGACCTTGCCCATGGCGACCGGATCGGGTGCCGCGTATTCGATGAATTCAAAGCCGTCGGTGCCCATGGGGTTGTCCCAGGGCGTGAAGGCGGGCGCGTCGGCGTGGCTCATGGCAGTCTCCGAAGAAGTGGGGATCGAGGGGAAAGTAAAAGGATGGCGGCTCGGCCAGTGCAGCAATGTAGGTCGACTGCCGCTCATGATTTCAGCGTTTGTGGGCGTGTTTCTTGGATCGATTGCAGGAAAAGTGCAAAAATCTCCTCATGGAAGCACTCGACAAGATAGATCGGCTGATTCTGCGCACGCTGCAAGCAGATGGCCGCGCCACCTACGACCAGATCGCCGAGCAGGTCAGCCTCTCGCCCAGCGCCGTGCTGCGCCGGGTCAAGCGGCTCGAGGAGCAGCGCGTGATCGACCGCTACGTGGCGCTGGTCAAGCCCGAGGCCGTCGGGCTGGGCCTCACGGCCTACCTCAACGTGCGGCTCGAAAAGCACACCGAGAGCCACAAGCGCAACCCCATGGACCTGTTCCGCGCCAGTGTGCAGACCTGGCCCGAAGTCGTCGAGTGCGCCGCCCTCACGGGCGAGATGGATTACCTGCTGCGCGTGGTCGTGGCCGACATGGCCCACTACAGCCGCTTCATCATGGACACCCTGCTCAAGCACCCGAGCGTGCAGGACTGCAAGACCAGTTTCGTGCTGGACCGTGTCAAAGCCACCACAGCCGTGCCGGTCTAGGCACGAAAAAGTTGCTCCGGGCACACGCTTTCGGGTATTGATTCACAAATGAGTCACGAAAGTGTCCCGCCGGGCTTGTGGGTTAAGGGAAAACCCTTACATTCAAGCCATGCTTACCGCCAAGGACCTCCTCAGGGCATCCCTCGGCCTCGGCTCTTTTCTGAAGGCGCCGATGGTTGAGGCCCAACCACGCGCCGTTGCCGCGCCGCAGCCCGTCATGGTGCCGATCCGCTCGATCGGCCCGCGCGAGCGCGAGCGCATCGCGCGCCACCTGCTGGCGCTCAGCGCCCACGACCGCTACCTGCGCTTCGGCTATGCCGCGGGCGACGAGCAGGTGCAGCGCTATGTCGACGGCCTCGACTTCGACCGCGACGAACTGTTCGGCATCTACAACCGCAAGCTCGAGCTGATCGCGATGGCCCACCTGGCCTTCGCGCCCGACGACCAGCACAGCGACTGCGCCGAATTCGGTGTTTCCGTCTCGGCCCATGCCCGCGGACGCGGCTATGGCGCCCGGCTGTTCGAACGCGCCGTGGTCGTGGCGCGCAACGAGGGCGTGGGCATGCTGTTCATCCATGCACTCAGCGAGAACGCCGCGATGCTCAAGATCGCGCGCAATGCCGGCGCCACCGTGGTGCGCAGCGGTTCCGAATCGGAAGCCCACCTGCAGCTGCCGAGCGCCACCTTCGACAGCCGCATGAGCGAGATCGCGCTCGAGCACTACGCGGCTGTCGACTTCCACCTCAAGTCGCGCGCCAAGCAGTTCTGGGCCTTCCTGGCCAGCCTGCAGGAAGTCCGCAGCGGCGTGCGCGACGCGCGCGGCAAGTCGGCGCAATAAGGCCCTCGGGCGGCCCGGCCCTGCCCGGGAACGCTCCTTGCATACCCCCAGGCGGACCCGGTAGAGCCTGTCACATGCAATCCGGTATCCTTGCACTCCCCCCAACTACGCCCTCCCGCAGTGGCCGAACCTCACCCTGAACGCGCACCCGTCGAACGGGAAGACAAGCGCGGCTTTCTCCAGAAGCTCGCCGAATTCATCCATCCCGGTCCTGACTCGCGCGACGAGCTGATCGAAACCCTGGCGGATGCCGAAGACAACCAGGTGATCGGCGCCGAATCGCGCGTGATGCTCGAAGGCGTGCTGCGCATGGCCGACATGACGGCCGGCGACGTGATGGTCGCGGCACCGCGCATGGACCTGGTGAACATCGACGCGCCCTACGACGCGCTGCTGCACCTGGTCATCGACACCGCGCACTCGCGCTTCCCGGTGTACGAGGGCGAGAAGGAAAACATCATCGGCATCCTGCTCGCGAAGGACCTGCTCAAGCTGCAGCGCGCGCCGGGCCTGAACATCCGCGCGCTGCTGCGGCCCGCGACCTTCGTGCCCGAGAGCAAGGGCCTCAACGACCTGCTGCGCGAATTCCGCGGCAACCGCAACCACCTGGCGATCGTCATCGACGAGTTCGGTCGCGTGGCCGGCCTGATCACCATCGAGGACGTGCTCGAGCAGATCGTCGGCGAGATCGAGGACGAGTTCGACATCGCCGAGGACGAGGGCGACATCTTCGGCCTGGCCGACCACACCTACCGCGTCTCGGGCGACACGCCGATCGAGCGCGTGGCCGAGGCCTTCGGCATCGTGTTCGACGAGGAACAGCTCAGCGAGGACTTCGACACCATCGGCGGCCTGATCGCGCACGAGATGGGCCATGTGCCCAAGCGCGGCGAGCACCATGCGATCGGCGGCTTCGACTTCGTGGTGCTGCACACCAAGGGCGGCGCGGTGCGCTGGTTCAAGGTGTCGCCGGCCCGCGGCGGCGACGCGGCCGACTGATGCGCGCCGCACTGCTGGCGCTGGCCTTCCTACTGGCCGGACTGGGGCAGGCCGCCTCGATCGCCTTGCCCGGCTCGGGCCGGCCGATGTGGCTGCTGCAGCTGGTGTCGCTCGCCGTTTTCGCCTTCGGGCTGCGCCGCCTGCGCGAGCAGCAAGCGGGCTGGCGCCGCGCCGGATTGCATGCCTGGCTGTTCTCCACCGCCTGGCTCTGCGGCACCTTCTGGTGGCTCTTCATCTCGATGCACACCTACGGCGGCCTCGCCGCGCCGCTGGCCGCGATCGCGGTGCTCGCGCTGGCCGCCGCGCTCGGCCTGTACTACGCCTTGGCCGGTGCCTGGTTCGTGCGGCGCGGTCCGCGCGGCACGGTCACCGGCGCACTGGTCTTTGCCGCGCTGTGGACGCTGGCCGAGCTGGTGCGCGGCAGCTGGTTCACCGGTTTTCCCTGGGGCGCGGGCGGCTATGCGCATGTCGAGGGCCCGCTCTCGGGCTGGGCGCCGTGGGTCGGCGTCTACGGCATCGGCGCCGTGGCGGCCCTGGCTGCCGCACTGGTCGCGCTGGCACGGCCCGCGGCCCGCGCCGAACTCGCGGGCGCGGCGTTGCTGATCGCCCTCGTGTTCGGCTTTCCGCTCGTGGCCCAGCCCTCGCGCGGCGAAGCCGCGGGCACGCTGCAGGTCGCGCTGCTGCAGGGCAACATCGCGCAGGACGAGAAGTTCGTTCCCAATGGCGGCATCGAGAACGCGCTGCGCTGGTACGGCGAACAGCTGCGCGATGCCAGGGCCTCGCTGGTGGTCACGCCCGAGACCGCGATCCCGCTGCTGCCGCAGCAGCTGCCCGCGGGCTACCTCGAGGCGATCCAGACACGCTATGCGAGCGGCAGCCAGGCGGCCGTGGTCGGCCTGCCGCTGGGCGACCGCCAGGGCTACACCAACACCGTGCTCGGCTTCCGGCCCGGAGCCGCCTCGGCCTACGCCTACAGCAAGCACCACCTCGTGCCCTTCGGCGAGTTCATTCCCTTCGGCTTCCGCTGGTTCATCGACATGATGAGCATCCCGCTCGGCGACTTCCGCAGCGGCGGCCTCGCGCAGCCCGCGCTCGCCTGGCAGGGCCAGCGCATCGCGCCGAACATCTGCTACGAGGACTTGTTCGGCGACGAGATCGGCGCCAACTTCCGCGACGCGGCGACGGCACCGACCATCCTGCTCAACGTCAGCAACATCGCCTGGTTCGGCGACTCGATCGCCATCGACCAGCATCTCGCGATCTCGCGCATGCGCGCGCTCGAGTTCGCACGGCCGATGGTGCGCGCCACCAACACCGGCGCCACCGTGGTCATCGACGCCGAGGGCCGCGTGACCCATGCGCTACCGCGGCTCACGCGCGGCGTGCTCGAGGCCCCGGTCGAGGGCCGCACCGGCCTCACGCCCTATGCGCGCTGGGTCGCGCACCTCGGGCTGTGGCCGCTGTGGGGCCTGGCCTGCGCGATCGTCGCGGTCGCCTTCGTGCGGCGTCGCCGCGCGGCCTGACTCAGGCCGCCACCGCGGCCGCGCGCGGCTTCACCGGCCAGTCGCGCAGCTTGCCGGGGTTCAGCAGGCCCAGCGGATCGAAGCGCCGCTTCACCGCGATCACCTCGGGCGGCAGCGGGCCGCCGGCCTTGCCGTCCTCGACGATGTTCACGTGCGGGTTGTTGATGTGCACCTCGTGCTCGCGGTGGATCTGCATGATCTCCTGCAGCCGTTCCTCGGTGCTGAAGCGCACCAGTTGCAGACCGCTGCAGGTCATCAGGCCCGCCACGTTGCGGATGAACTCCAGGTGCATCATCACCTCGCCGCCCAGCAGCTTCTCCATCTCGATGACCTGCGCCACGTGGCGCCCCGGCACGAAGCCGCTCTGCAGGTAGGTCAGGGTCGGATCGACCTTGAGCGCGTGCAGCGTCGTGTGGTTCCAGGTGAATTCCATCAGGGTGCGGTTGCTCTTCTGCACCTCGGCCGCGGTCTTGCGGTAGCTCACGCTGCCGCCGAAGCTCTCGACCAGCTGCAGCAGCGCCGGCTCGCTGGCCTCGGCCACCAGCGACAGCACCGTGTGGCAGCCCTTGGGCAGGTGCGCCGCCAGTTGCGCCAGGTGGTCGGAGATCGGCGCCGCATAGAACGACACCTCGCGCTTCACGATGCCCGGCGCGTTCGCGAGCTTGTCGGCGAAGTTTAGAGCGCCCTCGAAATCGGAGAAGGTCGCGAGCGTCTCGAGCCACGGATGCGCGGGCGCCAGCGCGACCTCGAGCTCGAGCACCAGCCCGTTGGTGCCCCACAGGTGGTGCATGCGCATCGCCTCGGCGCCGCGCAGCTCCACCACCTGGGGTTCGGCCTCGATGGTCATCGCGCGGATGCCGAGCACGTTGCCGGGCGCACCCAGCGGGCCGTAGTTGATCGAGCCCACGCCGCCGAAGCCGCCGCCGAACAGGCCGCCGAGCGTGGCGCTGCGATAGGTCGAGGGCACGCAGCGCATCTCCTGGCCGCTGGCCCTGGTCTGCTTCTCGAGCTCGCCCAGGCGGATGCCGGCCTGCGCGCGCGCCACGCCGGGCTGCACCCAGAGGCAGGCGTTGTAGCCGGTCATGTCGAGCACCACGCCGCCGGCCAGCGGCGTGGTCTGGCCGTAGTTGCCGGTGCCGCTGCCGCGCACGGTGATCGGCACGCCGTGGCGCGCGCAGGCGCCGACCACCGCGCGGATCTCGTCCTCGCTGCGCGGGCGCACCACCACGTCGGCATGCTTGCCCTCGAGCTGGCGCTTGAGCACCGGGCTGAACCAGGAGAAGTCCTGCGACAACCGCACGACGCGGCCCTCGTCGGTGATCCAGTCGAGGTCGGGGAGTTCGAGCAGCAGCGGCCCGATGGAGGATTCTTGTGCGTTCATGTTGGGATCAGTCCTGGGAAAGTTCGCTCGCATGCCACGAGCCCAGCGCCACCTTGGTGAGCCAGGCCATCAGCACGAAGAGCGCGACGCCGGTGAGGGAAATCAGCAGCAGCGCGGCGAACATCCGCGGGATGTTCAGCTGGAAGCCCGCCTGCAGGATCTGGTAGGCCAGTCCCGCGCCCGAGCCGCCGGTGCCGGCCACGAACTCCGCCACCACCGCGCCGATCAGCGCGAGGCCACTGGAGATGCGCAGGCCGCCGAAGAAGTAGGGCAGCGCGCTCGGGATGCGCAAACGCACCAGTTGCTGCCAGCGCGTGGCGCGGTTGAGCTTGAAGTAGCTCTGCAGGTCGGGGTCGATGCTGCGCAGGCCCAGCGTGGTGTTGCTGATGATCGGGAACAGCGCCACCAGCGCCGCGCACACGGTCATCGCGGCCGTCGGGTTCTTGACCCAGATGATGATCAGCGGCGCCACCGCCACGATCGGCGTGACCTGCAGCAGCACCGCGTACGGAAAGAGCGCGGTCTCGATGCGCTTGCTCTGCACGAACAGGAACGAGATCAGCACGCCCGCCACCGTGGCGAGCACGAAGGACAGCACGGTGATCTTGAGCGTGACCAGCAGCGCGTTGCCCAGCGGTGCCCAGTCAGTCACCAGCGTCTGCAGCATCAGCCAGGGCGAGGGCACGAGGTAGGGCGGCAGCTCCATCGCCACCACCATCCATTGCCACAGCGCGATCAGCAGCAGGCCGATCGCCATGGGGTAGAGCACGCGCTGCACGCGCGGCTGGCTCAGGAGTGGCGTGCGGCTCATCGCGCGTGCTCCTCGTCGGCATGGCTGGCGCGCAGCAGGCTGTCCTGCAGCCGCTTGGCATGGCGCGCGAACTCGGGCGTGACCATGAAGTCGGCGCTGCGCGGATAGGGCTCGTCGATCTGGAACTGCTCGACCACGCGGCCCGGCCGCGCGGCCATCATCACCACGCGGCTCGAGAGGAACACCGCCTCGTGGATCGAGTGCGTCACGAAGATCACCGTGAGCTTCTTCTTGCGCCAGAGCTCGAGCAGGTCGGCGTCGAGCTTGTGGCGCGTGATCTCGTCGAGCGCGCCGAAGGGCTCGTCCATCAGCAGCAGGTCGGGTTGCGTGACAAGCCCGCGCGCGATCGACACCCGCATCTGCATGCCGCCCGATAGCGCGCGCGGCAGCGCGCTGGCGAACTTCTCGAGGCCCACCAGCGCCAGCGACTCCATCACGCGCGCATCGGCCTCCTTGCGCGGCACGCCAGCCAGGTCGAGCGGCAGCCGCACGTTGGTCTGCACGCTGGCCCAGGGCATCAGCGTGGGCGACTGGAACACGAAGGACAGCTTGTGCGGGCAGTCATGCAGCTGCGCCACCGGCTTGCGCCACACCAGCAGCCGGCCGTCGCTGGGCTCGAGCATGCCCGCCACCATCTTGAGCAGCGTGCTCTTGCCGCAGCCCGAGGGGCCGAGCAGCGTGACGAACTCGCCCTCGGCGATCGACAGGTCGACCGGCAGCAGCGCCTGCGTGCCGTTGGGATAGGTCTTCTCGGCCGAGAGCACTTCCACCGCGGGCACGGCAGGCACCGTCGGCGGCGCGAGGGTGTGGGGGTCGATGCGGTTCATGGCGTGGCGACGGTCAGGGCAGCACCTTGGCGTCCTTCACGAACTCGGTCGTGTAGGTCTTCGCGAGCTCGACCTTGGCCGGGTCGAGCAGCTTGGCGCTCACGAGGAAGTCGTAGCTGGCCTTGGCGCGCGCATCGGTCATCACGCCGATGCCGAGCTTGCCGGCGTCGCCGCCCGTGATCATTCCCATCTCCTTGAGCTTGGCCACGCTGTAGGCGAGCTGGTCGTCGGTCATGTTGGGGTTGTCCTTCTTGATCAGCGCGTTGGCGGGCGCGGGATCGGCGAGGTAGCTCTTCCAGCCTTCGGCCGAGGCCTTGACGAAGGCCGCGACCTGCTTGCTGCGCTCCTTCACCGTCTTCTCCATGCACGACACCGTGGTGGCATAGGCCGGGAAGCCGTGATCGCTGAACATCAGCACCGTGCTCTTCACGCCGGCCTTCTGGATCGCGTAGGGCTCGGAGGTCAGGTAGCCCTGCTGGGCCGTGTTCCTGTCGGCGACGAAGGGCTGGATGTTGAAGGTGTAGGGCCGGGTCTGCTCGTCCTTGAGGCCGAACTTGGCCTTGAGCCACGGCCAGTAGCCGCGATTGGCCTGCGCGCCGATCAAGAGCGTCTTGCCCTTGAGGTCCTCGAAGCTCTTCACGTCGTCGTGCGCGATCAGCACCTGCGGGTCCTTCTGGAAGAAGGCCGCCACGTTGACCACCGGCACGCCGCCCTCGCGCACCTGCATCATCTGGATGTCGCTCGAGCCCATGATGCAGTCGGCCTGGCCGGCCGCCATCATCTGCGTGATGTTGACCTGCGGGCCGCCCATCTTGATGGTCACGTCGAGGCCGTACTTCTTGTAGATGCCCTGCGCCACGGCCTGGTAGAAGCCGCCGTGCTCGGCCTGCGCATACCAGTTGGTCATGTAGGTGAACTTGTCCTCGGCCTGCGCGGGCGCGGCGAGGAAGGCGATGGCGGCGGCGCCGGCCAGGGACAGTGCGAAGGAGCGCATGGGAGGACCTCTCTAGGGCGTGGGTGAAGAAAACGGGGAAAGACGGGCCGATGCAAGAAGCAGGCTCAGGCCGGCGCGAAGGACTGCTGCACGAAGCCCTGCTGGTGGCCGCGCTCCCAGGTGGCTTCCTCGCGCACCACCCAGCGCAGCGCATGCAGCTCGGTCAGCGCCTGCACCCAGCTGTCGGACAGCGTGTCGAGGATCGCCTCGCCCTGCTCGCGCGTGGCGGTGGTCGGGTCGCCGATCACGCCGCTGGGTCCGAAGTCGCGCGCGGTCCAGGCGCAGGCCGGGCGGCCGTCGGCCGACAGCAGCTTGATCGGAAACGGCGGCGGGAAGTTGGCCACCGCGCGTTCCATGTGCACCGTCTCGGGCGCGAGCGCGAGCATCAGCGCGGTCTCGGAATGGCCGGCATGCATCGCGAGCTTCTTCTCCTGCTCGCTGACCTGCTTGCTGGCCGCGCTCGGCAGGCGCGACACGCCGTGCGGCACCACCACGAAGTCGCCATGGCGCAGCCGCAGCTCGCGCGCCGCCATCTCGAGCACCTGCGGCTGGCCGCCGTGGCCGTTGGCGAACAGCAGCTTGCGAAAGCCCGCGCGGTAGACCGACTCGCCGATCTCGGTCACGGTCGACAGCAGCGTGGTGCCGGTCAGCGTCATCGTGCCGGGGAAGTGCAGGTGCTCTTCCGACTTGCCGTAGGTGATGGTGGGCAGCGCGAAGGCGCGCACCTCGGCCGGCAGCTTCTCGAGCGCCTTGCCCATCACGCCCGAGCTGATCACGCTGTCGACCGAGCACGGCAGGTGCGGGCCGTGCTGCTCGATCGCGCCGCAGGGCAGCACGATGACCGTGTTCTCGCGGTCGGGCAGCGCGGCGATTTCGGTCCAGCTCAGGTAGGGCAGGAAGCGGTGGGGAGGGATGTAGCCGTGGAGCATGGGGCGGTCCTTGGAGTGGTTCTGTTCGTTGAAGAGGGCTCAGGCGTTGACGGCGCCGCCGTGCGCGCGCCAGGTCGCCGGCACCTCGCCGTGCGCGACGCGGCCCGCGCGCAGCACCACGCGCGATGCGCTGCGCGAGGGCCAGCCGAAGCGGTCGGCCGCGCCGAAGAGCACGAGGTCGGCGGGCGCGCCGACGAGCGTCGGGCGTTGCACGGTGGCGTCGCGGCGCAGCCAGTCGGCGCGGCACAGCGCCTGCGACCAGGTCTCGAACGGTTCGTCGAGCTGCGCCACCAGCGCGGCCGTGCCCAGCGCTTCCACCGGATCGAAGCTGCCGAGCCGGCAGAACGGGTCCTGCACGTTGTCGCTCGCGAACAGCAGCGGAATGCCGCGCTCGCGCGCCTCCTTCACCAGCGTGATGCCGCGCCGGCGCGGCGTGCGGCCGGTCACGGCGTCCTGCAGCAGCAGGTTGGTGGCGGGCAGCGAGACCACCGTGATCGGCGCGCGCGCCACCGCGTCGAGCGTGGCGAGCGCCTGCGCCTCGGGCTGTTCCGCGAGCGCGCAGATGTGGCCGCAGACCACGCGGCCTTCGTAGCCGATCTCGGCCAGGATGCGCGCGGTGGCCGCCAGGCCCGTGGCCGAGGCATTGAGCTCCTCGTCCACGTGCAGGTCGATGTCGAGCTCGCAGGCCTGCGCCGAGCGCAGCAGGTTGCGCAGCGCGTTCTCGCTCCAGTTGGTGGAATGCACGAAGCCGCCGAGCAGGGCGTGCGGCCCGGTGGCCTTCACCTGCTTCGCGAGCCGCAGCGCCTGCGCCGCGTCCTCGAACAGCGGCAGCTTGATCAGGCTCACCTGCTCGAGTCGCACACGGCCTTTCCATTCCTGCGCCAGCTCGGCCATCACCGGCCAGGCCATCGGCAGGGCATCGGGCTCCCACCAGTCGACGTGCGTGCGCACGTGCGTGGTGCCGCATTCCCAGGCCCATTGCAGTCCGCGTGCTGCGCGTTCGCGCACGTCGGCGGGCGTCCAGTTCACGCGGTCGGCCAGCATCGCGTCGATGGCGCCGAGCAGGCCCGGCTGCACCGCCTTCATGCGCGGCAGCGTGAAGACCTTGTCGAGGTGCGTGTGGGCATCGACGAAGCCCGGCAGCGCGAGCGTGCCGCCGAGGTCCCAGCCCGCAGCGGGCGTCGGGGCGTCGTCCGCGGGGCGCAGCGACTGCACGCGGCCGCCCTCGATCGCGAGCCGCGCGAGCGCCGGCACGCCGTCGCGCTGCGGCCAGTCGGCCGGCAGCAGCCAGCGCGGCAGGCGCACCCGGTCGAGCAGCACGGGCGCGTTCATGCGAAGCGCGCCATGGCGTTGCCGACCTTGGCCATGAAGCGCTTGAGCTGGGGCTCGGTCGCCACGTTCATGTGGTAGTGGGCGTGGTAGTCGACCTTGGCGCCATGGCCGGTCAGCCGCTTCATGTAGCGCGTGACGATCTTGCGCGGCGGGTCGCCCATGTACATCGCCACCCAGCGCGGCCGGCCGTAGGTGACCACGGCGCTGATGCGCTTGATGTGCGTGAGCATCGGCTTCACGTTGGCGGGGTCGCTGATGTCGAAGGCCACGCCGGGCATGAACAGCCGGTCGAAGTAGCCCTTGAGCATGGCCGGCAGGCCGAAGCACCAGGTCGGGAAGCAGAACACGATGCCCTCGGCCCACTGCAGCCGCTCGACGTAGGGCTTGAGCGGCAGCTGGTTGGCCGGCACCTCGTGGTAGCCCAGCCGCTCCTCGCGCGAGAGCACCGGATCGAAGCCCTCGGCATAGAGGTCGCAGTCGTCGACCTCGTGGCCGGCCGCGCGCAGGTTCTTCAGCACCTCCTGGTGCAGGGCAGCATGGAAGCTGGTTTCGACCGGATGGCAGTAGACGACGAGCACGCGCATGGTGTTTGACCGCTTAATCAGAGCAAGTGGTCAGGTTTAGCAAGCGACGTGCCAGCGCGGGCGCACCGGATTGGGGCCGGTGCGGTCTGGCGGGAGAGGAAAGCGCCCGGGCGGCGCGGGTGGCTAGCTCGCGCGGATGCCGCAGCCGGCCAGCACGAAGGCCACCAGCTCGCGTGCGATCGGCTCGCGGTCGATCGGCGCGTCGGGCGGCAGGCCCAGCATCACGCGCGTCTGGATCGCGTAGTCGGCGTAGCTCTGGGTCATGGCCCAGACGTGCATCAGCAGGATGCGCGCATCGAGCGGGCGCATCTGGCCGCGCGCGATCCAGCCGTTGATGATGTCGACCTTCTTCTGCGTCCAGGCGCGCGCATTGGGCCAGTAGCGATCGAGGTTGCGGCCGCCGTCGAGGATCTCGCGCGTGAAGATGCGCGACATCTCGGGGCTGTCGATCGCATGGTCGAGCTTCTTGCGGATGTAGTCGCCCAGCACCGTCGCCGGGTCGCTCGCGTCCTCGAACGAGAACACCACCTTCCACGCATGCAGCACCTGCATCAGCAGTTCTTCGTACAGCTCTTCCTTGCCGACGATGTAGTAGTGCAGCTGCGGCTTGGTGAGGCCGGCGCGTGCCGCGATGGCCTGGGTCGAGGTTCCCTTGAGGCCATGCAGGCTGAACTCCGCGATCGCCGCGGCGCGGATCGCCGCCATGATGCGTTCGCGGCCCGGGCGCGCGCGCGACAGCGGCCCGTCGGGCGCGGGCATTTCCTGGGCGGTCGAGACGGGAAGGGCGGCGGAATCGGCGTTCATGGCGAGGGAGTGGCGCGGCGTGCGCGCGGTCGATGGTAATCCTTGCGTCCCCACGGCCGCATGACCGCATGCCATGCCGGCATGGCCGCGCCGAGCAGCCGGGCATGGTTCATGTATCTTCTCGCCGCCTCGAAAAATTCATTCAACACAAGGAGTTCTCCATGTACCTTTCCCCTCGCTTCAGGGCCCTCGCGGCCGGTGCCGCGATGCTGGCGGCCAGCGCGCTCGCGCAGGCGCAGCAGGCGCTCCCCAACGTGGTGATCCTGGCCACCGGCGGCACCATCGCGGGCGCCGGCGCCTCGGCCGTCAACAGCGCCACCTACGCGGCCGCCAAGGTCGGTGTCGAGAAGCTGATCGCGGGCCTGCCCGAGCTCTCCAAGGTCGCCAACGTGCGCGGCGAACAGGTGTTCCAGGTCGCGTCCGAGAGCCTCACCAACGACAACCTGCTCACGCTCGCCAAGCGCGTGTCGGCGCTGTCGAAGCAAAGCGACGTCGACGGCATCGTGATCACGCACGGCACCGACACGCTCGAAGAAACCGCCTACTTCCTGACCCTGACCGTGCACACGTCCAAGCCGATCGTGGTGGTCGGTTCGATGCGTCCGGGCACCGCGCTGTCGGCCGACGGCGCGCTCAACCTGTACGACGCCGTGACGGTGGCCGGCAGCAAGGACGCCGCGGGCAAGGGCGTGCTGGTGACGATGGGCGACAACATCGACACCGGCCGCGACGTGAGCAAGAGCGTGAACATCAAGACCAGCGCCTTCTCGAGCCAGTGGGGCCCGCTGGGCATGGTGGTCGAGGGCAAGAACTACTGGTTCCGCGCGCCCGTGAAGCGCCACACCATGAACTCGGAGTTCGACATCGACCAGATCAACGCGCTGCCGCCGGTCGAGATCGCCATGGGCTACGAGGGCGTGTCCTCGACCGCCATCGACGCGCTCGCCAAGAGCGGCATCAAGGCGCTGATCCATGGCGGCACCGGCAACGGCTCGGTCGCCGACCGCATCGTGCCGAACCTGCAGAAGGTGCGCGCCGACGGCATCGTCGTCATCCGCAGCTCGCGCGTGCCCGACGGCTTCGTGATCCGCAATGCCGAGCAGCCCGACGACAAGTACGACTGGGTGGTGGCGCACGACCTGCGCCCGCAGAAGGCGCGCATCCTCGCGATGGTCGCGCTGACGAAGACCAGCGACACCAAGGAACTGCAGCGCATCTTCTGGGAATACTGATCCCTCGATCCGCGCCGGTCCCCGGGGCCGCGCTCCTTCCGCAGGGAAGGGCGCGGCCCTTTTTCTTTCGCGGCGGGCTCAGCGCGCGAGCCGCCGCTGGCGATGCCGCGCGAACTCCAGCCCGCCCACGCACACCAGCAGCCAGGCCAGCCCGGTCAGCAGGCCCGCCACCACGTCGCTCGCGAAGTGCACCTGCAGGAAGATCCGGCTGCAGGCGATGGTGACGATCGCGGCGGCGCCGGCCATCGCCGCCGCCACGTGCCAGCGCGGCGGCAGCAGGCGCAGCGCGAGATAGACCAGCATGCCGTAGCTCACGATCGCGCCCGCGCTGTGGCCGCTCGGGAAGCTGTAGCTGGTCTCGTGCGCCAGGCCGTGGTCGTGCAGCGGCCGGGCGCGCGCGAAGATCTGCTTGAGCGCCGGGTTCAGCAGCACGATCCCCAGCAGCGCCATCGACCAGCCGAGCGCCAGGCCGCGATGGGCGCGGTGCCACAGCAGCAGCGCCACCAGCACCGCCACCGGCGCCAAGGTGGCGAAGTCGCCGAGCCGCGTGAGCCAGCTGAACGCGAGGATCACGCCGTGCGGCATGTGCTGCGCGATCGCATCGGTCAGTGCCTGGTCGGCCAGGCCCAGCGTGCGGCCGTCGCCGAGGTTGGAGGCGATCCAGGCGAACAGGCTCGAGGCGCCGAGGATCGCCGCGAAGCCGAGCACCAGCGCGAGCACCAGCCGCGGTTCGTCGGGCTCTTCCTCGGCGGCCAGCGCGAGCCGGCGGCGCTGCGCCATCCAGCAGGCCAGGCCGGCGATCAGAACCGAGGCCAGCAGCAGCGAGAGGAAGCCGCCCAGCGCATGGGCGCCGAGCTGTTCGGCATGCGCGACGAGGGCGGGTGGGTGGGGGAGGGGAGCGGAAGGAAGGGAAGGGACGGGGACTGCCGATGACATGCGGCGCACCCTAAAGCGGCGCCGCTGCGCTGGCAAGCGAAAGCCTTACGGCGTCCGCGAGCACGAAGGCCTGGCGCTCGGCCGCATAGTCCCAGCGCTCGACCGCGCAGGCGCGCGCGCCGTCGTCGCGCCGCACCACGTTGACCGAGTTCGGATGTCCCGCGCGCACGCGCCACGACACGGCCGTGCCCGCCTGCACCGCCCACATCGGCCGCGGGCAATCGACGAAGCACTCGTGCAGCGGCAGCACGAAGGGCAGGTGGATGTGGCCGCCGAGCACCAGGTCGGCGCCGGCCGCTGCCCAGCGCGCCACCGCGGCCTCGCCGCCGTGCAGCCGGTTGCCGATGTCCTCGCGCCGCGTCACCGCCACCGGCTGGTGCGTGACCACCACGCGCAGCTGCGACGGCGCCGCCGCGGCCAGCCGACGCGCCACGCGCTCAACCTGCGCGCGCGACACCTCGCCGTCCTCGTGGCGCCAGCGGCGCGTGGTCTTGACGCCGATCGCCAGCCAGCCGGGCGTGTCGACCACCGGCTCGAGCTCGTCGCCGAAGGCCTCGCTGTAGCGGCCATAGGGCGCGAAGGCGCGCGCCGCGAGCTGGAACAGCGGGATGTCGTGATTGCCCGGGATCGCCAGCAGTGCCCGCGGCGCCAGCCGGTCGACGAAGGCGCGCGCGGCCGCGAACTGCGCGCGCGTGGCGCGCTGCGTGATGTCGCCCGACAGCACCAGCAGCTCGGGCGCGAGCTCGCGCGCCAGCCGCTCGAGTGCCGCCAGCACCGGCGGCTGCTCGGTGCCGAAGTGCGGGTCGGAAACCTGCAGCAACACGCTCATTGCTTGGCCGCCTCGAGCTCGGGCGCCACGTCGGGCCGTACCAGCCACAGCGGCTCGGGCGAGACGCGGAACAGCAGCGGCATCTCGGCCCAGCCGATCTCGCCGTCGGTCGCCACCTTCACGCGCCGCGGGCCGCGGCTGCCCGCGCGGCCGATGCGCACCGTCATCGATTCGAAGGGAAAGCTCAGCACCTCGTCGGCCTCGCCGAGCCGCCCGAGCGCGCCGCGCAGCAGCAGCCCCGGCATCGACAGCAGGCCATGCGGCTTGAGCGCCACCGCGGCCAGCTGCCCCTGCTCGGGCGCGTCGGCATGCTCGATGCCGATCTGCAGCAGCTGCAGCGGGTTGTTGCCGACGAACAGCGTGGGCGTGCGGATCGCGCGCTCCTGGCCGCGCCAGCCCATGCGCAGGTCGAGCGTGCGGTGGCCGCGCAGCACGGTCAGCAGGCCGGCGCCGAGCGCGATCAGGCGGTTGCGCCCGTAGCGCGACTTGTAGTGCTCGCGCTCCTCGAGCAGCTGGGCATACAGGCCCAGGCTGGCGTTGACCAGGAAGGCGCGGTCGTTGAGCAGCCCGACCTGCACCGGCCGCGGCGGATGGGTCAGCAGCACCTCGAGCGCCTGCGCGGTGTCGCGCGGAATGCCGTGGGCGCGGCTGAAGTAGTTGAAGGTGCCTTGCGGCAGCACGCCGAAGGCGCAGCCGCTGCCCAGCGTGGCCTGGGCCACGGCGTTGATCGTGCCGTCGCCGCCCGCGGCCACCACCACGCCGCCGGCGGCGCGCGCGCGCTCCACCGCCTCGCGCGCCAGCGCGCGCAGGCTGCCGGGGCCGTCGTCGGCGCTGCCGCGGTCGACCGTGAAGATGCGCAGCCGGCGGTCGGCCGCGGCGCAGCCTTCCTCGATGACCTGGCGGGCCTGGACGGCGTCCTCGCTGCCGGAGGCGGCATTGAGCACGATGAAGAGCGGGGTGTTCGGGCCGGTCTCGGGCACTGGCATGGGGCGTGTGGGGCTGGGGGCTCGTGGGGGAGGGACGTCGGATCGGCGTGGCGGGCGGGCGTTCCCGGCCCGCATGAAAAGCGCCGGCCGCGGGGCCGTCGGAAGACGATGGCCCGCGCGGACCCCGGTTTGTCGCACGGCCCGTGTCCGCTGCGTGGCAGGCACCTTCCCGACCCGCTGTGGGAGAGTTGCCCTCCGCCCGTAAAATCGCGGGCTTTCGCGGCGCACCGCCGCGCTTTCGTCCAACGCCCGGCCGCGCCGGCCGGCACCCTTCATGTTGACCTTCCAGCAAATCATTCTCAAATTGCAGTCGTACTGGGCCGACAAGGGCTGCGCGCTGCTGCAACCGTACGACATGGAAGTGGGCGCGGGCACCTCGCACACCGCCACCTTCCTGCGCGCGCTCGGCCCCGAGCCCTGGAAGGCCGCCTACGTGCAGCCCAGCCGCCGCCCCAAGGACGGCCGCTACGGCGAGAACCCCAACCGCGGCCAGCACTACTACCAGTACCAGGTCGTGCTCAAGCCCGCGCCCGCGAACATCCTCGAGCTCTACCTCGGCAGCCTCGAGGCGCTGGGCTTCGACCTCAAGAAGAACGACATCCGCTTCGTCGAGGACGACTGGGAGAACCCCACGCTCGGCGCCTGGGGCCTGGGCTGGGAGGTCTGGCTCAACGGCATGGAGGTGACGCAGTTCACCTACTTCCAGCAGGTCGGCGGCATCGACTGCAAGCCGATCACCGGCGAGATCACCTACGGTCTCGAGCGCCTGGCCATGTACCTGCAGGGCGTGGAGAACATGTACGACCTGGTGTGGACCGAAGGCCACGGCGGCGCCAAGCTCAGCTACGGCGACGTGTTCAAGCAGAACGAGGTCGAACAGTCGGCCTACAACTTCGAGCACTCCGATGCCGAGTTCCTGTTCACCGCCTTCGCCGCGCACGAGAAGCAGGCGAAGCACCTGATGGCCGAGCAGCTCGCGCTGCCGGCCTACGAGCAGGTGCTCAAGGCCGCGCACAGCTTCAACCTGCTCGACGCGCGCGGCGCGATCAGCGTGACCGAACGCGCGGCCTACATCGGCCGCATCCGCAACCTCGCGCGCAGCGTGGCGCAGAGCTACTACGACAGCCGGGAACGGCTGGGCTTCCCGATGGCACCGCGCGAATGGGTCGCGCAGATCGCACCGAAGAAGGCCGCCTGAGCGATGACGACCCCCATGAACAAGACCTCCCTGCTGGTTGAACTGTTTGTCGAAGAACTGCCGCCGAAGGCACTGAAGAAGCTCGGCGAGGCCTTCGCGGGCGTGCTGCGCGAACAGCTCGTGGCCCAGGGCCTGGCCGAGGCCGGCTCGGTGCTCACGCCCTTCGCCTCGCCGCGCCGCCTGGCCGCGCACCTCACGCACGTGGCCGAGCGCGCCGCCGACAAGGCCGTCTCGCAGAAGCTGATGCCCGTGGCCGTGGGGCTCGATGCCTCGGGCCAGCCCACGCCCGCGCTGCTCAAGCGCCTGGGCGCGCTCGGCGCCGACGCCTCGGCCGTGCCCGGCCTCAAGCGCGCCATGGACGGCAAGGCCGAAGCCCTGTTCTACGAGAGCACCGCCAAGGGCGCCACGCTGGCCGAAGGCCTGCAGAAGGCACTGGCCGAAGCCATCGCCAAGCTGCCGATTCCCAAGGTCATGAGCTACCAGCTCGAGAGCGGCTGCGAGCTGCCGGGCTGGACCAGCGTGAGCTTCGTGCGCCCCGCGCACGGCCTGGTCGCGCTGCATGGCGATGCCGTGGTGCCCGTCGAGGCGCTGGGCCTCCAGGCCGGCCGCGAAACGCACGGCCACCGCTTCGAGGCCGCGGTCGATCCCGTGGTGCTGCGCAACGCCGACAGCTATGCGCTGCAGCTGCAGGACGAGGGCGCGGTGATCGCGAGCTTCGAGGCGCGCCGCGCCGAGATCGCGCGCCAGCTCGCCGCGGCCGCGGTCCAGGTCGGCGGCGGCTCGGTGCCGATCCACGACGACGCGCTGCTCGACGAGGTCACGGCGCTGGTCGAACGGCCCAACGTGCTGGTCTGCAGCTTCGAGCGCGAGTTTCTCGAGGTGCCGCAGGAATGCCTGATCCTCACGATGAAGGCGAACCAGAAGTACTTCCCGCTGCTCGACGCGTCGAGCAGGCTCACCAACCGGTTCCTGGTCGTCAGCAACATCAGCCCCGACGACGCCAGTGCCGTCATCGGCGGCAACGAGCGCGTGGTGCGCCCGCGCCTGGCCGACGCCAAGTTCTTCTTCGACCAGGACCGCAAGAAGACGCTGGCCTCGCGCGTCGCGTCGCTGGGCAAGGTGGTCTATCACAACAAGCTCGGCACCCAGGGCGAGCGCGTGGAACGCGTGATGCGCATCGCGCGCGCCATCGCCGACCAGCTGGGCAATGCCGAGGTGGCGCGCCAGGCCGTGCAGGCCGCCCAGCTGGCCAAGGCCGACCTCGTGACCGACATGGTCGGCGAGTTCCCCGAGCTGCAGGGCATCATGGGCCGCTACTACGCGCAGCACGACGGCCTCGACGCGGCCGTGGCCGATGCCATCGAGGACCACTACAAGCCGCGCTTCGCGGGCGACGAACTGCCGCGCAACAGCGTCGGCCTGGTGGTCGCGCTGGCCGACAAGCTCGAGACCCTGGTCGGCATGTTCGGCATCGGCAACCTGCCCACCGGCGACCGCGATCCGTTCGCGCTGCGCCGCCATGCGCTCGGCACCATCCGCATGCTGATCGAGAAGAACCTGCCGCTGGACCTCGACGCGCTGCTGGCCGAGGCCGCCGCGCAGTTCAAGGACATCGCTGGTTTCGATGCCTCCAAGGCCACGGTCGAACTGCAGGACTTCATCCTCGACCGTCTCGCCGGCAGCCTGCGCGAGCAGGGCGCCAGCGCGCAGGAAGTCGATGCCGTGCTGGCCCCGCGCCCGCAGCGCCTGGGCCAGGTGCCCCAGCTGCTCGCGGCCGTGCGCGCCTTCGCCGTGCTGCCCGCCGCCGCCGCGCTGGCCGCGGCCAACAAGCGCATCGGCAACATCCTCAAGAAGGCCCCCGAGGCCGATGCCCACGTCAGCGAGCTGCTGCTGCAGGAGCCCGCCGAGAAGGCACTGCATGCCGCCATGGCGCAGGTGGTGCCCGCCGCCAACGCCCAGTTCGATGCCGGCGACTACACCGCCTCGCTGCAGACCCTGGCGGCGCTGCGCGAACCGGTCGACGCCTTCTTCGACGGCGTGATGGTCAATGCCGAGCAGGCCGACCTGCGGCTCAACCGGCTGGGGCTGCTGATGTCGCTGCATGCCGCGATGAACCGCGTGGCGCAGCTCGAGCGGCTGGCTGTCTGAAGACCGTCGCTCGATAATCGATCGCGCATGAACCGGCAACAGCAACTGGATCAGTTCTCCCTCGCCCTGCACCAGCGGGCGGTGGCGGTGCTGCGCCAGGAGCCCGCGTTGCGCGAGCAGGCCCGCCGCACCCTCGAACGCTGGCGTCAGCAGTCGGGTCCCACGCGCTCCGACGTGCTGTGGGACGAGTGGGAGCGTCTTCTCGCCGGCGATGCCGACGTGCTCGAAGATGCCGCGCTCGTCGAGTCCGAGCATGGACAGCTCATGCGCAGCGTGTCGCCGCTCGGCGGTCTCGTCTCGCAGGTCGAACGAATGGCATTGCTCAAGCAGGCGCGCGAGCAGGCCGCGACCCCATGAAGCTCGAAGAACTGCAGCACGTGTTGCGCGCTTCCGCGGCGATCTCGAAAGAAAGTTCTTTTGTGGTCGTCGGCAGCCAGGCCGTGCTGCTGCTGCTCGATCAACCGCCCGAGTCGCTGCTGGTGTCGCGCGAAATCGATCTCTACCCCGCACTGCATCCGGAACGCGCCGACCTGATCGACGGGGCGATCGGCATGCACTCGAGCTTTCACGAGACCTTCGGTTATTTCGCCGACGGTGTCGGGCCCGAGACCGCCGTCATGCCCGGCGACTGGATGAGTCGCGCCAGCCTGCACTACGTCGGCGAGATCACCGCCATCTGCCCGGAACTGCACGACCTGGTCGTTTCCAAGTGCGTGGCCGGTCGCGAGAAGGACGCCGATTTCGTTCGCGAGCTGTTGAAGCAGGACCTGGTATCGCTCGACACGCTGGTGCAGCGCATCGGCATGCTGGACGCGGCGAAGTACCCGCTGCCGCATCTGGTCGCCTGGGTGAAGCGGCGCAAGCTGGAGTCGGAAGGAACACCTCCATGAAACTCGTGATCCTCGACCGCAACGGCACGATCAACGTGCACCGCGAAGACTTCGTGAAGAGCGATACCGAGTGGACGCCGCTGCCCGGTGCGCTCGAGGCCGTGGCGCGGCTCAACCATGCGGGCTGGCACGTGGTGATCGCGTCGAACCAGTCGGGCCTGGGGCGCGGCCTGTTCGACATGGCCTCGCTCAACTCGATGCACGCCAAGATGCACAAGATGCTCGCGGCCGTGGGCGGGCGCGTCGATGCGGTGTTCTATTGCCCGCACAGCCCCGACGAGGACTGCGAATGCCGCAAGCCCAAGCCGGGCCTGTTCCAGCAGATCGGCGACCGCTTCGGCATCGACCTGGCGGGCGTGCCCACCGCGGGCGACAGCCTGCGCGACCTGCAGGCCGGCGCGGCCGCCGGCTGCGAACCGCACCTGCTGCTGACCGGCATGGGCGCGGCCTGCCGCGGCTTCGATCCGCTGCCTCCCGAATATCCGGCGGACACGAGGGTGCACGAAGACCTCGCCGCTTTCGTCGACTTTTTGCTCGCGCGCGAGGCGCGGGCCGAATCCATGCAGGTGGCTCTCTGATGGCGTTGCTCCGTTCCGTTCTCCACGCGCTGTGGATGTTCGTCACCGTCGTCCCCTGGGCGATCATCATGCTGGTGTGCTCGATCTGGATGCGCGGCATACCGCTGTACTGGATGGCGGCGCGCTGGCTCTCCTGGGCCGTCGGCAGCGGCGCGCGTGCGCTGCTGGGCATCCGGCTGCGCGTGAGCGGCATGGAGAACCTGCCGGCCGACAAGCTCGCGGGCGCGATCCTGCTGGTCAAGCACCAGTCCACGCTCGAGACCTTCCTGATGCCCACGCTGATGCCGCATCCGCTGGCCTACGTGTTCAAGAAGGAGCTGCTCTACGTGCCCTTCTTCGGCTGGGCCATGGGCCGGCTCGACATGATCCACATCGACCGCAGCCAGCGCGCCCAGGCCTTCAACAAGGTGGTGAGCCAGGGCCGCAAGCTGCTCGCGCAGGGCATCTGGATCATCATGTTCCCCGAGGGCACGCGCATCCCGCGCGGCCAGAAGGGCACCTACAAGAGCGGCGGCACGCGCCTGGCCTGCGAGACCGGCGTGCCCGTGATCCCGATCGCCGTGACCTCGGCCAAGGTCTGGCCGCGCAAGGCCTTCGTCAAGCGCGCCGGCGTGGTCGACGTGTCGATCGGCGTGCCGATCTCGAGCGCGGGCCGCAAGCCCGACGAACTGATGCGCGAGGTCGAGGCCTGGATCGAGGCCGAGATGCATCGCCTCGATTCCGAGGCGTACCGCGATGCCGATGCCACCGGTGGCGTGGCCGGCAGCAGCGCCACGGTCGAGAAGGCGGGTTGAAGGCGCGCGCGTCTTCGGCCGTCGTCCCTTCCTTGTCGTCCATCATCGGGAACCACGCATGCGGGAGCTGATGCAGCTGGCGCTGGACCTGTTCGGCGATGGCGCCGCGGCCGCGCCGCCACCGCCCGCCGCGCCGCGCGGCCGCAAGAGCCCGGGCCCGGCGCGGCCACGCACGCGCCAGCCCGGCAGCCTCGTGCCCGACGCGCTGCCGTTCGTGGTGCCGCCGGTGGTGGCCGTGCCCACCCCCACGGTGCCGCTGGTCGAGGACACGCGGCCGGCCGTGCCGTTGGCCGACACCCTGACGCCCGCGAGCTTCGTGCATCCGCAGGCATCGCGCGAGCTGATGCTGGGCGCGGCGCGCGTCGCCTACGAGTTCAAGCGCGGCAAGCGCCGCACCATCGGTTTCGTCGTCGGCGCCGAGGGCCTGTCGGTGCGCGCGCCGCGCTGGGTCGCGCTGCGCGACGTCGATGCCGCCGTCCGCGAGAAGAGCGACTGGATCCTGCGCAAGCTCGCCGAGACCCAGCAGCGCCACGCGCGCGTCGAGGCCACGCGCATCGACTGGAAGGACGGCGCGGGCTTTCCCTTCCTCGGCGAACCGGTGGTGGTGCGGCTCGATCCGAAGCATGGCTTCGAGGGCGTGGGCGGTGCGCTCGATGCGGGCGACGGCACCGGTCCGCGGCTGCTGCGCCTGGCGGTGGCGCAGAACGCCGAGCCGGCGCAGATCCGCGATGCGGCGCAGGCCTGGTTGATGCGGCAGGCACGCAAGCTGTTCATCGAGCGGCTCGATCACTTTGCGCCGCTGCTGGGGGTGCGGTGGGCGAAGCTGTCGTTGTCGAATGCGGCGACGCGGTGGGGGAGTGCGAGTGCGGATGGGTCGATTCGGCTGAACTGGCGGTTGATCCACTTTCGGTTGTCTGTGGTCGATTACGTGGTGGCGCATGAGTTGGCGCATCTGCGGGTGATGGATCACTCGCATCGGTTCTGGGAGACGGTGGAGAGCGTGGTGCCTGACTACGATGTGTTGAGGCAGCAGTTGAAGGATGAGGCTGTGCCTCGGTGGGGTTGAGCTTTTTGTTTAGGCTGTTGGCCGGGTCTCGCCCCGGCGGGCGAGTCACTTTCTTTTGCTTCGCCAAAAGAAAGTAACCAAAGAAAAGGCGACCCACTGTCTGCGACCCTCCGCTTCGCTGCGGGCAACCTGCGGTGCTCGCGTTTCGCGGGGTCTCGCAGAACTCGCTCCACTGCGTTCCGCTCAAACAGCTGCGAGCCCTTATCCGCGAAACGCTGCGCTCCTCGGCGCAGCCAGAGGGGTGGTTCGGGCCGTCGCTGCGCTCGGCCACCAAGACCCAACGGGCCGTCGCTTCGCTCGGCCTCGAAAGAAGACCCGGAGCGAAAGCATTCCTGCACCCCACACAAGGACGCGCCACGGCGCGTTGACTCTAGTCCCCTCTGGCTGTGCCGAGGAGCGCAGGAGAAAGCGGGATAAGGGCCGCAGCTGTTTGAGCGAAGCGAGTTCTGCGGACCCCCGCTTTCTCCGAGCACCGCAGGTTGCCCGTAGCGAAGCGGAGGGACACAGACAGTGGGGTCGCCTTTCTTTGCTTACTTTCTTTGGCGAGACAAAGAAAGTAAGTCGCCCGCCGGGGCGAGACCCGGCCAACGACCTAACCAACAGGCAAGAAGGCGACAACAAAAAGCAGCCCGTCAGACAGCCCGAATAGGGATATACATCTCCCCCCCACCCGCCACAAACTCCTTCGACTTCTCCTCCATCCCCTTCTCCACAGCCAACGCCTCGGCCACCCCCTTCGCAGCCGCATACTCCCGCACCTCCTGCGTGATCTTCATCGAGCAGAACTTCGGCCCGCACATCGAACAGAAGTGCGCCACCTTGCTCGAATCCTTCGGCAGCGTCTCGTCGTGGAATTCGCGCGCCGTATCCGGATCGAGCCCCAGGTTGAACTGGTCCTGCCAGCGGAACTCGAAGCGCGCCTTGCTCAGCGCATCGTCGCGCGAGCGCGCCCCCGGGTGCCCCTTCGCCACGTCCGCCGCATGCGCCGCGATCTTGTAGGCAATGATCCCCTGCTTCACGTCGTCGCGGTCGGGCAGCCCCAGGTGCTCCTTCGGCGTCACGTAGCACAGCATCGCCGTGCCGGCCCAGCCGATCATCGCCGCGCCGATCGCGCTCGCGATGTGGTCGTAGCCCGGCGCGATGTCGATCGTCAGCGGGCCCAGCGTGTAGAACGGCGCCTCGTGGCAGTGCTTGAGCTGCTCGTCCATGTTCGACTGGATCATGTGCATCGGCACGTGGCCCGGGCCTTCGATCATGGTCTGCACGTCGTGCTTCCAGGCGATCTGCGTGAGCTCGCCGAGGGTACGCAGCTCGGCGAACTGCGCCTCGTCGTTGGCATCGGCACCGCTGCCGGGGCGCAGGCCGTCGCCGAGCGAGAAGCTCACGTCGTAGGCCTTCATGATGTCGCAGATGTCCTCGAAGTGCGTGTAGAGGAAGCTCTCCTTGTGATGCGCGATGCACCACTTCGCCATGATCGAGCCGCCGCGCGAGACGATGCCGGTCATGCGGTCGGCCGTCAGGTGGATGAACGGCAGCCGCAGGCCGGCGTGGATGGTGAAGTAGTCCACGCCCTGCTCGGCCTGCTCGATCAGCGTGTCGCGGTAGATCTCCCAGGTCAGGTCCTCGGCCACGCCGCCCACCTTCTCGAGCGCCTGGTAGATCGGCACGGTGCCGATGGGCACGGGGCTGTTGCGCACGATCCAGTCGCGCGTGGTGTGGATGTTCTTGCCGGTCGACAGGTCCATCACGTTGTCGGCGCCCCAGCGGATCGCCCACACCAGCTTCTCCACCTCTTCCTCGATGCTCGAGGTCACGGCCGAGTTGCCGATGTTGGCGTTGATCTTCACCTTGAAGTTGCGCCCGATCGCCATCGGCTCCACCTCGGGGTGGTTGATGTTGGCGGGAATGATCGCGCGGCCGCGCGCCACCTCGTCGCGCACGAACTCGGGCGTGATGATGCGCGGGATGCTCGCGCCCATGGGGTTGCCGGCCACGCGCTTCGCGCGCTCCTCGTTGGCGAGGTACTCGGCCATCCACTCGCGCTTGCCGTTCTCGCGCAGCGCCACGTACTCCATCTCGGGCGTGACGATGCCGCGGCGCGCGTAGTGCATCTGCGTGACGTTGGCGCCCGACTTCGCGCGGCGCGGCGTGCGCTGCAGCGCCGAGGCGCCGGCGCGCAGCTCGGCCAGGCGCTGGGCATCGCGGTCCTCGTTCTTCGCGCCGTCGTCGAGCGCATGGTGCGTGCGCCCCTCGTAGCTCTCGGTGTCGCCGCGTTCGGCGACCCAGGCACCGCGCACGTCGGGCAGGCCACGGCGCACGTCGATCTCGACCTTCGGGTCGGTGTAGGGGCCCGAGGTGTCGTAGAGCGACACGGTCTCGCCGTTGGTGAGCTTCACGTCGCGCACCGGCACGAACAGGTCGGGCCTGCTGCCGGGGATAACGCACTTGTGCGACGCGGGGAAGGGCTCGCGCGTGAGCGAGAGCAGGGTGGTGAACTTGTCGGGGGCATTCATGCAGGGCACTCCTTGTGGATGGAAAGGGTGCTCCGCAATCGCTCGGTGGGCTGTGGGCGCCGTCTCGGGTGGAGGGACGGACCGAAGCCAGGGAGTGCAGCTCTTCTTACGCCGGTATGACCCGGATCAAGTTCGCGGGTCGGCAGCTTTGCCATCTCAGCACGCCACATGCGTGCACCCCGGAGCGGGGCCGATTGTGCGAGCGCCGGCCCTCGCCGTCAACCGCCCGCGTCAAGACGGCGCGCTTTCGCGCCGGGCTTCAGGCGCGCGCCTGCAGGTCGCCGTCGACGTAGTACCAGCGCGACAGGCCCTCGGCATCGGACTCGCGCACGAAGCGGCTGCGCTCGTGCAGCCGAGAAGCCGTGCCCGAGGCGCCGCGCTGGCGCGCGACGAACTCGACCTCGGCATGGTCGGCATCGCTCATCGAGCGGCCGCGCACGTCGAGCCCGAGCCAGCGCACGTCCGGCTCGAAGTCGAGCGAGGCCGGCCGCGTGCTCGCGTGCCAGGTGCCGAGCAGGTACTCGGCACGCTCGCGCACGAAGGCCGTATAGCGCGAACGCATCAGCGATTCGGCATCGGGCGCGGGGGTGTGCTCGAAGTCGTCGAGGTAGCGGCCGCAGCACATCGCGTAGGCGATGGGCTTGTCGCGGCGGTCGGTACGGCCGCAGGGGCAGGGTGCGGTGGAGGGATCGGGAACGCTGGGCATGGAGGCCCCTATTGGAACACCGTGCGGGCCCGGCCCTCCAGAGGGCAAGCCCTGGGGCCGCCGCGAGGGGGATCAGCGCGCCTCGGCCGGCCGCATGCTCTGCGCGATCGCCTCGCGCAGCGCCGGTGTGTCGGCCGGCTTGTAGATCAGCGCATAGCCCGCGCGCTCGACCTCGGCGCGGTTCGCGTGCGCGGTCTCGCCCGTGAGGATCACCACGTGGCGCGCCTTGCCCACCGCCTGCAGCGCCTGCGCGGCGGCCAGCCCCGAGAGCCCGCTGCCCAGGCGCAGGTCGCTGAGCATCAGGTCGAACACGCCGGCCTGCTGCAGCGCCTCGCGCGGATTGGCGGCCAGCGCCACCTCGTGGCCCCAGCCGCCGAGCAGCGAGCGCATGGCCTCGCGCACCGGCTGTTCGTCGTCGAGCACCAGGATGCGGATCGGCCCGCCGGTGGGGGGCGCTGCCTCCGGCGGCACCTCGGCGGGGGCCGCGCCCGGCAGCGGCGCCATCTGCTCGAGCACCAGCGAGAAGGTGCTGCCGCGCCCCGGCGCGCTGCGCAGCGCGATGCGCGCGCCCATCACCTGCGCCATGCTGGCCACCAGCGACAGCCCGAGGCCGAGCCCGCGGCTGCGGTCGCGCCCGGGGTTGTCGACCTGGAAGAACTCCTCGAACACCTGCTCGCGGTGCGCCGTGTCGATGCCCACGCCCGAATCGCGCACCTCGATGCGCCAGGCAGGTGCGGTGCCCGAGGGGCCGCCGCGCGTGCGCCGCGCGCACACCAGCACCGTGCCGTGGGGCGTGTACTTGATCGCGTTGTCGACCAGGTTGCCGAGCAGCCGCGCGAGCATGCGCGCGTCGGCGCGCACCACCGCGGGCGTGGCGCGGATGCGCAGCACCAGCCCCTTGGCCTGCGCCAGCGCCGCGAAGCGCCCCTGCAGCGGTGCGAACAGCGTGGCCAGCCGCACCGGCTCGAAGCGCACCGGCGCCACGCCGCCGTCGAGCTGCGCGATGTCGAGCAGCGCGTCGATCGAGCCGCGCAGCGCATCGACGCTGTCGCGCATGAAGCGCAGGTTCTCGGCCGTGGGCGCGTGGCGCGTGTCGAGCGCGTCGACGAAGATCGCGAGCGCATGCATGGGCTGGCGCAGGTCGTGGTTGGCGGCCGCGAAGATGCGCGCGCGCTGCGCCGCGAGCTGCGCCACGTGCTCGAGCTGGCGCGCCAGCGCATCGGCCAGCCGCGCGTTCTCGAAGCCGTTCTCGATCGAGCCCACGATCAGCCGGTTCTGCTTGCGCGCGTAGTGGAGCGCCGCCAGCAGCTGCGAGAGCGCGAGGCAGCCCATGATGACCGTCACGCTGCCGGGCTCGATCACCAGCCGCAGCGCGAGGCTCAGGAACACAGGCACGCTGAAGCACAGGGCCGCGAGCCACCACTGCGCGAGCGCCGCGATGATCACGCCGGTGACGCCGCTGACGAAGAAGTACAGCAGCAGGATGTGCGCGAGATCGCCGCTCGGGAAGAACAGCCACGGCGCCAGTGCCCACACCACGCCCGGGAACAGCATGCGCAGCTCGAGGCGGCGGCGCGTGGCCCAGGCCGAGGCGGCATCGATCGCCTCCGGCGCGAGGCTGCGCAGGTGGCGATGCATGTGCCACTGCATGCCATGCACCAGCGCCGCCCACACCAGCGTGCCCTTGTGGCCGGTGAGCACGAGGAAGGTGATCCAGAACACCGCGGCGGTGACGGCGGCCGACAGCGGCGTGTCCATGGTGTCGACGATGTAGGCGCGCGCCAGGCTCTGGTCGACCAGCGGATTCGGGTTGGGCGATTCGACCCAGTAGGCGCGCAGCCGCTGCAGCAGGCCGGCGGCCTGCGCGGACGAGCGCTTGGCGCTGGCGGGAGGCGTGGGCGGGGTCGGTGGCATGGCGGCTTCGCGGCCCATTCTGCCCGCGCCATGTGTCCGCCCATCGACCCGCGGGCATCCACCCTTGGCGTGCCGCTTGCTACCCGCTAACGTGGCGCCCCGGAGACCGGGGTGGACCACGAGCCGCCAACGCACACCATCGAGGAACAACGGCCATGTACCTGAGCGCTTCCGAACAGCAGGCCTTGCGCGGCGTGTTCACGCTGCTCGCGCGCGACGACGAGGGCGGCGAGCGCGAGATCCGCGAGCGCCTCGGCCATGCGCTGCTCGGCCTGCTGCGGGCCGACCAGTTCGCCTCCTTCGTCTGGGACGCCGAGTGCGGCGGCTTCGGCTCGCGCGTGGCGATCAACATGGCGCCGGCCAACCTCGACACCTATGCGCAGTGGCACCAGCACCACGACCCGATCACCTTCGTGCTGCAGTCGCGCCGCCGCGCCACGCGCGTGACCGAGGTGATGCCGCAGCGCGAACTGATGCGCACGCCCTTCTTCAACGACTTCCTCGCGCGCGACGGCCTGCACTGGGGCCTGAACCTGCACACCTTCGACGGCGAGCGCGCGCTCGGCGACCTGCGCATCTGGCGCCGCAAGGAGCGCGGCGACTTCGGCGCGCGCGAGACGCTGATGCTCGACCTGATCGAGCCCGCGTTCGCGGGCGCGCTGCGGCGCGCGCAGCAGCGCACCGGCGGCGCGGGAAGCGCGGCCGCCTCGCCCTGGGCCAGCCTCAGCGCGCGCGAGCAGCAGGTGGCGCGCGCCGTGCGCGAAGGCCTCACCGACAAGGACATCGCGCGCCGCATGGCGGTGGGCGTGCCCACGGTGCGCACCTACCTGCGGCGCATCTTCGACAAGCTCGGCATCGAGCGCCGCTCGGCGCTCGCGGGCGTGCTGCCGCGCGATTGAACTACTTCGCCGCCGGCAGCCGCCCCAGCAAGGGCTCGATCGCGAGGCCCAGCGCCAGCAGGCGGCGGTCGCTGCCCGCGGGGCCGTCGAGCTCGAGCCCGATCGGCAGGCCGCTGGTCGCGCCCAGCGCCGAGGGCAGCTGCAGCCCCGGGATGCCGGCATTGCTGCCGGGGTCGGTGTTCTGGATCAGCGCGCCGAAGTTCTCGGGGCTGCTGGCCTCGGGCGCGGCCAGCAGCGCCACCTGCGGCACGGTCGGGAACACCAGCGCGTCGAGCCGGTGCTTCGTGAAGGTGTCGCGGTAGAGCTTCTGCAGCGCCGGTCGCGCCACGCGCATCGCGTGGTCGTAGGCCGGCTTGGCGTCGACCGTGCCGTTCGCTGCCGGCAGCTTGCGCGGCAGCACCAGGCCGTCGAAGGTGCCCTTGACGTCGGGGCTCGCGATGCCCGCGGCGAACTGCTTCAGGTCGATGCCCGTGTCGTACTTCGCGAGGTAGGCCGCCATGTCGTCGTTCGCCTCGTAGAGCGCGACCGGGAAGCCCACGGCGCCGTTGAGTTCGGCGAGCTTCGGCATCTCGAGCTCGACCAGCGTGACGCCGGCCGCGCGCAGCTTGGCCAGCGCGGCATCGGTGGCGGCACGGGTGTCGGCATCGAGGTTGGCGAAGAAGGCCGGCACCACGCCGAGCCGCACGCGCTTCAGGTCGGCGGGACGCACCGCCGCGCCGCCCGCGATCGCGCGGTCGAGCAGCACCAGGTCGGCCACCGACAGCGCCATCGGGCCGGCGGTGTCGCGCGTGTGCGAGATCGGCGCGATGCCCTGCTGCGGATAGCGGCCCATCGAGGGCCGCAGCGACGCGCAGCCGTTGAAGGCGCAGGGAATGCGCACCGAGCCGCCGGTGTCGGTGCCCAGCGCGGCCGACACCATGCGCGCGCCGAGCGCCGCGCCGTTGCCCGACGAGGAACCGCCCGCGATGCGGCGCGGGTCGTAGGCATTGCGCACGCCGACCTCGGGGCCCGAGGGGAAGGCCGGGTTGTAGCCGGTGACGCCGAAGGCCAGCTCGTGCATGTGGGTCTTGCCCAGCACGATGGCGCCGGCCGCGCGCAGCTTCGCGACCACCGGCGCGTCGGCTGTCGGCACGAAGCCCTTGAGCGCGGGCGTGCCGGCGCTGGCGGGCAGGCCGCGCACCTGGATGTTGTCCTTGATCGCCACCGGCAGGCCGGCCAGCGGCTTGCAGGCCGCGCCCGGCTTGCGCGCGGCATCGGCGGCGCGCGCGGCCGCGAGCGCGCCCTGCTCGTCGAGCGTGATGAAGGCGTTGAGGTTCGCCTTGGCCCTGGCCTGCGCGATGTAGGCCGTGACCAGCTGCTCGCTGGTCAGCCGGCCGGCGCAGAGCTCGCGCACCGCCTCGCTGGCGGTCAGGGTGGCGATGTCGGGCGCGGCCGGCTGCTGGGCCTGGGCGCCGATGGCGAGCACGGCGAGCGCGCACGCTGCAAGACGCGCCGGGCGGCGCAAGGGGGCGGAAGAAGAACGGGTCATGGCGGCGGCCTCGATGAACGAACGGAAGGCCGCCATCGTGCGCCGCCGCGCGGCGGCTGTCTGTCGTCGAAACCGATGACAAGGCGCGGGTGCGCGATCGGTGGTCCCTACTCGAACAGCACCCACTCGGGCCGCATGTTGAGGCGCACCGGCAGGATGCTCACGCCCAGGCCGCTGGTCACGTACATGCGCCGGCCGCGGTTCTCGATCCAGCCATAGGCCCAGGTGCGCGGCGCCGCGCCGGGCACGATCGGCGCGCCGTAGCCCGGCACCCAGACCTGGCCGCCATGGGTGTGGCCGGCCACGGTGAGCACCGGCGCGGGCGCGGCGAGGCGCGGCATCCCGGCCAGGCTCGCGGGGTCGTGCATCAGCACCAGCGTGGGAGCGCCGGCCGGCACGCGCGACAAGGCGCGTTCGGGCCGCGAATGACCGGTGGAGTGATCGCCGATGCCCACCACCCAGAGATCGCGCCCGGGCAGCGGCACGGCATCGTTCTCGAGCACCACGATGCCCTGCGCCGACAGCGCGTGCGTGATGCGCGCGCCGTCGTGCCACCAGTCGTGGTTGCCGAGCACCGCGTACACGCCCAGCGGCGCCTTCAGCCGCCCGAGCACCTCGGCCATGGTCTCGATCGGCAGCGGCTCGTCGCCGCCATGGCCGGCCAGGAAGTCGCCGGGCAGCAGCACCAGGTCGGGCTGCGCGGCATTGATGGCGTCGACGATGCGGCGCGCGCGCTCCACGTCGGTCACGCGCCAGAGGCTGCGTTCGGTCAGGTGCCAGTCGCTCGCGACCGCGATGCGCAGCCGCGGCTGCGCGCCCCAGGCGGCGCTGTCCAGCGTCTCGGTGCGCGCCGCGACCCAGCGCGGCTCGATCGCGAAGCTCCAGAGGCCGAGCGCGGCCAGCGCGAGCGCCGCGAGGGCGCGCCATCCGGGGCGGCGCATCAGCGCGGCCGGCTCACAGTGCCCGCTGGATCAGCAGCTTCTGGATGTCCGAGGTGCCTTCGTAGATCTGGCACACGCGCACGTCGCGGTAGATGCGCTCGAGCGGGAAGTCGTTCACGTAGCCGTAGCCGCCCAGGGTCTGGATCGCGGCGCTGCACACGCGCTCGGCCATCTCGCTCGCGAACAGCTTGGCCATCGCGGCCTCTTTGAGGCAAGGGCGGCCGGCGTCGCGCAGGCTCGCGGCATGCCAGATCAGTTGGCGCGCGGCCTCGAGCTGCGTCGCGCAGTCGGCGAGCCGGAAGCCCACGGCCTGCTGGTCGAAGATGGACCCGCCGAAGGCCTGGCGTTCCTTGGCATAGGCCACGGCCACGTCGAAGGCGCTGCGCGCCATGCCCACGCTCTGCGCCGCGATGCCGATGCGGCCGCCCTCGAGCGCGCCGAGCGCGATCTTGTAGCCCTCGCCCTCGGCGCCGATCAGGTTCTCCGCCGGGATGCGGCAGCCGTCGAAGTTGATCTGCGCGGTGTCGCTGCTGTGCTGGCCGAGCTTGTCCTCGAGCCGCGCCACCTGGTAGCCCGGCGCGTCGGTCGGCACGATGAAGGCGCTCATGCCGCGCTTGCCCGCGGCCTTGTCGGTGACCGCGATCACGATCGCCACCTGGCCGTTCTTGCCGCTGGTGATGAACTGCTTCACGCCGTCGATCACATAGCCGTCGGCGTCCTTGCGCGCGGTGGTGCGCAGGCTCGAGGCGTCGCTGCCGGCCTGCGGCTCGGTCAGGCAGAAGGCGCCGAGCATCCGTCCCTGCGCCAGTGGCTCGAGCCACTGCTTCTTCTGCTGCGCATTGCCGTAGCGCATCAGGATCGCGTTGACGGGGCAGTTGGTCACGCTGATCGCGGTGCTGGTGCCGCCGTCGCCGGCCGCGATCTCCTCGAGCACCAGCGCGAGCGTGAGGTAGTCGAGGCCTGCGCCGCCGTGCTCCTCGGGCACGCAGATGCCGTAGGCACCGAGCGCCGCGAGGCCCTGGTGCACTTCCTTCGGAAAGCTGTGCTCGCGGTCCCATTTCGGCGCGTGGGGCCAGAGTTCGGCCTGCGCGAAATCGCGCACGGCGTCGCGGATGGCTTCCTGGTCTGTGCTCAGCAGCATGGCGTGTCTCCTTGTGTCGTTCTCGTCGCGTCGTCGTTACTTGCCCGAACCCAGGTCCATGATCAGGCGGGCCGCCATGTAGAGCCGGCGCGGGATCGCGCTGATGTCCACGTACTCGGCCTTGTCGCTGTGGTAGCCGAAGCCGGGCAGGCCCAGGCTCTCGATCACGGGCTTGCCCGACAGCGCCGCGTAGGCCGCGTCGGTGCCGCCGCCGGTGCGCTCTTCCACGCCCAGCGTGCCGCCGGCTTCCTTGTAGTAGCCCACCGCCTTGTCGACCAGCTTCCTGCCGCCTTCGCCGGCATTGAAGGCCGGGCGGCCGCGCGTGACGATCACCTTCACGTCGGCATCGGGCAGCTTCTTCTGCTGCGCGCGCTCCTCGAGCGTCTTCATCGCGGCATCGAAGTCCTCGTTGCGCGCATAGCGCACGTCGGCGTTGAGCGTGGCGCTGGCCGGGATGATGTTCGAGACGTTGCCGGCCTTGGCGATGGTCCAGTTGAAGCGCAGGTTCTTCGACTTGTCGTCGATGCTCATGGTGCGCAGCACCAGGTCGGAGGCCTCGACCAGCGCGTTCACGCCGAGGTCGGGCGCGGCGCCCGCGTGCGAGGCCTTGCCGGTGATGTTGACCTGCACGTAGGCGATGCCCGAGGTGCCGAGCGAGAGCTTCTCGTCGCCGGCGCCGGTGGGCTCGAACGAGAGCACGTAGTCGGCCAGCTTGGCCTCTTCCTGGATCAGGTCGCGCGAGCCGAAGGAGCCTTTCTCCTCGTCGGTGTTGAACAGCACGGTGATGGTGCCGTAGTCGCGCACGCCGTAGTCCTTGAGCAGCTTGAGCGTGTGCAGGATCACGGCATTGCCGCCCTTGTCGTCGGCGATGCCCGGGCCGTAGGCCTTGTCGCCCTCGATGCGGAACGGCGCCTTGGCGAGCGTGCCCTTGAGGTAGACGGTGTCCATGTGCGACATCAGCAGCAGGTTCTTGCCGCCGCGGCCCTTGAGCTTGCCGACGATGTTGTCGCCCACCACCAGGCCGGCCGACTTGCTGCGCGTGACGGTGAAGCCCAGGTTCTTCAGCTCGCCCTCGAGGAAGTTGCCCGCCGCGGCGATGCCCTCGGCGTCGCCGGTGCCGGTCTCGATGTTGACCAGCTTCTCCAGCGTCTTGATGACGGCGGGCTGCTCGTCGGTGGCGGCCTGGAACAGCACGTTGTCGCGCTTCTGCGCCCAGGCGGCCGGCGCGAGCAGGGCGCCCGCGAGCACGGCGGCGATGACGTTGCGTGAATGAAAGGGACGCATGGGACCTCCTGCTTTTCTGCGATTCGTTCGAAAACTGGGAAAGACCGCCGGCAGCCGCCGCCGGCCGGCCGCCCCGGGGAGGGGCGGAAGGCGGCGGGCGGCCCGGGCCGGCGGACGGGCGCCGTACCTTTTACAGCAGTTCGAGCGCCACGGCGGTGCCTTCGCCGCCGCCGATGCACAGCGTGGCCACGCCGCGCTTCTTGCCCTGCGCCTTCAGCGCATGGATCAGCGTGACCATGATGCGCGCGCCGCTGGCGCCGATCGGGTGGCCCAGCGCGCAGGCGCCGCCGTGGATGTTGACGCGGTCGTGCGACACGTCGAGCTCGTGCATCAGCGCCATCGGCACCACCGCGAAGGCCTCGTTGACCTCCCAGAGGTCCACGTCCTTGACGCTCCAGCCGGTCTTCTTGAACAGCTTGGCCACGGCGCCCACCGGCGCGGTCGAGAACCACTCGGGCTGCTGCGCGTGCGTGGCATGGCCGACGATGCGCGCGATCGGCTTGGCGCCGATCTTCTTCGCATGCGACTCGGTCATCATCACCAGCGCGGCGGCACCGTCGTTGATCGACGAGCTCGAGGCGGCGGTGATGGTGCCGTTCTCCTTCTTGAACGCGGGCTTGAGCGTCGGGATCTTGTCGAGCTTGACCTTGCCCGGGCCTTCGTCGATGGCGATCAGCGTGTCGCCGCCGCGGCCCTTGACCGTGACCGGCACGATCTCGTCCTTGAACAGGCCCGTGTCGGTGGCCTTCTTGGCGCGCTCGACGCTGGCGATGGCGAAGGCGTCCTGCTGCTCGCGCGTGAACTTGTACTTGGCCGCGCAGTCCTCGCCGAAGGTGCCCATCGAGCGGCCCGGCTGGTAGGCGTCCTCGAGGCCGTCGAGCATCATGTGGTCGAAGATGCGGTCATGGCCCATGCGGTAGCCGCCGCGGCCCTTGAGCATCAGGTAGGGCGCGTTGGTCATGCTCTCCATGCCGCCGGCCACCATCACGTCGTGCGTGCCGGCCAGCAGCAGGTCGTGCGCGAGCATCGCGGCCTTCATGGCCGAGCCGCACATCTTGCTGAGCGTGACCGCGCCGGCGCTGTCGGGCAGGCCGCCCTTGTAGGCCGCCTGGCGCGCGGGCGCCTGGCCCTGGCCCGCCATCAGGCAGTTGCCGAACAGCACTTCGCCCACGCTGTCGGGCGCGATGCCTGCGCGCTCGATGGCGGCCCTGATCGCGGCGCCGCCGAGGTCGTGCGCCGCGAGGGAGGAGAAGTCGCCCTGGAAGCTGCCCATGGGGGTGCGGGCGGCGCCGACGATGACGATGGATTCGGACATGTGAGTGCTCCTTGATGCTGGAAAAAGAATGCGGGTCCGCGGATGCGAAGGCCCGTCAGGAATGCGCCGCCTGCTCCTCGTCGTGGAAGCGTTGCGACTCTTCGTACGGGAACACGTCCAGCATCTGGCCGGCCTGGATGCGTTCCTTGTGGTGTTGCCAGAAAGCGGCGTCGAGCAGGTCGGCGTGGTGCGCCATGAAGGCTGCGCGCACGTCCTTGTTGCCCAGCAGGAAGGGCTCGAAGGTCTCGGGGAACACGTCCTTCGGGCCGACCGAATACCAGACCTCGCCGCTCATCTCCTCTTCCTCGTTGCGCGGCGCGGGCACCTTGCGGAACTGGCAGTCGGTGATGTATTCGATCTCGTCGTAGTCGTAGAACACGACCTTGCCGCCGCGCGTGACGCCGAAGTTCTTCCACAGCATGTCGCCCGGGAAGATGTTGGCCGCCACCATGTCCTTGATCGCGTTGCCGTACTCGATCACCGCCTGCTCGAGCTGCTCCCTGGCGCGCCTGGCCTGTGCCGGGCTCTCGGGATGCGCGAGCGTGTCGAAGGCCTCCTGCAGGTAGATGTTCAGCGGGATCATCCGGCGCTCGATGTAGACGTGCTTGAGCACCAGCTCCATCTCGCCGTTGCCGTCGCGATCGCCGATCTCGAGCTGGCTGGGCGCGAACTTCCGGATCTCCTCGATCAGCGCGGGCTCGAAGCGGTCGAGCGGAAAACCCACGTCGCTGTACTCGAGCGTGTCGGCCATGCGGCCCACGCGGTCGTGCTGCTTCACGAGCATGTACTTGCCCTTGATCTGCTCGCGCGTGGTGTCCTTCGGCGGCGGATAGAAATCCTTGATGACCTTGAACACGAACGGGAACGACGGCAGGTCGAACACCAGCATCACCATGCCCTTGATGCCGGGCGCGATGCGGAAGCGGTCGCTCGAGTAGTTCAGGTGCGAGAGGAAGTCGCGGTAGAACAGCGTCTTGCCCTGCTTGGCGAGGCCGAGCGCGTTGTAGATCTCGGCGCGCGGCTTGCGCGGCATCAGCGAGCGCAGAAACTGCACGCAGGCCGAGGGCACCTCCATGTCGACCATGAAGTAGGCGCGCGCGAAGCTGAACAGCATCTGCAGGTCGTCCTCGCCGAACAGCACCGCGTCGACGTGGAAGCGGCCCTGGCCGTCGTGCAGGATCGGCAGCGCGAACGCCAGCTCGACGAAGCCGTTCATGATCTTGCCGACCACGTAGGCGCCCTTGTTGCGGTAGAACAGCCCCGAGAGCACCTGCAGCTGGAAGTTGGCGCGCAGCTTGACCTGGTGGAAGCGCCCCTGCATCGCGCTCGCCACGCGCTCGGCATCGCGCCGCTTGTGGGCCCAGCTGCCGAGCAGCGCGAAGTCGTCGAGCATCTGCTCGATGCTGTCGGCCAGCGTGGCGTGCGCCGGGTAGTAGGCGCGGTAGGTGGGCATGCCGCGCGGCTCGATGTACTCGGTGCTGATGGCCGGGCGCACGAAGATGAAGTCGTTCTGGAAGTACGCGCGGTGCAGGATCTTGGTGGTGACCGAGTTGAAGAAGCTCTCGGCCAGCTCGGGCTGGTGGTGGTCGACCAGCAGGCCGATGTAGTGCAGCTTGATCTGGTGCCAGACGTCCATCGGCTGCTCGCCGGCCTTGAACTCCTTCTCGAGCCGCGCCACCGCCTCGCTCACGCGCAGGTCGTAGAACTCGATGCGCTCGCGCTGCGCGCGCTGCTGGCCGTGCCAGTCGGCGGTCTCGAAGCGGTGTTTGGCGCGCGACGACTCGGCCCGGAACAGCGTGTAGTGCCGGTTGAAGCCGTCCATCATCGCCTTCGCGATGTCGTAGGCCAGCGGAGAGTCGAGGCGCTGCGGGAACATGGACCGAAGCGGGCGCGGGCTCAGTCGGCCGCGGGGGTGGTGGGAGTAGCGGGCGCGGGCGCCGCAGCGGGCTTGCCCGTGAGTTTGGTCACCAGCTCGCCGGGGCGGCTGTACTTGTGGCGCACGCGCTGCACCGCGGCGCGGTAGAGCGATTCGAGCGACTTGTCGCCTTCCACGCTCATGCCCAGGTCCTGCAGCAGGCCGTCGTGCACGCCGAAGGTCCAGCCGTGGATCGTGACCTTCTGGCCGCGGCTCCAGGCGTCGACCATCACCGTGCTGACGGCCACGTTGACCACCTGTTCGGCGACGTTGAGTTCGCACAGCGCGTCGGCGCGCACTTCTTCCGAGAAGCTGTCGAGCATCACGTGGTGGCGGTCGCGCACGTCCTGGATGTGGCGGATCCAGTTGTCGGCCAGGCCGATGCGGGTGCCGTTGAGCGCGGCCTTCACGCCCGCGCAGCCGTAGTGGCCCACCACCATGATGTGCTCGACCTTCAGGTGCTCGACCGCGAACTGGATCGCCGACAGCGCGTTGAGGTCGGAGTGCACCACGATGTTGGCCACGTTGCGGTGCACGAACACCTCGCCGGGCTCGAGGCCGGTGATCTGGTTGGCCGGCACGCGGCTGTCGGAACAGCCGATCCACATGTAGCGCGGCGTCTGCTGCTTGACCAGGCTGGTGAAGAAACCAGGCCGGTCGCGTTCCATCTGCGCGGACCAGGCGCGGTTGTGGGCGAAGAGGTCGTCGAGGGATTCGGACATGCGGGGATTGTCGGTGAGGTGGAGGGGGATTCGGTGCGGCGGCGCCCGGCGCCGGGGGGCTCTCTCAGGCGGTGGTTCGGGCCGGTCGCGGTGGCCTGGCCTGGGGCTTGCCGGCGGTTTCGGCCTTCTGCGCGCGCGCCAGTGCCGTCTGGCCCTTCTTTTCGTGAGCACGCACTTCCGCGATATTGGCCTGCAGCTCGGCGAGCTGGCCCTCGAGCTGCGCGCGGTGGGCGCCCAGGATGCTGAGGAAGCGCTCGAGCTGCGGCACCGTGTCGCGCGGGCTGTCGTACATGTCGAGGATGTCCTTGGCCTCGGTCAGGCTCAGGCCCAGGCGCTTGGCGCGCAGCGTGAGCGTGAGGCGGGCCCGGTCGCGCGCGCTGTAGATGCGCTGCAGGCCCGCACGCTCGGGCGTGAGCAACCCCATGTCCTCGTAGAAGCGGATCGCCCGCGTCGTCAGGTCGAATTCCTTCGCGAGCTGGCTGATGGTGAAGGTTTGCGCTGGCATGAGGGCTTGTTCAGGGAACACGGGAGGCGCCGGAAAGGGGGCGTTGCGGGGGCGACAGCACATTTGCGCCGCGCTCTCTACAATGGTGCCCTCAACCCATGACGTTTACGTAAACGTCAATCCTACATGAATCTGCTCGAACGCGAACTCCACTACCCCCTCGGCGACACCCTGCCCGCCCCCGGCGAGGCCCTCGAAGTGGCGCCCGGCGTGCGCTGGATCCGCATGCGGCTGCCGTTCGCGCTCGACCACATCAACCTCTGGCTGCTGCGCGACAACTACCGCGGCGTCGAGGGCTGGACCGTGGTCGACTGCTGCATCTCGCGCGACGAGGCGCGGGCCCAGTGGGAGCAGGTGTTCGAGACCCAGCTGCAGGGCCTGCCGATCGTGCGCGTGATCGTCACCCACATGCACCCCGACCACATCGGCCTGGCCGACTGGCTGTGCAAGCGCTGGAACGTGCCGCTGTGGATCAGCTCCACCGACTACCACGTGGCACGCGTGCTCTGCAGCAGCGGCGACACGCTGGCGGGCGGCGAGCATGCCGCGCGCTTCTTCAGCGCGCACGGCCTGGCCAACCCCGAGGCGCTCGACAAGATCCGCGGCCGCACCAACTACTACGCCAACATGGTGCCCTCGGTGCCCGAGAGCTTCGTGCGCATGCTCGACGGCGACAGCGTCGACATCGGCGGCCATGCCTGGCGCTGCATCAGCGGCTACGGCCACGCGCCCGAGCACATCGCGCTGTACTGCGACGACCTCAAGCTGCTGCTGGGCGGGGACATGATGCTGCCGCGCATCTCGACCAACGTGAGCGTGTACGCGGGCGAGCCCGAGGCGAATGCGCTGCGGCTGTTCCTCGACAGCATCGAGCGCTTCAAGTCGCTGCCCGCCGACACCCTCGGCCTGCCCGCGCACGGCAAGCCCTTCACCGGCATCCACCGCCGCGTCGAGCAGCTGCAGGAGCACCACCGCGACCGCCTGGCCGAGCTGCTCGAGGTCGCGCTGGCGCGGCCGATCACCGCCTTCGAGGGGCTGCCGATCCTGTTCAAGCGCGAACTCGACCTGCACCAGATGACCTTCGCGATGGGCGAGACCGTGGCGCACCTGCACCTGCTCTGGTATTCGGGGCAGGTGAAGCGCGAGCTGGGCGCGGACGGCATCTACCGCTTCGGCGCCCTGCACTGAAGCCGGCGCGGCGCGGCGGACGGCCGCGCATAGACTCGCGGGCATGAACATGTCGCACACGCTGGCCGATCTGCGCGCGGGCCGGCTGGCCGGCGCCACGCGGCTCGACCTGGGCTGCGGCCTCGAGGAATTCCCGCGCGAGATTTTCGAGCTGGCCGACACGCTCGAGGTGCTGAACCTCACGGGCAATGCGCTCGACCGCCTGCCCGACGACCTGGGCCGGCTGCACCGCCTGCGCGTGCTGTTCTGTTCCGACAACCGCTTCACGCGGCTGCCTGAATCGATCGGCGATTGCGCGAGTCTCGACATCGTCGGCTTCAAGGCCAACCGCATCGCCGAGGTGCCGGCCGCGTCGCTCGCGCCCTCGCTGCGCTGGCTGATCCTGACCGACAACGCGATCGAGCGCCTGCCCGACACGCTGGGCGACTGCGCGCGCATGCAGAAGCTGATGCTCGCGGGCAACCGCCTGAGCAGCCTGCCCGAGACGCTGTCCGGCTGCACGCGGCTCGAGCTGCTGCGCATCTCCGCCAACCGCTTCGCGGCGCCGCCCGGCTGGCTGTGGTCGATGCCGCGGCTGTCGTGGCTGGCCGCCGCCGGCAATGCCTTCGATGCACGCGACGAGGATGCCGCGGCGCTCGCGCCCTCGGTGCCGCGCATCGACTGGCATGCGCTGCGGCTGGGCGCGAAGCTCGGCGAAGGCGCCTCGGGCATGATCCACGAGGCGCTGCTGAACGAGCGGGAGCCGGTCGCGGTCAAGCTCTTCAAGGGGGCCGTCACCAGCGACGGCTGGGCGCGCAGCGAGCTCGCGGCCAGCATCGCGGCCGGCGCCCATGCCACCCTGATCGGCGCGCAGGGCCGCATCGACGGCCATCCCGAGGGCACGCAGGGCCTGGTGATGGCGCGCGTGCCGGCATCGTTCCGCACGCTCGCGGGGCCGCCGAGCCTGGCCTCGTGCACGCGCGACGTCTATGCCGAGCAGGCCCGCTGGTCCGCCGCCACCGCGCTGCGCATCGCGCGCGACATCGCGGCGGCGATGCGGCACCTGCATGCGCGCGGCCTGGTGCATGGCGATCTCTATGCCCACAACATCCTCTGGCATCCCGAGCAGGGCGCGCGCCTCGGCGACTTCGGCGCCGCCTGGTTCGCCGATGCGCTGCCCGCCGATGCCGCGGCACGCGCGCGGCAACTGGAGGTACGCGCCTTCGGCTGCCTGCTCGAGGAACTGGCCGCGCGCTGCGATGAACCGCTTCCCGCGATGACGGCGCTGCGCGATCGCAGCCTGCAGCCCGACGTGGCCGCACGGCCGTCGGCTGCGGAGATCGCCGCGCTGCTCGAAGAGGCCCTTGCATGAGCCGCGGCCGCCTCGCCCATCCGCCGCTGCCGATGCGCGACGGCGTGAGCGCGAGCTGCGTCGGCCTGCCGACCGAGGACCACTGGCCCACCATCGCCGATTTCCTGATCGCGCGCTTCACCGCGATCGCGCCCGAGGCCTGGATGCGGCGCATCCGCGATGGCGAGGTGGTCGACGAGCACGGCGTGCTCGTCACGCCCGAGCGCCGCTACCAGGCGCCGCTGCGCGTCTTCTACTACCGCGCGCTCGACACCGAGCCGGCGATCCCGTTCGAGGAGCAGGTGCTGTACCGCGACGAACACCTGCTGGTGGTCGACAAGCCGCACTTCGTGCCCGTCACGCCCACCGGCAAGTACCTGCACCAGAGCCTGCTGGTGCGGCTCAAGCGCAAGCTCGGCATCGAGGCGCTGTCGCCGCTGCACCGCATCGACCGCAGCACCGCGGGCCTGCTGCTGTTCTCGCTGCGGCCCGAGACGCGCGGCGCCTACCAGACCATGTTCGCGCAGCGCACGGTGCACAAGGACTACGAGGCGATCGTGCCGCTGCCCGGCGGCGCGGCCGCCGCGGCCGCGCTGCCGTCGGTCTACCGCAGCCGGCTGGTCGACGACGCGCACTTCATGCAGGTGAAGGAGGCGCCCGGCGAGCCGAACTCCGAGACCGGCATCGCGGTGCTGAAGGTCTTCGACGGCCTCGCGCATCTCGCGCTGTCGCCGGTCACGGGCCGGCGGCACCAGCTGCGCGTGCACTGCATGGCGCTGGGCATGCCGATCGTGAACGACCCCTTCTATCCGGTGCTGACGCCGGCCGACACCGACGACTTCGACCGGCCGCTGCAGCTGCTGGCGCGCTCCATCGCCTTCACCGATCCCGTGACCGGCGAGCCGCGCCGCTTCGACAGCCAGCTGCGCCTGCTGCTGGCGCCAAGGTGACGCCCGCGGCGCGGCGCCGGCACTAAGCTGCGGCCTCCGGCTGCCCTTGCCTTTCTTCCATCGGGCGGCCCAGGCACACCAGGAGACGCCGCACATGGACACCACCCGACTCTTCTCGCTCCAGGGCCGCACCGCCCTCATCACCGGCGGCTCGCGCGGCATCGGCCGCATGATCGCCGAGGGCTACCTCGCGCAGGGCGCGCGGGTCTACATCTCGGCGCGCAAGGCCGAGGCTTGCGACCAGACCGCCCAGGAGCTCTCGGCCTTCGGGCATTGCGTGTCGCTGCCGGCCGACGTGTCGACGCTCGAAGGGGCGCAGGCGCTGGTCGCCGCGTTCGCGAAGCACGAGTCCTCGCTGGACATCCTGGTCAACAACGCCGGTGCCGCCTGGGGGGCGCCCTATGCGGAGTTTCCGGAGAGCGGGTGGGACAAGGTGGTCGACCTGAACCTCAAGACGCCGTTCTTCCTGACGCAGGCGTTGACGCCGCTGCTGAAGAAGGCGGCCGCGGGGGGCGATCACCTCGCGAAGGTGATCAACATCGCCTCGATCGACGGGATCTCGGTGAATCCGCAGGAGACCTACTCGTATGCGGCGAGCAAGGCGGGGCTGATCCAGCTCACGCGGCGCATGGCGCTGCGGCTGGCGCAGGACGGGATCGTGGTGAGTGCGATTGCGCCGGGGGCCTTTGCGTCGAGCATGAACAAGGATGCCCGGGACCATGGGGATGAGATCAAGGGGCGGATTCCGGCGGGGCGGATCGGGAAGCCCGAGGACATGGCGGGGGCGGCGATCTTTCTGGCTTCGAATGCGGGGGACTATGTGATGGGGTCTACGTTGGTGGTGGATGGGGGGGTGACGCACGCGCGCTGAGTTGGGGGCTGCTTCTTTTTTCAGGCCGTCGGCCGGGTTTCGCCCCGGCGGGCGAGTCACTTTCTTTTGCTTCGCCAAAAGAAAGTAACCAAAGAAAAGGCGACCCCACTGTCTGTGTCCCTCCGCTTCGCTGCGGGCAACCTGCGGTGCTCGGCTACGGCGGGGGTCCGCAGAACTCGCTGCGCTGCGCTCCGCTCAGACAGCTGCGGCCCTGATCCCGCCTACGCCTGCGCTCCTCGGCACAGCCAGAGGGGAGTGGTTCGGGCCATCGCTTCGCTCGGCCTTTGGGGACTGGACGGGCCTTCGCTTTGCTCGGCCGGTACCATCTCTGGCATGTCCTCTTTTCCTTTTGCCGCGGTTCTCTTTGACTGCGACGGTGTCCTCGTCGACTCCGAACCCATCACCAACCGCGTGCTTGCCGAGATGCTCGGCGAACTGGGCTGGCCTCTCACCACCGACGAATCGATGCGCATCTTCACCGGCAAGGCGGTGAAGGACGAAGCCGACCTGATCGAGTCGAAGACCGGCTTTCGCATCACGCCCGAATGGCTGCATGGCTTTCGCGAGCGCCGCAACGAGGCGCTCGAGCGGGACCTGACGGCGATCCCGAACGCGCCCGCCGCGGTGCGCGCGCTGTTCGAGCAGCTCGACGGGCGCATCGCCTGCGCCTCGGGCGCGGATCGCTTCAAGGTCGAGCTGCAGCTCGAGAAGGTCGGCATCCTCGACTGCTTCGCGGGTCGGATCTTCAGCGGCCACGAGATGCCGCGCTCCAAGCCGGCGCCCGACGTGTACCTCGCGGCGGCGGCGGCGCTGGGCGTGGATCCGAAGCGCTGCGCGGTGGTCGAGGACACGGTCACGGGCGCGATGGCGGGCGTGGCGGCGGGCGCGATGGTGTTCGGCTACAGCACGGGCGAGTCGGGCCACAGCGGGCCCGAGGCGCTGCGCAGCGTCGGCGCGGTGCAGGTGTTCAGCGACATGGCCGAACTGCCGGCACTGCTCGCGGCGCACCGGCCCATCGGCTGAAGCGAACACCCACCGGCGGCAGGGCTGCCGGCTTTCTGTTCGAATCGAATCACGACCGGCCGCCGGCGGCGCCGGCACACCATCCAATGCCCACCAGGAGCCCCCGCGCATGACCTCCGAGTACAAGACCGAACAGCCCGAACGCAGCGAGATCGACGCCCTGCAAGGCCCCGCGGTGGTCGAGTTCGGCACCAACTGGTGCGGCGTCTGCAAGGCCGCGCAGCCGGACATCGCCGCCGCCTTCGCGCAGCATCCGGGGCTGCGCCACATCAAGGTCGAGGACGGCAGCGGGCGTCCGCTGGGCCGCTCGTTCGGCGTGAAGCTGTGGCCCACGCTGGTGTTCATGCGCGACGGCCGCGAAGTGGCCAAGCTGGTGCGGCCCACCGACAGCGCCTCGATCGCCGAGGCACTCGCGAAGATCGCTCAGCCGGCCTGAGCGCGCCGGCCGCGCGCCGGCTTCGCCATCGACAGGATCAGGCGGTAGAGCGCCTGCGCGGCGGGCGACAACACCGCGCCCTTGCGCGACAGCAGCGCGAAGCTGCGCCGCACCGTGGGCTGCGCGAGCGCGATCAGCACGATGCGCGGGTAGGTGCCGGCCTGCACGGACAGCCGGGGCACCACGGCGGCGCCCACACCCTGTGCCACCAGCCCGACGGCGGTCGAGCTGCGCTGCACCTCGTAGACGAAGGGCAGGTTCAGTCCGCTCGGTGCCAGCGCCGCATCGAGCAGCGGGCGGTTGCTGCTGCCCGGGCCCGGCACGATCAGCGCGTGGCCTTCGAGCTGCGACCAGGCGATGCTGCGGCGGCGCGCCAGCGGATGGTCGTCGCGGCAGGCGAGCACGAAGCGGTCCTCCAGCAACGGGATGCGCTCCAGCTCGGGCTCGTAGGACTCGGCGATGCTGATGCCGAACTCGGCCTCGCGCTGCAGGATCGCGCCGGCCACGCCGGCCGACGAGTGGTCGAGGATCTTGATGCGGTTGCCGGGGAACAGGGCGCTGTAGGCCTGGATCACCGCGGGCAGGAACTGCACGCCGACCGTCGGCACGCAGGCCAGGGTCACGTTGCCGCGCGAGGCCTGGCCGGCCTCGCGGATGCCGAGCATGGCCGAGGAGATGTCGGCGAGCAGCCGCCGCGCCTGCGGCAGGAAGTTCTGGCCGATCACCGTGAGCGCCAGCGAGCGCGTGGTGCGTTCCACCAGCTGCACGCCGAGCACCGCCTCGAGGTTCTGCAGCCGGCGCGTCAGCGCGGTGGAGGTGATGTGCAGCGAATCGGCGCCGGCATGGAAGCTGCCGTGCTCCGCCACGGCGAGGAATGCCTGCAGGCCGAGCATGTCCACTTTCATGAGGCGATTGCAGCAATGGTCCAGATAAATTCATTTTACGCAGCCGGGTTGCGGGCACAGAATCCGCCGCCATGAACATCACGGTGCTGGACGACTACTTCGACACGCTGCGCACGCTGCCCTGCTTCGCCAAGCTCGACGGGCACGAGGTGACGGTGTGGAACGACCATGTGGACGAGCCCGACGCGCTGGTGCAGCGGCTGTCGCAGGCCGAAGCCGTGGTGCTGATCCGCGAGCGCACCGCGCTGCGCGCACCGGTGCTCGAGCGGCTGCCGCGGCTGCGGCTGATCAGCCAGCGCAGCGTCTATCCGCACATCGACGTCGAGGCCTGCACGCGGCTGGGCATCGTGCTGTCGTCGGACCAGCATGCGGGCACGCCTTCCTACGCCGCGGCCGAACTCACATGGGCGCTGCTGCTGTGCGCGGCGCGGCGGATTCCGCAGCAGATGGCGTCGCTGCAGCGCGGCGGCTGGCAGACCGGCGTGGGCAGCACGCTGCGCGGCAAGACGCTCGGGATCTATGGCTATGGCCGCATCGGGCAGGCGGTGGCGGGCTACGCCGAGGCCTTCGGCATGAAGGTGCGCGTGTGGGCGCGGCCCGAGTCGATGGCCCGGGCGCGCGCGGACGGCCGCGAATGCGCGCCGGACCGAGAGCGCTTCTTCGGCGACTGCGATGCGATCTCGCTCCACATGCGGCTGGTGCCGGCCACGCGCGGCATCGTGCGGCGCGAGGACCTCGCGCGCATGAAACCCGACGCGATCCTCGTGAACACCAGCCGCGCCGGCCTGATCGAGCCCGGTGCGCTGGTGGCCGCGCTGCAGGTCGGCCGGCCCGGCATGGGCGCGGTCGACGTCTACGAGACCGAGCCGATGGTCGATCCCGCCGATCCGCTGCTGCGGTTGCCGAACCTGGTCTGCACGCCGCACATCGGCTACGTGACGCGCGAGGAGTACGAGCTGCAGTTCTCCGATGTGTTCGACCAGATCGTGGCCTTCGCGCGCGGGCAGCCGAGCAACGTCGTCAATCCCGAGGTGCTCGGCCGCCTGCGCGCCGCGCCCACCCCAACATGAACGAGGCGCTGCAGCGCCTCGCCGCCGCGGCCCGGCTCGAGGACGCGGCGCAGGAGCCGCTGCGGTTGCGCTTCGGCTTCGCCTGCGTGCAGCGCGTGCGGCATCTGCTGGAAGCGCCCGAGGCGCTGCAGTGCCTCGACGGGCTCGGTGCGTACCTCGAAGGCCGCGGCAGCCGCGCCGAACTCGCGCAGGCGGCGCAGCGCATGGCGCGCATCGCCGCCAGCCATCCGGGCTCGGCCTCGATCGATGCGTCGGCCCATGCGGCGGTGTCCGCGACTTATGCGGTGTTCCAGGCCGTGGCCGGGCGCGCCTTGCAGGCCGCCGAGTACGCGGCCTACGCCACGGTCTATGCCTATGGCGCCTACGCGATCGCGGACCCCGAGGCCTTCGCCGAGGAGTTCGCGTGGCAGGCCCGGACCTTCGCCGCGTTGAGCCGGGGCCACGCGGCGGCCGCCTGAAGCCCGGCGCGGGTTAATCCCGAGCGCCAGGCATTCCGCGCCGCGCCGACGGCCGCCACAATTCCGGCATGCAGCCGACGCCGCCGCAATCCACCTGGCAGGTCTCCGATGCCGCCCTCGGCCGGCCGTCGTCGGCCGTGCTCGACCTGCGCGCGGTCTCGCTGCTGCTCGATGCACCGCGCGACGCGGCGCCGGCGCGCGCGATGCTGCATTTCCTCAATGCGCTGCTGCCGGTGGAGTTCATCTCGCTGGTGTCGCACGGCGACGAGGCGCCGGCGCAGATCGAGGGGCATGCGTTCCACGCGGCCACGCCCAACGTCACGCGCGACTGCTTCGCGCAGTACCGGCGCCACTTCTACCGCTTCGACGACGCCACGCGCATCGCGCGGCAGATGCGCGTGCAGACCCGCGAGTCGGCCGCGATGACGGTGCTGCACATGCGCTCGCCCGACATCCCCGATGCCGGCTGGCGCCAGCAGATCTACGAGCGCGAGCATCTCTCGGAGCGGCTGGCGCTGCTCTACATGCCGGCGCCGCGCACCGCGTTCTCGATCAACCTCTACCGCAGCGAGGCCATGGGCCGCTTCGCGCCGCAGGAGATCGAGCGCGTGCTCGCGGTGTCGCCGCTACTGCGGCAGGTGCACCGCAACCTGGTGGGCGCGGGCGGGGTCGGGCCCGACATGGACACCCGCATCGCGCTGGCCCGCGCGCGTATCGCGGCGCTGGCAATCGCGCTGAGCGCGCGCGAGCTCGACGTGGCGGCGCGCATCGCCTGCGGGCTCACGGCCGACGGCATCGCGGCCGACCTCGACATCGCGCCCTCGAGCGTGGTCACGCTGCGCAAGCGCGCCTACCTCAAGCTCGGCATCCACGACCGCGCCGCGCTGGTGCGGCTCGCGGCCTGACCCTCCCTCGCTGATCGAAGTCCTTGCCGTCCCCTTCGCGGGGGACGCGCCGCCCGGCCGTTCGCCCCACGATCGCGGCAGCGGCGGGCACACGATCCCGCCGCACACGATGGAGACGAGAACGCGCATGTTCATCCGCAACTGCTGGTACGTGGTCGCCTGGGACCACGAGATTCCCGCCGAGGGCCTGTTCCACCGCACCGTCATCGGCGAGCCGCTGCTGCTGTACCGCACCGCGCAGGGCGAGGTGGTGGCGCTCGAGGACCGCTGCTGCCATCGCCACGCGCCGCTGTCCAAGGGCCGGCGCGAGGGCGACTGCGTGCGCTGCGGCTACCACGGGCTCAAGTTCGATGCGCGCGGCCTCTGCGTCGAGGTGCCGGGCATGGCGACGGTGCCGCCGCGCGCACGGGTGCGCAGCTATCCGGTGGCGGTGCGCAACCGCTGGGTGTTCGTGTGGATGGGCGAGGCCGAGCGCGCCGACACGGCGCTGCTGCCCGACAACTTCTCGTGCGACCACCCCGAGTGGCGCCACATCCCGGGCTACCTGCACTACGACACGCCCTATCTGCTGATCTGCGACAACCTGCTGGACTTTTCGCACCTGAGCTACGTGCACGAGAAGACGCTCGGCGGTTCGACCGCGATTGCGCAGGCGCGGCCCGAGATCGAGAAGATCGAGCGCGGCCTGCGCGTGACGCGCCGGGTGGAGAACGTGCCGCCGCCCGCGCACTGGGCCGGCGCGCGGCCCTTCGCGCCCGAGGCGCGCTTCGACCGCTGGTTCGTCTACGACTTCGTGCTGCCGGGCACGCTGCTGATGCAGTCGGGCGGGCGCCCCGTGGAGGACGCCGAAGGCGACATGCGCCATGCCGTCGAGTTGCACAGCTGCCAGACCCTGACGCCCGAGACCGAGACCAGCACCCACTACTTCTTCCAGCAGGCGCACCGGCCCTCGCTCGGCGGCGAGCAGCTCACGCGCACGCTCTACGACAGCCTGATCGTGGCCTTCAACGAGGACCGCGACATGATCACCGCGCAGGCCCGCAACATCGAGCACGCGCCCTTGCTGCCGATGCTGCCGCTGGCCATGGATTCGGCGCTGGTGCAGTTCCGCCGGCTGGTGGCGCAGGCGCTCGAGGACGAGCGGCACAACGAGGTGCCCTCGCAGCCCGAGCGCGCCGCGAGCTGCTGACGCGCGGCGCCAGACAACACGAGAACCCACGAGGAGACAAGACCCATGCTCAAGCTGCTTTCGATCGCCTGCGCCGCGCTGGCCTTCGCCGTTCCCGCCGCCGCCCAGGAGGCCTATCCGTCGCGGCCGATCCGCATCGTCGTGCCCTATCCGGCCGGCGGTGCGACCGACTACGTGGCGCGTACCGTCGGCGAACGCCTGTCGAAGGCGCTGGGCCAGCCGGTGGTGATCGACAACAAGGCGGGCGCGGCCGGTGCCATCGGCGCCGCCGAGGTGGCGCGCGCCAAGGCCGACGGCTACACGCTGCTGATGACGATCACCGACTCGCAGATCAACAACACCGCGCTCTACCGCACGCTGGCCTACGACCCGCGCAAGGACTTCGCGCCGATCACGCAGATCGTGCGCAGCCCGGCGCTGATCTCGACCCATCCGGGCTCTGGCCTGCGCAGCCTCGCCGACCTCAAGGCCAAGGCCGGCTCCGGCGGCGCCAAGCTCAGCTATGCCTCCTGGGGCATCGGCGGCCTCGGCCACCTGGCCGGCGAGAGCCTCAACCGCAGCCTGGGCGGCGGCATGGTGCACGTGCCGCAGCGCGGCGAGGGCCTGGTGGTCACCGACCTGCTGTCGGGCACGGTCGACATCGGCCTGTCGTCGGTGGCGAGCGCGATGCAGCACGTGCCGGGCGGCAAGATCGTGCCGCTGGCCGTGCTCGGGCGCCAGCGCTCGAGCACCTTGCCGCAGGTGCCGACGATGCACGAGCTGGGCTTCGACGACCCGCTGTACGACAGCAACGTCTGGATCGGCCTGCTGGCGCCCGCGGCCACGCCGAAGCCCGTCGTGGAACGGCTCGCGAAGGAGGTGCGCGAGGTGGTGGGCGCGCCCGAGGTCGGCCAGCAGTTCGTGGCCCGCGGCTTCGAGATCATGAACAGCACGCCCGAGCAGTTCGCCAGCGCCTACCGCGCCGAGTTCGACGTCATCACGCGGCGCATGCGCGAACTGAGCATCGAGGCGCAGTGAGCGCCGCGGTTCAGCGCTTGCCGGAGCGGCGCGCGGCCTGCGCCTTGTGGCGCCGCTCGGCCAGCGCGATCGGGATCAGTGCCCAGGCCTTGGCGCCGTCGAGCGGCGCCACCGGCACCAGGTTGAGCAGCGCGAACACGAGGTTGAAGTAGCCGAGGAAGGCGACCACCGGCCCGAGCCCGCGCACGCTCGCCAGCGGCGTGGTGGCGGCCAGCGCGATCAGCGGCAGCGCCACCATCATCTGGGCCGCGACGCCGCCCCAGGCCACGATGGCCTCGTCCTTGTGGCTGTAGGGCTCCTCGTAGTCGCACACGCCGTGGATCACGCCGAGGTAGATCGCGAACGGCCGGTAGCCCATGCGGCGGGCGAAGCCCGCGTGGCCGGCCTCGTGCAGGAAGATGATGCCGAAGTAGGAGACGATGGTGATGACCGCGAGCAGCGGCGTGCGGATGCACAAAAGGAACAGGCCGGCCCCGACCAGGAGGGCGGACCAGTGGATGTAGACCCGGGCGCCGAAGACCCGGAGCTTGCGAATCCGCGCGTAACCGTTCATGGAGGGAGGTCTCGGGTGCGTGACGTCCCGGGCGCTGGCGTGGCGGCCTGCTGCCGGAAGTCCCTGGGTGCGAGTCCCGTCCATTGTAGAAAGGCGCGCGAGAAGCTCTTCTCGTTGCGAAAGCCCGCCGCCAGCGCGACCTGCTTGATCGGCCGGTGGGTGCGCCGCAGCAGGTCGACCGCGAGCTCGTGCCGCACCTCGTTCTTGAGCGCCTGCAGCGAGCTGCCTTCCTCCTGCAGCTGGCGGTGCAGGGTACGGCTCGACACGTTGAGCAGCGTGGCCAGCGCCTCGGCGGTGGTGGTCTCGGCGGCGCGCGAGCGCAGCAGCTCGCGCACGCGCTGGCCCAGCAGCCGGTCGCGCCGGTACTGCAGGATCGTGAGCGGCAGCGCGCGCTTGAGCATGGTGCGCAGCGCGCGCTCGTCGCGCTGCAGCGGCAGCGCGAGGTAGCGCTCGTCGAAGGCGATGCTCGCGCGCGCCGCGTCGAAGCGCACCTCGGGCGTGAACATCGCCGCGTAGGCGTCGCGGTGCGCCGGCGCGGGAAAGGGAAAGCCGGCCTGCCGCAGCGAGATGCGCGAATCGATGGCCCAGCACATGTAGCCGTGCATGAAGCGCAGGCTGGTCACGAGGCAGAACTCGCGGAAGGCCGGATCGAGCGGCCGGTTCTCGCCGATGCGCAGCGTGGCCACGCCGCCCGCCACCTCGAGCGCGAGGCCGATGTCCTCGGTCAGCAGCCGGTGGTGGCGGCACCAGCGCTTGATCGCCACGCCGAGGTCGGGCGAGGTCAGCGAGGCGCGGCACAGCATGCCGTAGCTGCCCCAGGGCAGGCGGCGCGAGAACCAGCCCAGCGCCTCGTCGTCGAGCTCCTGCATCGCGTGGCCCGACAGCGCCTCGAACTGCGCCGCCGTCACGCGCGCGCCGGGCCGCGCGAGCTCGCGCGGCGTGATCTGTGCCGCCTTCAGCGCCTCGGACGGGTCCTGGTCGTAGCGCTCGTAGCCCTTGACGATGGCTCGCACGAAGGCCATCGGCGTGACCGCGCGGGCGGGGCGGAGGAAGGAGGGGGAGGACATGGCGAGGCGGAGCCGGCGTGGCGCAAATTGCAACCATTGTGGCGCCAATTGCGGCGCGACGAGGCGTAAGCTGGCGCCTTTCCAGCGCGTCGTGGCGCGGGCAGCCCCACGCGCCGGCCCCCTTCAGAGGAGACAACACCCATGCACGATCCCGGCCTGAACTTCGACCTGGGCGAGACCATCGACTCGCTGCGCAGCGCGATCCAGGACTTCGCCGCGAATGAAATCGCGCCCCGCGCCGCCGACATCGACCGCGAGAACCTGTTCCCGCACGACCTCTGGAAGAAGCTCGGCGACCTCGGCCTGCACGGCATGACCGTGAAGGAGGAGTACGGCGGCACCGAGCTCGGCTACCTGGCCCACATCGTGGCGATGGAAGAGGTGTCGCGCGCCTCGGCCTCGGTCGGCCTGTCGTACGGCGCGCACTCGAACCTGTGCGTGAACCAGATCCACCGCAACGGCAGCGAGGCGCAGAAGAAGAAGTACCTGCCCAAGCTGGTGAGCGGCGAGCACGTGGGCGCGCTGGCCATGAGCGAGCCCAATGCCGGCTCCGACGTGGTCAGCATGAAGCTCAAGGCCGAGAAGAAGGACGGCTACTACGTGCTCAACGGCGGCAAGATGTGGATCACCAACGGCGGCGACGCCGACACGCTGGTGATCTACGGCAAGACCGAGCCCGAGATGGGCGCGCGCGGCATGACCGCCTTCATCGTCGAGAAGGGCTTCAAGGGCTTCTCGGCCGGCACCAAGCTCGACAAGCTCGGCATGCGCGGCTCCAACACCTTCCCGCTGTTCTTCGACAACTGCGAGGTGCCCGAGGAGAACGTGCTCGGCGGCGAGGGCCAGGGCGCGAAGGTGCTGATGAGCGGCCTCGACTACGAGCGCGCCGTGCTCTCGGGCGGCCCGCTGGGCATCATGGCCGCCTGCATGGATGCGGTGCTGCCCTTCATCCACGAGCGCAAGCAGTTCGGCCAGAGCATCGGCGAGTTCCAGCTCATGCAGGGCAAGATCGCCGACATGTACTCGACCTGGCAGGCCACGCGCGCCTACGTCTACGCCGTGGGCAAGGCCTGCGACCGCAACGACCATGCGCGCACCTTCCGCAAGGACGCGGCCGGCGCGATCCTCTACTCGGCCGAGAAGGCGACCTGGATGGCCGGCGAGGCGATCCAGGCGCTCGGCGGCGTGGGCTACACCAAGGAATTCCCGGTCGAGCGGCTGTGGCGCGACGCCAAGCTCTACGAGATCGGCGCGGGCACCAGCGAGATCCGGCGCATGCTGATCGGGCGCGAGCTGTTCGCCGAGACCGCATAAGCCGTCGTTCCCCCTCCCCGCGGGAGGGCGCAGACCAGGAGACAAGGACATCAACATGACTGCAGCACTGACCGAGAGCTACGGCAAGGGCGCCACCGACGTCCCCCTCATCGAACAGACCATCGGCGACTTCTTCGACGACATGGTCGAGCGGCAACCCGATCGCGAGGCACTCGTGAGCCGCCACGAAGGCCTGCGCTTCAGCTACCGCGAACTGCAGGCCGAGTCGGACCGGCTCGCCAGCGCGCTGCTGAAGCTGGGGCTCGCGCCGGGCGACCGCGTGGGCATCTGGTCGCACAACAACGCGCCATGGGTGCTGATGCAGATCGCCACCGCCAAGGTCGGCCTGATCCTCGTCAACATCAATCCCGCCTACCGCACCGCCGAGCTCGAGTACGCGCTCAACAAGGTCGGCTGCAAGGCGCTGGTGACGATGGCGCAGTTCAAGACCAGCGACTACCTCGGCATGCTGCAGGAGCTCGGCCCGAAGCGGCTGCCGCAACTGGCCCACACCTTCTGGATCGACAAGGCCGGCGAGGGCGCCGAGGTGCCCGGCATGCGGCGCTTCTCGGCGCTGCTGGCCAGCGGCGACGCGGCCGACCCGAAGGTGGCCGCGGTGCAGAAGACGCTGAAGGCCACCGACCCGATCAACATCCAGTTCACCAGCGGCACCACGGGCTTTCCCAAGGGCGCGACGCTGACGCACCGCAACATCCTCAACAACGGCTTCTTCATCGGCGAGTGCATGAAGCTCGGGCCGGACGACCGGCTGTGCATCCCGGTGCCGCTCTACCACTGCTTCGGCATGGTGCTCGGCAACCTGGCCTGCCTCACGCACGGCTCGGCCATCGTCTATCCGAACGACGGTTTCGATCCGCTGACCGTGCTCGAGACGGTGCAGGCCGAGAAGTGCACCGGCCTGCATGGCGTGCCCACGATGTTCATCGCCGAGCTCGACCATCCGCGCTTCAAGGAGTTCGACCTCTCGACCCTGCGCACCGGCATCATGGCCGGCTCGCCATGCCCGATCGAGGTGATGAAGCGCGTGGTCAGCGAGATGCACCTCGAGCAGATCACCATCGCCTACGGCATGACCGAGACCAGCCCCGTGAGCTGCCAGAGCAGCACCGACACGCCGCTCGACCGCCGCGTGTCGACCGTGGGCACGGTGCAGCCGCACCTCGAGGTGAAGATCGTCGACCCCGAGACCGGCAGGACCATGCCGCCGGGCCAGTCGGGCGAGCTCTGCACGCGCGGCTATTCGGTGATGCACGGCTACTGGGACGACGAGCCCAAGACGCGCGAGGCCATCGATGCCGAGCACTGGATGCACACCGGCGACCTCGCGACCATGGACGCCGAGGGCTACGTCAACATCGTGGGCCGCATCAAGGACATGGTGATCCGCGGCGGCGAGAACATCTACCCGCGCGAGATCGAGGAGTTCCTCTACCGTCACCCCAAGGTGCAGGACGTGCAGGTGGTGGGCCTGCCCGACCGCAAGTACGGCGAGGAGCTCTGCGCCTGGATCATCGCCAAGCCCGGCCAGAGCGTCACCGAGGAAGAGGTGCGCGAGTTCTGCAAGGGCCAGATCGCGCACTACAAGGTGCCGAAGTACATCCGCTTCGTGCCGGCCTTCCCGATGACCGTGACCGGCAAGATCCAGAAGTTCAAGATCCGCGACGAGATGAAGGCCGAGCTCGGCCTCGACGAAGCGCGCACCGCCTGAACACGGGGGCCGCGCGCCCCGTTCCCGACATTGACTGCACCATGACCCAACTCGAAACCAAACTCAACGCCCGCTCGGCCGACTTCCAGGCCAATGCCGCCGCCATGCGCGCGCTGGTCGACGACCTGCAGTCGCAGTTCGCCGCGGTTGCGCAAGGCGGCGGCGAGGCCGCGCGCGCCAAGCACACGGCGCGCGGCAAGCTGCTGCCGCGCGAGCGCGTGGCCGAGCTGCTCGATCCGGGCACGCCCTTCCTCGAGCTGTCGCCGCTGGCCGCGCACGGCATGTACAAGGGCGACGCGCCCGGCGCCGGCATCATCGCGGGCATCGGCCGGGTCAACGGCGTCGACTGCATGGTGGTGTGCAACGACGCCACCGTGAAGGGCGGCACCTACTACCCGATGACGGTGAAGAAGCACCTGCGCGCGCAGGAGATCGCCGAGCAGAACCGGCTGCCGTGCATCTACCTGGTCGACTCGGGCGGCGCCAACCTGCCGAACCAGGACGAGGTGTTCCCCGACCGCGAGCACTTCGGCCGCATCTTCTACAACCAGGCCAACATGAGCGCCCAGGGCATCGGCCAGATCGCCGTGGTCATGGGCTCGTGCACCGCGGGCGGCGCCTACGTGCCGGCGATGAGCGACGAATCGATCATCGTGAAGAACCAGGGCACCATCTTCCTGGGCGGCCCGCCGCTGGTGAAGGCGGCCACCGGCGAGGTGGTGACGGCCGAGGACCTGGGCGGTGGCGACGTGCACACGCGGCTGTCGGGCGTGGCCGACCACCTGGCGCAGAACGACCTGCATGCGCTGGCGCTCGCGCGCTCGGCGGTGGCCAACCTCAACGCGAAGGCGGCCGAGGGCCCGGCCAAGGCCGCGGTGCGCGAGCCCGCGTTCCCGCGCGAGGAGCTCTACGGCGTGATCCCCACCGACACGCGCAAGCCCTTCGACGTGCGCGAGATCATCGCGCGCGTGGTCGACGGCAGCGAGTTCCACGAGTTCAAGGCCCGCTTCGGCGCCACCCTGGTCTGCGGCTTCGCCGAGATCGAGGGCATGCCGGTGGGCATCGTCGCCAACAACGGCATCCTGTTCTCCGAATCGGCGCAGAAGGGCGCGCACTTCATCGAGCTGTGCTGCCAGCGCAAGACGCCGCTGGTGTTCCTGCAGAACATCACCGGCTTCATGGTGGGCCGCAAGTACGAGAACGAAGGCATCGCGCGCCACGGCGCCAAGATGGTGACGGCCGTGGCCACCGCCAACGTGCCGAAGTTCACCATCATCATCGGCGGCAGCTTCGGCGCCGGCAACTACGGCATGTGCGGCCGGGCCTACAGCCCGCGCTTCCTCTGGATGTGGCCCAACGCGCGCATCAGCGTGATGGGCGGCGAGCAGGCCGCGAGCGTGCTCGCGACCGTGCGGCGCGACGGCATCGAGGCCAAGGGCGGCCAGTGGAGCGCCGACGAGGAGGAGGCGTTCAAGGCGCCGATCCGCCAGCAGTACGAGGACCAGGGCCATCCCTACTACGCCACCGCGCGGCTGTGGGACGACGGCATCATCGATCCGGCCGACACGCGCCGCGTGCTCGCGCTGGGCCTGGCGGCCGCGCGCAACGCGCCGATCCCCGAGCCGAAGTTCGGCATCTTCCGCATGTGAGGAGGAACGCGGCATGAGCGACTTCACCAAGCTGCAACTCACGATCGACGGTGCCGTCGCGCGCATCTGGCTCGACCAGCCCGAGGCACGCAACGCCTTCGACGACGTGGTCATCGCCGAGCTGACGCGGGCCTTCACCGAGGCCGGCGCGGCACCGCAGGTCAAGGCCATCGTGCTGGGCGCCAACGGCCCGGCCTTCTGCGCCGGCGCCAACCTCAACTGGATGCGCCGCATGGCCGACTACAACCGCGACGAGAACATCGCCGACGCCGGCAAGCTCGCCGCCATGCTGCGCACCATCGCCGAGTGCCCGAAGCCGACCATCGCGCGCGTGCAGGGCGACGTCTACGCGGGCGGCATGGGGCTGGTCGCGGCCTGCGACATGGCCGTGAGCGTGGACAGCGCCTGGTACTGCCTCAGCGAGGTCAGGATCGGCCTGGTGCCCGCCACCATCAGCCCCTACGTGCTGCGCGCCATGGGCACGCGCGCCTCGCAGCGCTACTTCCTCACGGCCGAGCGCTTCGGCGCCGCCGAGGCGCACCGCATCGGCTTCGTGCACGAGGTGGTGGCGGCCGATGCGCTCGATGCCAAGGTCGACGAACTGCTCAAGGCGCTGACCGGCGCGAGCCCGGCCGCCGTGCGCGCCTGCAAGCAGCTGGTGGCCGACGTGGCGGGCCGCGAGATCGACGACGCGCTGATCGCGAAGACGGTCGAGGGCATCGCTGACATCCGCGCCAGCGAGGAGGGCCGCGAGGGCGTGCAGGCCTTCCTGCAGAAGCGCAAGCCGTCCTGGCTCGCGGGCGCGTCGTCCTGACCGGCTCCTTCATCCCATGACCGCGCTCGACATGCCCCAGCTGCTCGCCCTGGCCGCCGCCATCGGCTGGGCCAGCGGCGTGCGGCTGTACCTGGTGGTGCTGCTCACGGGCCTGGTCGGCTACCTCGGCTGGGTGCCGCTGCCGGGCGGGCTGCAACTGCTCGCGCATCCGGTGGTGATCGCGGCCAGCGGCTTCATGGTGTTCGTCGAGTTCTTCGCCGACAAGATCCCGGGGCTCGATTCGCTCTGGGACGTGGTCCACACAGCGATCCGCATTCCGGCCGGCGCGGCGCTTGCGGCCAGCGTGTTCGGCGTCGACCATGGCGCGATGGCGCTGGTGGCGGCGCTGCTCGGCGGCGGCTTCGCGGCCACCGCGCATGCGGCCAAGGCCACCACGCGCGCGGCCATCAACACCTCGCCCGAGCCGTTCTCGAACGTGGGCGCCTCGCTGGTGGAAGACACCATGGTGCCCGCGGGCCTGTGGCTGGCCGTGGCGCATCCCTTCGTCTTCCTCGTGCTGTTCGTGCTCGTGCTGGTCGCGAGCGTGTGGCTGATCCGCAAGAGCTGGCGCTTCCTCAGGGCGCTGTTCGCCCGCGTCGCCCGCATCTTCAGCGGCCGGCCCGATCCGGGCGTCGTGCCCGCGTTTCAACTGAAAAAGAATCCTCCGGGAGACTCGTCCAATGTTTAAGAAGATCCTGATCGCCAATCGCGGTGAAATCGCCTGCCGCGTGGCTGCCACCGCGCGCCGCATGGCGATCCGCACGGTCGCCGTGTACTCCGATGCCGACGCGCATGCCAACCACGTGCGCGCCTGCGACGAGTCGGTGCACCTGGGCGGCAGCGCGCCGAAGGACAGCTACCTGCGCTGGGAGAAGATCCTCGAGGCTGCCAAGGCCACGGGCGCCGAGGCGGTGCACCCGGGCTACGGCTTCCTCAGCGAGAACGAGGAGTTCGCGCAGGCCTGCGCCGACGCCGGCCTGGTCTTCATCGGCCCGCCGCCCTCGGCGATCAAGGCCATGGGCCTGAAGGCCGAGTCGAAGCAGCTGATGGAGAAGGCCGGCGTGCCGCTGGTGCCCGGCTACCACGGCCATGACCAGGACCCGGCGCTGCTGCAGCGCGAGGCCGACCGCATCGGCTACCCGGTGCTGATCAAGGCCAGCGCGGGCGGCGGCGGCAAGGGCATGCGCGCGGTCGACAAGGCGGCCGACTTCGAGGCCGCGCTGGCCTCGTGCAAGCGCGAGGCCATCAACAGCTTCGGCGACGACGCGGTGCTGATCGAGAAGTACGTGCAGCGCCCGCGCCACATCGAGATCCAGGTCTTCGGCGACAGCCACGGCAACTACGTCTACCTGTTCGAGCGCGACTGCTCGGTGCAGCGGCGCCACCAGAAGGTGCTCGAGGAAGCGCCCGCGCCCGGCATGACCGAGGCGATGCGCCAGCAGATGGGCGAGGCCGCGGTGGCCGCGGCGCGTGCCGTGGACTACGTGGGCGCGGGCACGGTGGAGTTCATCGTGGAGCAGCGCGACGGCGGGGAGATGAACTTCTTCTTCATGGAGATGAACACCCGCCTGCAGGTGGAGCATCCCGTGACGGAAGCCATCACCGGCCTCGACCTCGTCGAATGGCAACTGCGCGTCGCGGCGGGCGGCACGCTGCCCGTGCAGCAGTCCGAACTGCGGATCCACGGCCATGCGATCGAGGCGCGCATCTGCGCCGAGAACCCCGACAACAACTTCCTGCCCGCCACCGGCACCCTGCGCATCTACCGCAAGCCGCAGGCCACGGCCTTCCAGCGCAGCCGCGTGCGCATCGACGACGGCGTGCGCGAGGGCGGCGAGATCTCGCCCTTCTACGACTCGATGATCGCCAAGCTGATCGTGCATGGCGCCACGCGCGACGAGGCGCTCGCGCGGCTCGACGCGGCACTGGCGCAGACCCATATCGTGGGCGTGGCGACCAACGTGCAGTTCCTGCGCGGCGTGCTGGCGACCGAGTCGTTCTCGAAGGCCAACCTCGACACCGCGCTGATCGAGCGCGAGCGCGCCGTGCTGTTCGACCGCGAGACCCTGGGCCTGCCGCTGGCGGCGGCCGCGGCCGTGGCGCGCACCGCGCTCGCCGCGGCGCCCACCGGCAGCATCGATCCCTTCGCGCGCCGCGACGGCTGGCGCGCGCTCGGCGAGTACACGCGGCGCTTCGACTTCGAATTCCGCGGCGCAGAACAGAGCGCGCTGCTGACCTACAAGCGCGACGGCAGCCTGTGGCTCGAGGCCGGCGGCGTGGCCGGTCCGCTGGTCGTCGGCCGCCTGCCCGCGGGCGAGATCGAGCTCGAGTTCGCGGGCCAGCGCCAGACGCTCGACGTCTACCTCGACGACGCCACCGCGCACGTGTTCGCCGCGGGCGGCGCGACCCGCATCACCGCCATCGACCGCCTCGCCCATGCGGGCGAGACGCAGGCCGAGGGCGGTCGCCTCACGGCACCGATGCCGGGCAAGGTCGTGTCCTTCGCGGTCAAGGCCGGCGACAAGGTCAGCCGCGGCCAGCCGCTGGCGGTGATGGAGGCGATGAAGATGGAGCACACCATCGCTGCGCCGGCCGACGGCACGGTCGAGGAGCTGCTGTTTGCGCCCGGCGAGCAGGTGGCCGAGGGCGACGAGCTGCTACGCATGGCCGCAGCGGCCTGAATCCGCGGCCCCGGTCACGGGGCTTGCAAGCTGTTACCAGATGGCGGCGCCGTTTTAACCCCGGCGCCGCCAACAGGCCGTATCACCGCGATGCCCACTTCCCTTGAAGGATTCTTCATGACGCATCGCCAGCCGCAGCCTTCCTCGTTCTCTCCCTTCCAGCGCCTCGGCGCCCGTCCGCGCATGCTGCTGCTCGCGCTGGCCGCGGCCCTGACGCTCAGCGCCTGCGAGCGGCGCGACGCGGCCGCGGAAGTCGATGCCGCCGCGGCCCGGCCCTCGGGCAACTACGCGGCCGGCGGCGCGATGGAGTCCAGGCGCATGCGCCTGGCCGAGCCCGCGCCGCCCGCGCCCGCCGCGATGTCGCTCGACCAGCAGGCCGAGAAGCAGGCGGGCGAGGGTGCGCCGCTGCAGCGCTACCTCGCGATCCGCCAGGACCTCAACGTCGAGGTCGCGCCCGACCAGCTCGCCGAATCCTGGGGCAAGGTGCGCGACCTCTGCGGCACCCTGCGCTGCGAGCTGCTGTCGTCCTCGCTGCTGCGCGAGACGCCGCAGCAGGCCGGCAATGCCACGCTCGAGATGCGCGTGGAGCCGGCCGACGTCGAGAAGCTGCTGGCCGGCCTCGCGGGCGTGGCGAAGGTGGTGGCGCACAACACCACCAGCGAGGACAAGACCGCCGAGGTGATCGACGTCGAGGCGCGCATCAAGAACCGCACCGAGTTCCGCGACAGCCTGCGCGTCATGCTGCGCGACACCACCACCAAGCGCACCATGGCCGACCTGCTGCAGATCCAGCGCACGCTGGCCGACACCCAGGCCGAGCTCGATGCCTCGGCGACGCAGCGCAAGGTGCTGCAGCAGCAGACCAGCAAGCAGCACATCCAGATCCAGTTCACCACCGTGCGCGCGCTGGTCGGCGGCGGCGAGAGCTACAACCCGATGACGCAGGCCCTGCGCAACGCGGGCCGCGTGCTGGCCGAGAGCGTGGGCAGCCTGATCACCTTCGTGGCGGCGGTGCTGCCGTGGCTGCTGTTGCTGGTGCCCGTGCTGTGGGGCGTGCGCCGGCTGTGGCTGCGCCGGCGCCAGGCCAGGGCCGCCTGAGGCGGCGGCACCGGCGCGAGGGAAGCGAGCGTGGGCGGGCGGCCGCTCAGCCGACCACCACTTCGCTGATCTGCATCACCGGCGCGATGTCGGTGTAGTTCCTCACATCGCCGAGGATCTCCTTGGCATGCGGGCCGAAGGCGCCCTGGAAGGCCTCGACGGAATCGCAGAACACGTGGCACATGCCGATGTAGGTGGGCTTGGCGCCCGGCGCGCCGCCGGCCAGGCCCTTGTCGATGGTGTAGGACTTGCAGGCATCGCCCATGCGCGCCTTCAGCAGGGGCATGTGCTTGTCGCGGTAGTAGTCGTGGTCGAAGCGGGCGCCTTCGGTGTAGGGATACATCACACTGACTTTGATCATGGGTAGGGTCTCCGGATTGAACGATCGAGCATAGGAGATGGCGCAAGAGCACACAAGGCGTGCGCTGTCGCCCCCGGCGCTCGTGCGGCGATCTCTTAGACGAACGGAGCGACAGACCGATGACACCCGAACTGCAGGCCCTGAAGGACAAGACCCTCGCGAGCATGGTCGACTACATGCGCAACGACGAGGAAGACGCGGACCACGATCCCGAATTCGACCCCGGCTACACGCAGGCCGAGGTCGACCGCTGCGCCGAGATCGTCGACGAGTACCTCGCGACGCTGGCGGCGATCGACGAGGCCTCGGAGGCGAAGCGCGATGCCGCGATCCTCGCGGCCGTCGAGCGCGTGGTGCTGCAGCTCAACCGCCTCAACGAGGACAGCGAGGGCAGCCTGATCGAGACCGACCAGCGCGAGGACCTGTGCGAGCTGATCATCGCGGCCGCGAGCCATGCGGGCCTGGAAACCGAGGGCGAGGACATCACCGAGGAATGGCGCGAGTGGTGACGCGGGCCGCCTCGGCGACGGCGACGTTCGCCGTGCGCGCCTAAGATTCGCTCCATGCGAATCACCGTCTACCTCACCGACAACCGTCCCGACCCCTGGATCGAAGGCCTGAAGGCCGAACTGCCCGACGCAGAGATCGAAGCCTGGCAACCCGGCGCGCCGCAGGCCGACCATGCGGTCGTGTGGGCGCCGCCGCAGCAGTTCATCGACGAGCAGCCCGCGCTGCGCGGCATCTTCAACATCGGCGCCGGCGTCGACGCGCTGCTCAAGCTCCGGATTCCGGCCGGCACGCGCATCGTGCGGCTCGACGATGCGGGCATGTCGGTGCAGATGGCCGAGTACGTGTGCCACACGCTGATCCGCCACTTCCGCGAGTTCGATGCCTACGAGGCCGATGCGCGCGAAGGCAAGTGGAGCTATCGCCGCCCGAAGGCGCGCAGCGACTTCCCGGTCGGCATCATGGGCCTGGGCGTGCTCGGCGAGCGGGTCGCGAAGGCGGTCGCGCAGTTCGAGTTCCCGGTGCTGGGCTGGAGCCGCTCGCCCAAGCAGATCGAGGGCGTGCGCGTGTTCAGCGGCGAGGCGCAGTTCGACGAGTTCCTGTCGTCCACGCGCGTGCTGGTCAACCTGCTGCCGCTGACCGAGGCAACGCGCGGCATCCTCAACCGCGAGACGCTCGGCAAGCTGCGGCCCGAGGGCTACCTGATCAGCATCGCGCGCGGCGCGCACCTGGTCGAGGACGACCTCATCCCGTTGATCGACGGCGGCCGGCTCGCGGGCGCCACGCTCGACGTGTTCCAGGTCGAGCCGTTGCCGGCCGAGCATGCCTTCTGGCGCCATCCAAGAATCGTCGTGACGCCGCACGGCTCGGCGCGCACGCTGCGCGAGGAGTCGATCGCGCAGATCGCCGGGAAGATCCGCGCGATGGAGCAGGGGCTGCCGATCGCGGGCGTGGTCGATCCGGTGCGCGGCTACTGAGCCAGCGCCCCCTTCCGTCGCCCGCCGGAAAGCGCCGCGGGCAGGGGAAACCCTGAGGCATTAGTTTTTCACAAGCATGAAAATCTTTTTATGACTGTGAAAACTGCCTTCCGGGTGATCGAGATCGTCGAGCTCTTCGCCCGCGAGAAGCAGCCGCTCGCGCTCTCGGAGATGGCGCGCCTGCTCGACATGCCGGTGTCGAGCTGCCTGGGCCTGATCCGCACGCTCGAGGAGCAGGGCTACATGTACGAGACCGGCCGGCGCCAGGGCTACTACCCGACCGGCCGGCTGCTCGCGATGGCGCAGGTCATCGCGGCGCACGACCCGGTGCTCGACCGCGTGAAGGCCACGCTCGAGGAGCTGCGCGACGCGGCGCGCGAGACGGTGGTGTTCGGCAAGTTCCGCGACGCGGGCCAGGTGGTCTACCTCGAGGTGCTGAGCGCGCCGCAGAGCATCCGCTACACGGCCGAGTCGGGCGAGACGCGCCCGGCCTACGCCAACTCCATCGGCCGCGCGCTGCTGTCCACGCTGGCGCCCGACGCGCGCCGCCTGCTGCTCGAGGGCATGGCGCTGGCGCCGCTGACCGAGGCCACGCTGACCACGGTCGAGGCGATCGAGGCCGAGCTGCAGCGCTCGGCCACGCGCGGCTGGTACGGCAACCTCGGCGAAAGCATTCCCGACCTGATCGGCCTGGCCTGGCCGCTGCGCATCGGCGGCGAGGCCTATGCGATCTCGGTCGCCGGCCCGCGCTACCGCATGGAGGCACGCATCGAGGAGATCGCCGCGATGCTGCGCTCGGCCTGCCTCGCGATCGAACCCAAGACGGAGAACCCCCGATGACGACCCCCACCGCCCCCCGCTATTTCGTGCGCGAAGCCGAGATCGAGGGCTACCACCCCGCCAACCACACGGGCACGCTCAACAAGCGGCTGATCGGCCCCGAGACCGTGGGCGCGAAGCAGCTCGAGGTGCTGGTGGGCCACATCCAGAAAGGCAAGGGCGCGCTGCCGCATGCGCACCCGGGCATCGAGCAGGTCTGCTACCTGCTCGAGGGCCGCGCGGTGGCCGAGGTTGGCGGTCAGCGGCAGGAGCTGCACCCGGGCGACAGCTGTTTCTTTCCGGCCGACGCGATGCACACCTTCACGGTGGTGAGCGACGAGCCGGTGCGCGTGCTGGTGATCTACAGCCCGCCCTACGAGGAATCGCCGGAGCGCGTGATCCGGCCCTGACCACAACCACCCGGAGACAACCACCATGCAGACGAAGAACGCGACAGAAACAGTCGCGGTGGCGCAGCGCCGCCGTTTCATTGCCATCGGCGCCGCCGCCGGCCTCGTGGGCGCCGCGCCCTGGGCCTTCGCGCAGGACGGCTATCCGAAGCAGCCGATCAGGCTGATCGTGCCCTTCGCGGCCGGCAGCGGCACCGATGCGGTGGCGCGCATCACGGCGCAGATGCTCGGCGAGGCGCTCAAGGGCTCGGTGATCGTCGACAACCGCGCGGGCGCCAACGGCGTGATCGCGGCCGAACTCGTGGCCAAGGCGCCGCCCGACGGCTACACGCTGTTCATGACCACCAACACCACGCACTCGGCCAACCCGAGCCTGATGAAGTCGCTGCCCTACGACCCGGTGAAGGACTTCGCGCCCGTGAGTCGCATGGGCAACCTGCCGTTCATGCTGGTGGTCAACAACGAGCTGCCCGTGAAGAACGTGGCCGAGCTGCTGGCCTGGGGCCGCGCGCATCCGGGCAAGCTCAGCTACGCGAGCGGCAACAGCACCGGCATCGTGAGCGGCGCCACGCTCTCGCGCATGAGCGGCGTGCCGATGCTGCACGTGCCCTACAAGAGCACGCCGCCGGCCATCGCCGACCTGATCGGCGGGCAGGTGTCGATGATGGTGGTCGACCTCGCGGCCGGCCTGGCGACGGTGAAGGCCGGCAAGATGCGCGCGATCGCGGTCACCACGCAGGAGCGCACCCAGCTCTTTCCCGAGCTGCCGCCGCTGGCCGACACGCCCGAGCTCAAGGGCTTCGACATCACCTCCTGGAACGGTGTGTTCGCGCCGGCCGGCACGCCGCGCGACGTGGTGCTGAAGCTCAACAAGGTGCTCGCGGCGATGGCCAACGGCGCGGCCTTCCGCGAGCGCGTGAGCAAGCTGGGCTTCGATGCCTTCGGCAGCACGCCCGAGGAACTGGGCGCGTTCACGGTGGCGGAACTCGCGAAGTGGAAGAAGCTGATCCAGGCCGCGGGGATCCAGCCCGAATGAGCGAGTCGCCCGCCGCCACCGGCCCACTGCAGGGCATCCGCATCCTCGACCTCACGGCGGTGGTGATGGGGCCCTATGCCACGCAGACCCTCGGCGACCTCGGCGCCGATGTGATCAAGGTCGAGCCGCCCGGCGGCGACAACCTGCGCGCCGTCGGCCCGATGCGCCATGCGGGCATGGGCGCGATGGCGCTGCACCTCAACCGCAACAAGCGCTCGATCGTGCTCGATCTCAAGCAGCCCGAGGGCCGCGAAGCCTGCCTGCGGCTCGCGGCCGGCTGCGATGCGCTGATCTACAACACGCGGCCGCAGGCGATGGCGCGGCTCGGCCTGGGCTACGAGGCGGTGGCCGCGGCCAACCCGAAGATCGTCTACCTCGGTGCCTTCGGCTATGGAGAAGACGGCCCCTATGCCGGCAAGCCCGCCTACGACGACCTGATCCAGGGCGCGGCCGGCGTGGCCTCGCTGTTCGCGCAGCAAAGCGGCGGCGAGCCGCGCTACGCGCCCGTGACCCTGGCCGACCGCGCGGTGGGCCTGCAGGCCGCGATCGCGCTGCTCGCGGCGGTGCTGCATGCGCAGCGCACGGGGCGTGGCCAGGCGGTCGAGGTGCCGATGTTCGAGGCGCTGTCGCAGTTCGTGATGGGCGACCACCTCGGCGGCCACAGCTTCGAGCCGCCGCTGGGTCCCACCGGCTACGCGCGCCTGCTGGCCGCGCACCGCAAGCCCTACGCCACGGCCGACGGCCACCTCGGTGTGCTGATCTACAACGACAAGCACTGGCAGGCCTTCTTCGCGCTGATCGGCCGGCCCGAGCTGCGCGACTCGCCGATGTTCGGCTCCCACACCGCGCGCGCCGCGAACATCGGCGCGGTCTATGCGTTCGTGGCCGAGGTGATGGCCACGCGCGGCAGCGAGGAATGGATCGCGCTGCTCGAGGCGGCCGACATCCCGGTCGCGCGGCTGCACAGCACCGAGAGCCTGCTCGACGATCCGCACCTGCGCGCCGTCGGCTTCTTCCCCGAGCTCGACCATCCGAGCGAGGGCCGCATCCGCACGCTCGCGCCGGTCGGTCGCTACGGCGCCACGCCGGCCTCGATCCGTCGCCCGGCGCCGCGCATCGGCGAGCAGAGCGTGGAGCTGCTGCGCGAGGCCGGCTATGCCGAGGACGCGATCGCCGGGCTGCTCGCGCGCGGCGTCACCCTGCAACCGGATCCTGCGAAGGACAGCGAATGAATTTCTCCCTCAATGAAGACCAGCGCTCGCTGGTCGCGGCCATCGAACGGCTGTGCGAAGACTTCCCCGCCGAGTACTGGCGCGAGCACGACGACCGCGCCGAGTTCCCGCACGAATTCCACCGCGCCGTGGCCGACAGCGGTTGGCTCGGCATCGCCATGCCCGAGGCGCAGGGCGGCGCGGGCCTGGGCATCACCGAGGCGGCGCTGATGATGCGCGCCATCAGCGCCTCGGGCGCGGGCATGTCGGGCGCGTCGTCGGTGCACATGAACATCTTCGGCCTCAACCCGGTGGTGGTGTTCGGCAGCGAGGCGCAGCGCCAGCGCTTCCTGCCGCCGCTGATCGCGGGCCGCGAGAAGGCCTGCTTCGCCGTGACCGAGCCCGACGCGGGGCTCGACACCACGCGGCTGAAGACGCAGGCGCTGCGCCAGGCCGACGGCGGCTATCGGCTGCACGGCCGCAAGATCTGGATATCGACCGCGCAGGTGGCCGACCGCATGCTGATCCTCGCGCGCACCACGCCGCTCGAGCAGGTGAAGAAGCCCACGCAGGGCCTCACGCTGTTCTATACCGCGCTCGACCGCAGCAAGGTCGAGGTGCGCGAGATCCACAAGCTGGGCCGCGCGGCGGTCGACTCGAACATGCTGTTCATCGACGGGCTCGAGGTGCCGGAGGAGGACCGCATCGGCGAGGAGGGCCGCGGCTTCGAGTACATCCTGCACGGGCTCAACCCCGAGCGCATCCTGATCGCGGCGGAAGCCATCGGCATCGGCCGCGCGGCATTGCGCATCGCCTCGCAGTACGCGCAGGAGCGCGTGGTGTTCGGCCGGCCGATCGGCCAGAACCAGGGCGTGGCGCATCCGCTCGCGCGCGCCTGGGCCAACCTCGAGGCGGCCGACCTGATGATGCTCAAGGCCGCCACGCTCTACGACGCGGGCGAGCCCTGCGGCATCGAGGCCAATGCCGCCAAGTACCTCGCGGCCGAGGCCGCGCACGACGCCTGCCAGAACGCGGTGCTCACGCTCGGCGGCATGGGCTACGCGAAGGAATACCACGTCGAGCGGCTGCTGCGCGAGAGCTACATCCCGCGCATCGCGCCCGTGAGCCCGCAGATGATCCTGAACTTCATCGCCGAGAAGGCGCTCGGGCTGCCGAAGTCCTACTGAGCTCAGTCGACGCGGATGTTCTTCGCCTTCACGATGCGGCTGTAGATCTCCGCGTCGCGCCGCAGCGCCGCGGCCATCTCGGCCTGCGTGAGGCCCAGCGGCTCGCTGTTGAGTTCGCGGATGCGCTTCGCGAGATCGGGGTCCTTGCTGGCCTCGATCATCACGGCGTTGAAGCGCTGCTGGATCGCCGCCGGCGTCGCGGCCGGCGCCCACAGGCCGTGCCACGAGGTCATCGTGAGGCCCGGCACCACCTCGGCGAGCGTGGGCACCTCGGGCATGGCCGGATGCCGGCTCGGGCCCGAATAGGCCAGCGCCTGCACGCGGCCGCTGCTGATCAGCGGATAGCCGGTGGCGATCGGCTCCATCACCGTGTCGACCTGGCCGCCGATCACGTCGGCCACCGGGCTCGCGCGGTAGGGCACGTGCAGCATGTCGGTGCCGGTCTCGTCCTTGAGCCATTCCACGATCAGGTGCGAGGGGCTGCCCGCGCCGTAGGAGGCATGCGAGATCGAGCCGGGCTTCGCCTTCGCGGCGGCCAGCAGTTCCTTGATCGACTTCGCGGGCAGCTTCGGGCTCGCGATCAGCACCAGTCCCTGCCGCATCGTGGTGGCGACCGGCACCAGGTCCTTCTGCGGATCGAAGGGCAGCTTGGCGTAGATGTAGGGGTTGATCGTGAACGCGGTCGAGAGGTTGTAGAGGAAGGTGTAGCCGTCGGGCGGCGCCTTGGCCACGGTGTCGGAGGCGAGGTTGCCGGCCGTGCCCGGCTTGTTGTCGATCACCACCGGCACGCCGAGCTGCTTGCCCATGTAGTCGCCGTAGAGCCGCGCGAAGATGTCCGGCGGCGTGCCGGGCGCGAAGCCCACCACGATGCGGATCGGCTTGTTGGGCCAGGCCGTGCCCTGGGCCAGGGCGAGACTGCAGGCCAGGGCAAGGAAAAGGCCGGCCAGCCATTGGAATCGGGTACGCATGTCTGTCTCCTGTCGCGGGAGGTCCCGCTTTTTTTATCGAACCGATCAATCGACCTGCGCGCCCGAGCGCTGCACCGCCTCGCCCCACTTGGCGATCTCGGTGCGCGCGAAGGCGTCGAGCTGGTCGGCATTCATCTCGGCCTGCTCGATGCCCTGCTGCGCGAGCTTCTCGCGCACCTCGGGCTGGGCCAGCACCTGGCGCGTGGCCTCGCGCAGCCGGTCGCGCTGCGCGGCGGGCATGCCGGCGGGCGCGTACAACATGAACCAGGCGACGAGGTCGAAGTCCTTCACGCCCTGTTCCATCAGCGTGGGCACCTCGGGCGCGGCGGCGCTGCGCTTCGCGCCCGAGGCGCCGATCGCGCGCAGCTTGCCCGCGCGCACCTGCGGCAGCACCGCGGCCGGGTGATAGAACATGAACTGCACGTTGCCGGCCATCAGCTCGGTCATGGCCTGCGCGCCGTCGCGGTAGGGCACGTGCATGAAGCTCTTGCCGAGCCGCACGTTGAGCAGCTCGCCGGCCAGATGGCCCGAGGTGCCGTTGCCGGCCGAGGCGAAGTTCACGTTGCCGCTCGCGTTGCCCAGGTCGGCCACGCGCTTCCACGGCGAGCCGGCGGGTACCACCAGCAGCGTGGGCGTGGCGCCGATGAAGCCCAGCGGCACGAAGTCGCGCAGCGGCTGGTAGCTCAGCCGCTTGTAGAGCGAGGGGTTGATGGCGTGCGTGCCGACCGTGCCCAGCAGCAGCGTCTGGCCGTCGGTGCCGGCGCGCGCGACCTGCTCGCTGCCGATGGCGCCGCCCGCGCCGGGCTTGTTCTCGACGATCGCGCCGGTGCCGAGCTGGCGGCCCAGCGCATCGGCCAGGATGCGGCCGACGATGTCGGTCGAGGTGCCGGCGCCGAAGGGCACGACGATCTTCAGTGGCCGCGCGGCGCCCGGCGCCTGCGCGAACGCCGCGCCCGTGGCCAGCAGCGCGCCGGCCAGCAGCAGGCGGCGCTTCATGCCGCGCTCCCGAAGCCGGCGGGCAGCTCGCCCTCGTACTGCAGCTCGCGCGTGGCCTGGTAGGACAGCGCGAAGCCGCTCGGCGTCTCGGCCTCCTCGGCCAGGTGCGCGATCAGCCCCGCGGTGCGCGCGAGGATCGGCACGCCGCGCAGCGAGGCCACCGGGAAGCCCACGCCCAGCAGCACGGCCGGGATCGCGGCCGAGACGTTCATGCGCAGCTCGCGGCCCACGATGGCGGGGATGGCGCGTTCGAGCGCCTGCGCGATGTGCACGTAGCGCAGGTCGGCGCCGGCCTCGGTCGCGACCTCGATCAGCCGGTCCACGCGCGGATCGTTGGCCTTGTGCAGCGGATGGCCGTAGCCGGGGATGGCCTGGCGGCCTTCCTTCAGCGCGCGGATGGTGTCGGCCGCCACATCGTCGAGCGACTCGCCCGCGTCGACGCGCGCCGCCACGCCGGCGAACAGCCGGCCCGCGGTTTCGGAGGCGCCGAGGATCACCGAGCCGCAGCCCAGGATGCCCGCGGCCACCGCGCCCTGCAGCGCATCGGGCGCGGCCGCGAAGGTCATGCGGCTGGCCTGCACGCTGGGCACCAGGCCGTGCTCGGCGATCGCCACCAGCGTGGCGTCGAGCACCGCGCTGCAGGCGGCGTCGGGACGGCGGCCGGTGAGCAGCAGGAAGAAGTAGTCCGAGAACGAGACGCGGCCGATCAGGTCGCGACAGAGGTCCTGGCCGCGCACGACGATGGTGTGTTCGTCCGAGGTGCAGATGGCGGTGCGCGGGACGGTGGATTTGCCGATTTTCATGAGAGGGCGTTCGAGGTGGCGGGTTGCAGATGGAAGTCGTAGTGCGCGGACCAGTACGGCTGCTCGAGCGCGCGGCCGTCGGGCGCGCGGCCCGGCGCATGGGCCTCGAAGTCGACGAGCAGGCTGGGCCGCACGCCGAACACCGCGTCGGAGTCGATGTAGGGGCTGCCCGCGACGAACAGGTGCGTGGTCACCGGCACGTGGCCCTCGGCCGCCACCTTCATGTGGATGTGGCCGGGCCGGTTCGGATGGCGGCCCATGCCGTCGAGCATGCGGCCCACCGGGCCGTCGACCGGCACCGGGTAGTACGAGGGCTTGATCGACCAGAACCAGTAGCGGCCCTCGGCGTCGGTGCGGATGCGCGCGCGCGCCGCCATGCCCGCGCCCTCGACCTGCATGTCGTAGACGCCCTCGCCGTCGCCCGACCAGACGTCGAGCAGCGCGTTCGCGAGCGGCTCGCCGCGCGTGTCGCTGACGCGGCCGCTGTAGAAGGCCGGTTCGCCGCGCACGCCCGGCGCGATGTCGGCGCCCAGCGGCAGCTCGGGCGCGCCGTCCCAGTAGTAGGGGCCCTGCACGGTGGCCTCGGTGGTCTCGGTCGCGGGCAGCGCCTCGCCGTTCTTGCCGGCGCGCGCGGCGGCGCGCAGCTGGTCGAGCATCACCACCATCATCGAGGCGCCCAGCGTGTCCGACAGCAGGATGAACTCCTGGCGCTTGTCGTCGCAGGCCTGGCCGACGGCGGTGAGGAACTCGATGCCGGCCATCCATTCGTCGGGCTGCAGGTCGACCTCGCGGATGAAGGCATGCAGGTGCTCGATCAGCGACTGCATGATGCGCGCGAAGCGCGGGTCGGCCGCGCCGTCCAGGCGCTGCAGCGCGGCCCGGGTCAGTTCGTCGGCGTTCGATGGGGTCATGGGGCTGGTCTCCGTTCTTTTCTTCTGGGGGTGGGAATGCGTCAGCGCTGCTGCAGGCGTCGGCGTATGGGTTCGACGATCGCCGCGTTGTCGGCGCCCAGCACCGGCGGCGCCGTGACCTCGAGCGCGCGCTCGCCGTCGAAGCTCACGGGCGAGCGGATGGTGCGCCAGTCGCCGCCCTCGGGATGGGGCGCGCTGACCTCGAGCTGCAGGTGGCGCGCCTGCGGATCCTCCATGGCCTCGCGCGTGTCGTACATGGGCGCATGCGGCACGTCCTCGGCCTCGAGCCGCGCGCACCAGTCGGCGCGCGTGCGTGCGCGGAACAGGCCGTCGAGCAGCGCGATCAGGTCGTTCTGGTGCGCGATGCGGCCCTCGCGCGTGGCGAAGCGCGCGTCCTGGAACAGGTCGGGCCGCTCGATCGCGTTGGCCAGGCCCTGCCAGAACTTCTCGGGCGAGGACATGTGCAGCGCGATCCACAGGCCGTCGGCGCACTCGAGCACGTACGACTGCGAGACGCTGGGCCGGCTGAACGGACCCATGATCTCGTTCTCGGAGAAGTAGTGCGTGAAGGCGTCGAGGTTGAAGTGGCACATGGCCTCGAGCATCGAGACCTCGACCTTGCGGCCCTGGCCGGTGCGCCCGCGCTCGACCAGCGCGCCGAGCACGCCGTAGGCCGCGTAGAAGCCGGTCATCGCGTCGGCCACGGCCGGGCCCACCACGCGCGGATTGGCCGGGTTCACCAGCAGCTTGAGGAAGGCGCTGGCCGCCTGCGCCACCGTGTCGTAGGCCGGGCGCGCCGCGGCCGGGCCGGTCTGGCCGAAGCCGCTGATGGCGCAGTAGATCAGCCGTGGATTGAGTTCGCGCAGCCGCGTCTCGCCCGCGCCCAGCCGCTCGGCCGCGCCGGGGCGGAAGTTCTGGATGTAGACGTCCGAATCCTTCACCAGCTCGTCGAACACCGCCGCGTCCTCGGCCAGCTTGGGGTTGAGCGTGACGCTGCGCTTGTTGCGGTTGTAGGTCTGGAAGTGCGGGCTGTAGAGCCCGCCGCGGAACGAACGGAACGGATCGCCGCTGCCGGGCTGCTCCACCTTGACCACCTCGGCGCCGAGGTCGGCCAGGAACATGCCGGCCGCCGGTCCGGTGATGAACGTGCCTTGCTCCAGCACCTTGATGCCGCTGAGGACCTTGTGCACTCGTGTGTCTCCTGCTGTCGTGTCGTGTCATGCCCTCGCGGGATGGGAGCGAACTCTATGCAGGCGGCCCGATTTTTAACAATGATGGTTTTGCATGGATACCATCGACGCCATCGATCGTTCGACGCAACGGAAGGCCTCCATGGAACTGCGGCACCTGCGCTACTTCAGCGCCCTGGCCGGCTCGCTCAACTTCACGCGCGCGGCCGAGCGGCTGCACGTCACGCAGTCGACGCTGTCGCACCAGATCAAGCAGCTCGAGGAGGAGCTGGGCCGGCCGCTGTTCGACCGCATCGGCAAGCGCGTGGCGCTGACCGAGGCCGGCGAGGCCTTCCTGCACCACGCCACGCGCGCGCTGCAGGAGATCGACCGCGGCCTCGGCGCGCTGCGCGAGGACCCGCAGGAGGCGGCCGGCGAGCTGCGCATCGGCTCCACCCACACCTTCAACCTCGGCTTCATTCCCGACTGCATCGCGGGCTTCCAGCAGCGCTATCCGCGGGTGCGCGTGAGGGTCGACGAGCTCGCGGCCGACCTGATCGGCCAGCGGCTGCAGCAGGGCACGCTCGACCTCGGCATCGCCTACCGTCCGGCCCAGCCCGGGCCGCTGCAGTTCGAGCCGCTCTACAACGAGGAGATGGTGCTGGTGGTGGCGCACGACCATCCGCTGGCGCGGCGCAAGCGGCTGCGCATGGTCGAGCTGCATCGCCTGCCGATGGCGCTGCTGCCCGCGAGCTTCGCCACCCGCCAGATGCTCGACGAGTGCTTCCGCTCCTGCGGCGCCGAGCCGCAGGTGGTGGCAGAGATCAACACGCTGGCGCCGATCATGGGACTGGTGGCGAAGACGCGGCTCGCGGCCATCGTCTCGGCCAACGCGGTGCTGCCGAACTCGGGGCTCGCGACCGTGCGGCTCGAGAGCCCGACGCCGGTGCGCACGCCCGGCATGCTGTGGGCACCGAAGGCGCGCGAGGCGGCGCCCACGCGCGCCTTCGCGGCCATCGTGCGCAAGATGGCGTTCCGCACCAGCATGCTCGAGCGCAGCGACGGCTAGCCAACGACTGGCACCATTTGCAACCGCTGTGGCGCGCATTGCTACCTTCCGCGCCTTGTGTACCAGGCAGGCCGGGCCCATCTGCCGGACAATGGATTTTGCTTTTCCATCCTCCCGCGACACCAGAGACAAGCCATGAAACTCCCCACCCGCGTCCAGATCGTCGACGTCGGCCCGCGCGACGGGCTGCAGAACGAGAAGCAGCCGGTTTCGGCCGAAACCAAGATCGGCCTGGTGCACCGGCTGCAGGACGCCGGCCTCGAGGAGATCGAGGTCACCAGCTTCGTGAGCCCGAAGTGGGTGCCGCAGATGGCCGACAACGCCGAGGTGATGCACGGCATCAAGCGCAAGCCCGGCGTGCGCTACTCGGTGCTCACGCCCAACCTCAAGGGCTTCGAGGCCGCCATCGCCGCGCCGCGCGCGGAATGGCCCGACGAGATCGTGGTGTTCGGCGCCGCCAGCGAGGCCTTCAGCCAGAAGAACATCAACTGCTCGATCGCCGAGAGCATCGAGCGCTTCGCGCCCGTGGTGGCCGCGGCGCTCGACAAGGGCATCCGCGTGCGTGGCGCGATGTCGTGCACGGTCGGCTGCCCCTACGAAGGCGAGATCGCCCCGGCCAAGGTCGGCTACCTCGCGCAGCTGATGAAGGGCATCGGCGTGCAGCGCGTCGACGTGGCCGACACCATCGGCGTGGGCACGCCGCGCAAGGTGCAGGCGGCGATGGAGGCCACGCTGGCCCACTTCGGCGTCGACGCCATCTCCGGCCACTTCCACGATACCTACGGGCAGGCGCTGGTCAACACGCTGGCGGCGCTCGAGCTGGGCGTGTGGAACTTCCAGTCGTCCTCGGCCGGCCTCGGCGGCTGCCCCTATGCCAAGGGCGCGACCGGCAACGTGGCGACCGAGGACGTGGTCTACATGCTGCACGGCATGGGCATCGAGACCGGCATCGATCTCGACAAGCTGATCGACGCCGGCGTCTACATCAGCGAAGCGCTGGGCCGCGAGCCGAACTCGCGCGCCTCGAAGGCGATCCGGACCAAGCGCGCGGGCTGAGCGTCTTCAGCGCCCGAAGGCGCGCAGGCCCAGCAGCACCACCACCGCCACGGCCAGCAGCACTGTGGTGCATTGCCAGAACAGCACCGGCCGGCGCTCGATCAGCGCCGGCGCTCGCGCGCGCAGGAACTCGGCACCCGGTGACTGCAGGTCGTGCGCGAACTCCGACACCGCCTGCTGCCGCTTCGCGGGCTGCGGATGCAGCGCCTTGTGCAGCACCGCGTCGACCCAGGCCGGCAGTTCGGGCCGGAACTGGCGCAGCGGCACATAACGCAGGCGATGGGCATCGGCCGCGCTGCGGATGCGCGACGCCTGCAGCCCGTAGGGCAGTTGGCCGCTCAGCATGCGGTAGGCGATCACGGCCAGCGAGAACAGGTCGGAGCGCGCCGTGCCGCCCTGGCCCGTGAAGTACTCGGGCGCGGTGTACTGCGGCGTGCCCTCGATCGCGAGCGCGCGCGGCTCGTCGCCGCCGTCGTCGAGCCCGGCCACGTGGGTGGCGCCCAGGTCGATCAGCTTGACCGTGCCCGCGCGGTCGATCATCGCGTTCTCGGGCCGCAGGTCCTGGTGCAGCATCTCCTTGCCGTGCATGGCCTGCAGGCCGCGCGCGAGCTGCGCGACGATGGCGCGCACGCTGTCGAGCGAGGGCCGCGGGTGGTCGACCATCCACTGGGCGAGCGTCTGGCCCTCCACGTATTCCATCGCCACGAACAGGTGGCCGCGCGCGCGCTCCAGCGGCCAGGCCTTGAGCACGTGCGGGCTGTCGATGCGTCGCGCCACCCATTCCTCGAGCACGAAGCGGTCGAGGTAGGCGGCGTCCTCGCGCAGGTCCACCGAGGGCAGCTTCAGCACTGCGGGGCGGCCGCTGGCGTCGTCGGTGGCGAGGTAGACGTGGCTGCGCGAACTCAGGTGGATATCGCGCACCAGCGTGAAGCCCTCGAAGCGGTCGCGCGGCGCCAGCGGCGGCGGCAGCGCGAGCCCTTCGCGATCGAGCGGCAGCGCCGACGCGTCGGGCGCGGGCAGTTCGTCGATGCGCAGCAGCTGCACGGTGGCATCGTCCTCGCCGCCGCGCGCGCGGGCGATCTGCACCAGGCGCAGCGCGGCCGCGTCGAGGTCGCCGGCGCAGCGCACCAGCGCGTCGTTCACGGCGGCGGCATCGAGGTGCGCATGCGCGCCGTCGGTGGCCAGCAGGTAGACCTCGCCGGCCTCGGCCTCCCAGCAGCGGTAGTCGATCTCGACGTTCGGGCCCGCGCCCAGCGCGCGGCCCAGGTACGACTCCACCGACGAGACATGCACGCGGTGGTCGTCGGTGAGTTGCTCGAGCGCGCTCGCATGCACGCGGTAGATGCGCGCATCGCCCACGTGCAGCAGGTGCAGCTCGCGGCCCTTGAGGATCAGCGCGCTGAAGGTGCAGACATAGCCGCTGTCCTTGTCGAAGCGCGCGTCGCTGCGCATGGTCTGTGCATGCAGCCAGGAGTTGGTGGCGCCCAGCACGCGCTGCGCCGCGCGGCGCACCGACCAGGCATCGGAGGTGGCGTAGTAGTCCTCGAGGAAGCCGCGCACGGCGGCCGCGCTCGCGACCTGGCTCACGCGGCTCGAGCCGATGCCGTCGGCCAGCGCCAGCGCGATGCCCTTGGCGGCGCGCTGCGCGCCTTCGGGCAGCATCGCGCCATGGAAGTCCTGGTTGACCGCCGACCCGACGCCGGCCAGCGAGTGCTGGCCCAGCGTGACGCGCGGCGCCTGGCGCCTGGCGGCCATGGGAGCGCGATCAGCCCGCGACGCGCTTGGGCGCCGTCTTGTAGTGCGTGGCGTAGAGCGTGAGGCCGACGAAGCTCAGGCCGCCGACCAGGTTGCCGATCACCGTGGGCAGCTCGTTCCAGATCAGGTAGTCCATCAGCGTGAACTTGCCGCCGAGCATCAGGCCGGTGGGGAACAGGAACATGTTGACGATCGAATGTTCGAAGCCCATGTAGAAGAAGATCATCACGGGCATCCACATGCCGATCGCCTTGCCCGAGACGGTGGTCGACATCATGGCCGCGACCACGCCGGTCGACACCATCCAGTTGCACATCACGCCGCGGATGAACAGCGTCAGCATGCCGGCCGCGCCGTGCGCGGAGTAGCCGACCGTGCGGCCCTCGCCGATGTGGCCGAGCCGCTCGCCGATGGCGTTGGGCGCCTCGCTGAAGCCGAAGGTGAAGATGATCGCCATGAACACCGCGACCGTGAGCGCGCCCGCGAAGTTGCCGACGAACACCAGGCCCCAGTTGCGCATCACGCCGCCCCAGGTGGCGCCGGGGCGCTTGTCGAGCACCGCGAGCGGCGCCAGGGTGAAGACGCCGGTCAGCAGGTCGAAGCCCAGCAGGTACAGCATGATGAAACCGACCGGGAACAGCATCGCGCCGACCAGCGCATTGCCGGTGTTGACCGTGATGCTGACCGCGAAGGCCGCCGCCAGCGCGAGGATGGCGCCCGCCATGTACGAGCGGATCAGCGTGTCGCGCGTGGACATCAGCAGCTTGGATTCGCCGGCATCGACCATCTTGGTGACGAACTCGGCGGGGGCTAGATAGGCCATGGGGATCCTTGGGAAGAAATGGAATGCAGGGGGAAGGGGCGCGCGCCTCAGGCCAGCGCGACGAGCACGCGGCCCTCGTGCTCGCGCACCGCATGCGCGCGCACCGAATGCTCGGGCGCCTCGAGGCATTCGCCGCTGCGCAGGTCGAAGTGGTTCTTGTAGAGCGGCGAGGCGACCACGACGCGGTCGCCGAGGCTGCCGACCAGCCCGCGCGAGAGCACGCTGGCGCCGGCCTTCGGGTCGACGTTGTCGATGGCGTAGAGCGTGGCCTCGCGGCCGACGCGGAAGATCGCCACGTGCACGCCCTCGACCAGCGCGCACACGCCGGTATCGGGCAGGATGTCGGTGGCCGCGCACACGGCGGTCCAGTGCAGGTCTTGCGGGGTCATGGGGCTTCCTCTTTCGTTGTCGTTCTTCAGGCCATCGAGACGTCGGCGGCCTCGGTGCGCTCCTCGGCGCGCGCCGGCCGCTTCTGGCCGCGCTCGCTCACGAACACGATGTGCTCGTCGGGCTTGTCGCTGTTGACGAAGGAGCGGAAGCGCTGGCGCGTGGCCGGGTCGTTGACGGCGGTCTTCCACTCGCACTGGTAGGTGTCGACCACGGCCTGCATCTGGGTCTCGAGCTCGGCGTGGAGGCCCAGCGTGTCCCGCAGCAGCACGCCCTTGAGGTAGTCGAGGCCGCCCTCGAGACTCTCGCGCCAGGTGCTGGTGCGCTGCAGCCGGTCGGCGGTTCGCACGTAGAACATCAGGAAGCGGTCGATCAGCCGGATCAGCTCGGCCTTCGACAGGTCGCTCGCGAGCAGCTCGGCATGGCGCGGCTTCATGCCGCCGTTGCCGCAGACGTAGAGGTTCCAGCCCTTGTCGGTGGCGATCACGCCCACGTCCTTGCCCTGCGCCTCGGCGCATTCGCGCGTGCAGCCCGAGACGCCGAACTTGATCTTGTGCGGCGCGCGCAGGCCCTTGTAGCGGTTCTCGAGCTCGACCGCGAGGCCCACGCTGTCGTCCACGCCGTAGCGGCACCAGGTCGAGCCGACGCAGCTCTTCACCGTGCGCAGCGACTTGCCGTAGGCATGGCCCGACTCGAAGCCGGCCGCGATCAGTTCCTCCCAGATCGCGGGCAGCTGCTCGACGCGCGCGCCGAACATGTCCACGCGCGCGCCGCCGGTGATCTTGGTGTAGAGGCCGTACTTCTTCGCCACCTGGCCGACCGCGATGAGACCGTCGGGCGTGACCTCGCCGCCCGGCATGCGCGGCACCACCGAATAGGTGCCGTCCTTCTGGATGTTGCCGAGGAAGTAGTCGTTGCTGTCCTGCAGCGCGGCCAGGTCCTTCTTGAGCACGAACTCGTTCCAGCACGAGGCGAAGATGCTCGCGGCCACGGGCTTGCAGATGTCGCAGCCCAGGCCCTTGCCGTGCCTGGCGAGCAGGTCGGCGAAGCTGCGGATCTCGCCCACGCGGATCAGGTGGTAGAGCTCCTGGCGCGAATAGGGGAAGTGCTCGCAGAGGTGGTTGTCGACGGCCATGCCGCGCCTGGCCATCTCCATCTTCATGACCTGCGTGACCAGCGGCACGCAGCCGCCGCAGGTGGCGCCGGCCTTGGTGCAGGCCTTCATCGCGGCCGGGGTGCAGGCGCCCTGGCCCACGGCCTCGCAGATCTGTCCCTTGCTGACGTCGTTGCACGAGCAGATCTGCGCGCTGTCGGGCAGGGCCTCGACGCCCAGGCCCGGCTTCGCCTTGCCGTCGCTCGAGGGCAGGATCAGGAACTCGGGATCCTCGGGCAGCGCGATGCCGTTGAGCGCCATCTGCAGCAGGGTGCCGTATTCGGCGGCGTCGCCCACGAGCACCGCGCCGAGCAGCAGCTTGCCGTCCTCGCTGACGACGATCTTCTTGTAGACCTTCTTGCGCTCGTCGATGAACTGGTAGGCGCGCGACTTCGGCGTCCTGCCGTGCGCGTCGCCGATGCTCGCCACGTCCACGCCCATCAGCTTGAGCTTGGTGCTCATGTCGGCGCCGGTGAAGGCGGCCTCGTGCTCGCCCGCGATGTGGCGCGCCGCCACGCGCGCCATGTCGTAGCCGGGCGCGACCAGGCCGAAGGTCTGCTCGTTCCACGAGGCGCATTCGCCGATGGCGTAGACGTTGCGGTCGCTGGTGCGGCAGTGGTCGTCGACCGCCACGCCGCCGCGCGGGCCCACGGCCAGCAGGCACTGGCGCGCGAGTTCGTCGCGCGGGCGGATGCCGGCCGAGAACACGATCATGTCGGTCTCGAGGTAGCTGCCGTCGGCGAACACCATGCGATGTCGCGCGGCGGCGCCGTCGACGATCTCCACCGTGTTGCGGCCGGTGTGCACGTGCAGGCCCAGCGCCTCGATGCTCTCGCGCAGCGCGCGGCCGCCGCCCTCGTCGACCTGCACCGCCATCAGCCGCGGCGCGAACTCCACCACGTGGGTCTCGAGGCCCATGTCGCGCAGTGCCTTCGCGCATTCGAGGCCGAGCAGGCCGCCGCCCACCACCACGCCGCTGCGCGAGCGCGCGCCGCATTCCTTCATCGCCTCGAGGTCCTCGATGGTGCGGTAGACGAAGCAGTGGGGCCGGTCGCGCCCGGGCACCGCGGGCACGAAGGGGAAGGAGCCGGTGGCCAGCACGAGCTTGTCGTAGGCCACGACTTCGCCGTCGGCCGTGGTGACGGTGTTGTTGCGCCGCTCGACGGCCACCGCGCGCGCCGCGAGGCGCAGCGTGAAGCCGCTGCGCTCGAAGAAGCCGGGCTCGACCAGCGAGAGGTCTTCGGCCGTCTTGCCCGCGAAGAATTCGGACAGGTGCACCCGGTCGTAGGCCGGCCGGGGCTCCTCGCACAGGACGGTGACTTCCGCGCCGGGAATGCCGAGCGCGTGGAGCTGCTCGAGGAACTTGTGGCCGACCATGCCGTGGCCGATGACTGCGATTTTCATGCTGAGGTCCTGCGGGGGCAGCCGGTCCTCGGATGCAGGCCACCGGGGCTGTCGGGGCGACAGCGGCAGGAGGCCTCCGCGACGGAACGGATGCGAATAATCGGATGGACAAACGAATCCGGCGGCTCATCGCCATCGGCTCGCTCGAACCCCGCCGTCGTTAGCGGAGGCACTGCGAACCCACCCAGGCCGGGAGGTCCGCGATGGGGTCGAGCAATATCCATGCCGCCGAAAAAGACCGGTGGCGGCTCGTGCGCGCACCGCAATCGCACCCAAAGTGGCGCGGCCGCGGTGCGGCGCTGTCCGCATTGGTGCGGTGCTCGAAAGGGTGGCCGCGCGGCGGCGGCGCCGGGGCCCGGGGCTTTTTCGTATGCTCGGGTGCCTGCAACGCGGGGCGCACGCCCCCACGAACCTCCGAAGACCCAAGCCATGTGCGGCTCCGAACTCCATTCCCTTCCCGACGGTGTCCAGCGCGTCGCGCGCGTGCTCCAGGACGCCGGCCATCCGCATGCGCCGCGCATGCTCGACGACGCCTGCCGCACCGCGCAGCAGGCGGCCGACGCGCTCGGCATCGCGGTCGGCCAGATCGCCAAGAGCATCATCTTCCGGCGCAAGAGCGACGAGGTCGCGGTGCTGGTCATCACCTCGGGCGACAAGCGCGTCGACGAGAAGAAGGTCGACGCGATCGTCGGCAAGACCGGCCGCGCCGACGCCGACTTCGTGAAGGCGCGCACCGGCTTCACCATCGGCGGCGTGTCGCCCGTGGGCCATGTCACGAAGCCGGTGGTGCTGATCGACCGCGAGCTGTTCCGCTTCGAGGAGATCTGGGCCGCCGCGGGCCATCCGCATGCGGTGTTCCAGCTGCGTCCGCACGACCTCGAGACGCTCACGGGCGCGCCGGTGGCCGACGTGGTGGTGGCCGCGGCGTGAACGTCGCCGAAGCGCAGGCCCTGGCCGACCGCGCCGCCGAACTGCGGGGGCTGGCCGAGCCGGTGCCCTCGCCCTGCAGCTCGGTGTGCCGCATGGACCGGCTCAGCGGCTTCTGCGAGGGCTGCCTGCGCACCATCCCCGAGATCGCGGGCTGGAGCCGCATGGAGGACGACGAGCGGCGGCAGGTCTGGCGCGCGATAGAGTGGCGGGCCCGGGCCGGCATCTGGCGGGCGCCGGCCATCGGAGACATCGACGCATGAAGCACATCGACTTCTACCTGGACTTCATCTCGCCCTATGCCTACCTCGCGTTCGAGCAGCTGCCGCAAACGCTCGAGGGCCTGAGCTACAGCGTGGACTACCGCCCGGTGCTGCTGGGCGCGGTGCTCAAGGCGCACGGCCAGCTCGGGCCGGCCGAGATTCCCGCCAAGCGCGGCTGGACCTACCGCCACGTGCTGTGGCTGGGCCACCAGCACGGCATCGAGATCGCGATGCCGGCCTCGCACCCCTACAACCCGCTCGCGCACCTGCGGCTCGCGCTCTCCACCTGCGACGACGGCCGCGTGAGCCGGCTGGTGGCCGAGACCGTCTTTCGCCACGTCTGGCGCGGCGGCCTCGAGGCGGCCGATCCCGCGCGGCTGGCCGCGCTCACCGCGCAATTGCAACCGCGTCGCGATGCCGGCAGCGACGAGAGCAAGGCCCTGCTCCAGCGCAACACCGCGGACGCGATCGCGCTCGGCGTGTTCGGCACGCCGGCCTATGCGGTCGACGGCCGGCTGTTCTGGGGCTTCGACGGCCTCGCGATGCTGCGCGCCTACCTCGCGGGCGATGCCTGGTTCGACGGGCCGCAATGGGCCGAGGCCGACCAGCGTCCGGCCCTGCTGCGCAGCAGCAAAAACTGAGCATCCGCAGCACCGACGCTGCATTTCTTACAGGCTGAAACGTGCGTCGAGGGTTTCACCTTAATCCGTAAGCGCCCGTTCAGTTTCGCGAAAGGCTCGGGTCAGTCGCGCCTCCAAGAATGCCCCACGGTCCCGAATTCGGGCGCCGCATGAACGCATACACAGGAGACGATCAATGGCAGCCACACTAGATTCACGGGGAGTGCCGCATCCGGCCCCCCGGCCCATGTCGGCGGAGGAGAAGAAGGTCATCTTCGCTTCTTCGCTGGGAACCGTGTTCGAGTGGTACGACTTCTACCTCTACGGTTCGCTCGCGGCGATCATCGCGAAGCAGTTCTTCAGCGGCCTCGATGCGGGCGCGGCCTTCATCTTCGCGCTGCTGGCCTTCGCGGCCGGTTTCCTGGTGCGTCCGTTCGGCGCCATCGTGTTCGGCCGGCTCGGCGACATGATCGGGCGCAAGTACACCTTCCTGGTCACGATCCTGATCATGGGCCTGTCGACCTTCATCGTCGGCCTGCTGCCCAGCTACGCGACCATCGGCGTCGCGGCGCCGGTGATCCTGATCGCGCTGCGCATGCTGCAGGGCCTCGCGCTCGGCGGCGAGTACGGCGGTGCCGCCACCTACGTGGCCGAGCACGCGCCGCACGGCAAGCGCGGTGCCTACACCTCGTGGATCCAGACCACGGCCACGCTCGGCCTGTTTCTGAGCCTGATCGTGATCCTGGGCGTGCGCGAAGGCCTGGGCGAAGCGGTGTTCAACGACTGGGGCTGGCGCATTCCGTTCCTGGTCTCGATCCTGCTGCTGGGCATCTCGGTGTGGATCCGCCTGTCGCTGTCGGAATCGCCCGCGTTCCAGCGCATGAAGGCCGAGGGCAAGACCTCGAAGGCGCCGCTGGCCGAATCCTTCGGCGAGTGGAAGAACCTGAAGATCGTGATCCTGGCGCTGGTGGGCCTGACCGCCGGCCAGGCCGTGGTCTGGTATTCGGGCCAGTTCTACGCGCTCTTCTTCCTGACCGCGCAGCTCAAGGTCGATGCGACCACCGCCAACCTGATGATCGCCGCCGCGCTGCTGCTCGGCACCCCGTTCTTCGTGATCTTCGGCACCCTGTCGGACAAGATCGGCCGCAAGCCGATCATCATGGCCGGCTGCCTGCTGGCCGTGGTGACCTACTTCCCGGTCTTCAAGATGCTGACCGAGGCCGCCAACCCCGACCTCGCCAAGGCCCAGGCCACCGCCGGCGTGACCGTGACCGCCGACCCCGCGACCTGCTCGTTCCAGGGCAACCCCGTGGCCCGCGAGATCGACTTCCGCAGCTCCTGCGACATCGCCAAGCGCTATCTGGTGCAGAACTCGGTGAGCTATGAGAACGTGGCCGGCGCGCCGGGTTCGAAGGCCGTCGTGAAGATCGGCGACAAGACGGTGGAAGCACCGATCGGCAACGTCGTGAACCTCAAGTTCGACGAGACCTCCGCCAAGGAGATCGCCGCCTTCAAGAAGGGCGTGGCCGAGGACCTGAAGATCGCGGGCTACCCGGCCAAGGCCGACCCCGCGAAGATGAACAAGCTGCTGACGGTGCTGCTGCTGTTCTGGCTGGTGCTGCTGGTGACCATGGTCTACGGGCCGATCGCCGCGATGCTGGTCGAGCTGTTCCCCACGCGCATCCGCTACACCTCGATGAGCCTGCCGTACCACATCGGCAACGGCTGGTTCGGCGGCCTGCTGCCGACCACCGCCTTCGCGATCGTGGCCTCCACCGGCAACATGTACAACGGCCTCTGGTACCCGATCATCATCGCGGGCATCACGCTGGTGATCGGCACGCTGTTCATCCGCGAAACGAAGGACGTGGACATCTACGCCCACGACTGAGCGCCACGGCGCCGATGAAAGGAGGGCGCCGCGCGTCCTCCGTTCAACAAAGAGGCTTCATGCCGACCCTCGGCATGAGGCCTTTTTCTTGAACCCAGCAATCACCCCTCTCAGGAGACAGAACCCATGTGGAAAATCGCAGTCGGCTTCGCCATCTTCGCGGCCATCGCGCTGTACGTGATCTCGAAGGCCGGCGACAAGGTCGACATGTCGGGCGAGAAGCACGGCGTGGAAGTGCACGAGCCGGCGCCTGCTGCGCCGGCTGCCGCTGCGAGCGCGCCGAAGTAAATCTCCGAAGCGCTGCCTAGCGCTTGAAGCGGCCGTCGCTCACGATCGACAGGTCGACGTATTCGATGCCCGTGTGATCGGTCGGCGAAAACGAGATATCGAGCCCGCCACCCGGGTCGTACTGGAAGGCATTGAGCGTGGCCAGCAGCCGCGCGCGCGTGGGCTTCGGCCCGGTGCGGCGCAGTGCCTCCACCAGCACCTTGGTCGCCACGAAGCCTTCGAGCAGCGCGGGCGACAGGTCTTCCTGGCCCTTGGCCTTGGCGAGCGCCAGGGCCTCCTTGATCAGCGGATTGCCGAACGAGCGCTCGTAGGGGAACACCTGCGTGATGATCACGCCGCGGCTCGCGCTGCCGAGGTCCTTGATGAAGCCCGAGGCCGCGTTGTTCGACAGCGTGACCACCTGCGCGGCCGAGCCCGCGGCGCGCAGCGCCTTCACGCCGTCGGACACCGAGGTGCCCGAGCCGATCCACAGCACGGCCTGCGCATTCGCCTCGACGAGCTTCGGCACGATGGCCGCGAAGTCGGGCTTGTTGCGGTCGGCCAGCGCGATCACCACCGGCTTGAGATTGGCCTTCTCGAAGCCGCGGTTCGCGCCCTCGAGGCCGTCCTTGCCGAAGGAGTCGTCGGCCTGCACCACCGCGATGCGCTGGATGCCCGTGGTCTGCAGGTGCACCACCGCCTTCTCGGCCTCGCGCTGGTAGGTGGAGCGCACGTTGAAGATGTTCTTCTGCACCGGCTTGTGCAGCGCCATCGCGCCGGTCGACGGGCCGACCAGCGGCACGCCATGCTTGTCGAGCAGCGGGATCACCGCGAGCGTGTTGGGCGTGCCGCGGTTGAGCAGCAGCGCGACCACCTTCTTGTCCTCGATCAGGATGCGCGAGTTCTCGAGCGAGCGCTTGGCATCGAGGCCGTCGTCCATGCGGATGACCTCGATCTGCTCGCCGTTGATGCCGCCCTGGGCGTTGACCTGGTCGATGACCAGCTGCGAGCCCATGATCGTCTCCTTCACGCTGGCCGCCACCGGTCCCGACAGATCGGCCGACTGGCCGATCACGATCTGGGCCGAGGCGCCGGTCGCCGCGAGTGCGAGCACCAATGCGGCGGCGCGCAGGCGCGGGATCCTTTTCTTCTTCTTCATCGACAAAACCTTTCCCGTCAGGATTCGTGTCCATGTCAGCAAATGCAATTATGTGTAGCTAGACGTGACATACGATTCCTCGTGCAAACCCTGTCAAACCGTTGTTTGCAAAAGCAAAAAGCCGGGCACTGGGCCCGGCTTGGTCGAGAGGGAAAGGCGCCGCTTCAGCGCTTGAAGCGGCCCTCGCTGATGATCGAGAGATCGGCGAAATCGATGCCGCTGTGGTCCTGCGGCGTGTAGCTGATCTCGAGGCCGCCGAGGTCGTAGTCGCGCAGGCCATCGAGCGCGGCCACCACGCGGGCGCGCGTGGGTTTGGGGCCGGCGCGGCGCAGCGCCTCCACCAGCACCTTGGCCGAGGCGAAGCCCTCGAGCGCCGCGGGCGAGAGCTCGTTCTGGCCCTTGGCCTTCGCGAGCGCGATCGCCTCCTTCACCATCGGGTAGCTGATCGAGCGCTCGCTCGGGAACACCTGCGTGACCACCACGCCGCGGCTGGCCTCGCCGAGCTGCTTGATGAAGCCCGAGGAGGCGTTGTTCGACAGCGTGACCACCTGCGCCGCCGAGCCGGCCGCGCGCAGCGCCTTGATGCCCTCGACCACCGCGCTGCCCGAGCCGATCCACAGCACCGCCTGCGCCTTGGCCTGGACGATGGCGGGCACGATGGCCGCGTAGTCGGGCTTGTCGCGGTCGGCCGGCACGGTGGCCGCGGGCTGGGCCTTGGCCTTGCCGAAGCCGGTCATCGCGCCCTCGAGCGCATCGGCGCCGAAGGAGTCGGTCACGTGCACGACCGCGATGCGCACCATGCCGATGGTCAGCAGGTGCTGCACCGCCTTCTCGGCCTCGCGCTGGTAGGTGGCGCGCACGTTGAACACGTTCTTCTGCACCGGCTTGTGCAGCACCATCGCGCCGGTGGAGGGCCCGATCAGCGCCACGCCGTGCTTGTCGAGCCAGGGAATGATGGCCTGCGAATGCGGCGTGCCACGGCTCATGAAGAGCGCGAGCACCTTCCTGTCCTCGATCAGCGCGCGGCCGTTCTCGCCCGCGCGCTTGACGTCGAAGCCGTCGTCGAGCCGGATCACCTCGATCTTCTCTCCATGTACGCCGCCCTGCGCATTGGCGGCATCGATCACCAGCTGCGCGCCGCCGATGGTCTCGTTGACGCTGGCGGCCACCGGGCCCGTCATGCCGGCGGTCTGGCCGATCAGGATCTGCGCCTGCGCGGGCAGCCAGACCAGCGCGCCGAGCGCGATCAGGGCCGCGCGCAGGCGGCCGTGCTTCTTCGTCATGTGTGGTCGTCCCTTCTTTTGCGATGGCGCTGCCACCGTTGCAAACCAACGCCTTATTTGTTTCTAAAAGTATTAAGTCCACCATTCGGACAAACCCCTGCGCGGCCACCGTCCTTACAGCGGGGTGCACCGGCGCGTCATGGACCACTCCCTAGAATGTTTGCCCCACCCCCAAGGCACTCATGACACAGGGCTCCATCCGCATCCGTGGCGCACGCCAGCACAACCTCCAGAATCTCGACCTCGACATCCGCACCGGCGAGATGACCGTGGTCACCGGGCCCAGCGGCTCGGGCAAGTCGAGCCTCGTGTTCGACACCCTGTACGCCGAGGGCCAGCGGCGCTACGTCGAAACCTTCTCCGCCTACGCCCGCCAGTTCCTCGATCGCATGGACAAGCCGGCGGTCGACAAGGTCGAGGGCGTGCCGCCCGCGATCGCCATCGACCAGACCAACCCGGTGCGCTCCTCGCGCTCCACGGTCGGCACGATGACCGAGCTCAACGACCACCTGAAGCTGCTCTATGCGCGCGCGGCCGACCTGTTCGACCGCGAGACGGCGCTGCCGGTGCGCCACGACTCGCCCGACAGCATCTATGCGCAGATCGTCGAGCGCGCAGCGGCCGCGGGCGATCCGCGGCTGGTCGTGACCTTCCCGGTCGAGCTGCCCGCGAGCACCACGGCCGACGAGGTCACGCAGTGGCTGTCAGCCAGCGGCTTCACGCGCGTGCAGGCCGAGCGCGAGGTGGCCACGCCCACCGGTCCGCGCAAGGTGCTCGACGTGGTGGCCGACCGCTTCCGCGCCTCGAGCGCCGAGCGCTCGCGCGTGGTGGAGGCGATCGAGGTCGCGCTCAAGCGCGGCAGCGGGCGCGTGACGGTGCATGCGACGGGCGCCGAGGAGAACGCCGTGGCCGACGTGTGGAAGTTCTCGACCGGCCTGCACTGCCCCGAGAGCGACATCCGCTACGGCGATCCGATCCCCTCGATGTTCTCGTTCAACTCGGCCGTCGGCGCCTGCGACACCTGCCGCGGCTTCGGCCGCGTGATCGGCGTCGACCTCGGCCTCGTGATCCCGAACGACAAGCTCACCCTGCGCGCGGGCGCGATCAAGACCATCCAGACCCCGGCCTGGAAAGAGGCGCAGGACGACCTCATGCGCCACGCCGAGGCCGCCGGCATTCCGCGCGACACGCCATGGAACAAGCTGACCGCCGAGCAGAAGCACTGGGTGATCGAGGGCACGCCCAACTACAAGGAGGGCAACTGGAACAAGCAGTGGTACGGCATCCGCCGCTTCTTCGGCTACCTCGAGAGCAAGGCCTACAAGATGCACATCCGCGTGCTCTTGTCGAAGTACCGCAGCTACACGCCGTGCCCCACCTGCGCGGGCGCGCGGCTCAAGCTCGAAAGCCTGCTGTGGCGCATCGGCAGCAAGGAAGACGCCGACGCGGTGCTGCCGCCCGAGAAGCGCTTCATGCCCATCGGCGTGAAGTGGACGCGCGCGCAGCTCGAGGCGCTGCCGGGCCTGTGCCTGCATGACCTGATGCTGCTGCCGATCGAGCGGCTGCGCCAGCTGTTCGACCGCATGACGGCCGGCGGCACCGCCACGGCCGGCGAGGCGCAGCGTTCGAGCGCGGCCGGCGAGGCCCAGGCGCTGAAGCTGCTGTTCGAGGAGATCACGACCCGGCTGCGCTACCTGCACGACGTCGGCATCGGCTACCTCACGCTCGACCGCCAGAGCCGCACGCTCAGCGGCGGCGAGGTGCAGCGCATCAACCTCACGACCGCGCTCGGCACCTCGCTGGTCAACACGCTGTTCGTGCTCGACGAGCCCAGCATCGGGCTGCATCCGCGCGACATGAACCGCATCACCGAGGCCATGCTGCGGCTGCGCGACGCGGGCAACACGCTGGTGGTGGTCGAGCACGACCCCGCCGTGATGCTCGCGGCCGACCGCGTGATCGACATGGGCCCGGGCCCCGGCGCGCGCGGCGGCCAGATCGTGTTCGACGGCAGCACCGACGCGCTGCGCGACGCCGACACGCTGACCGGCCAGTACCTGGGCGGGCGCAAGAAGATCGGCATGGGCTTCAAGCGGCTGGTCAGCGAGAACACGCACCGGCTCATCCTCGAGGGCGTGCGCGAGCACAACCTCAAGGACATCAGCGTGGAGTTCCCGCTCGCGCGCCTGGTCTGCGTGACCGGCGTCAGCGGCTCGGGCAAGTCGACGCTGGTGCAGGACGTGCTCGCGCCCGCGCTGATGCGCCACTTCGGCAAGGCCACCGAGACGCCCGGCGCGCACGACCGCCTGCTCGGCGCCGACCACCTCGGCGACGTGGTGTTCGTCGACCAGTCGCCGATCGGCAAGACCGCGCGCTCCAACCCCGCGAGCTACGTCGGCGCCTGGGACGCGATCCGCGAGATCTTCGCCACCGCGCCGATCTCGCGCCAGCGCGGCTACACCGCGAGCAAGTTCAGCTTCAACTCGGGCGACGGCCGCTGCCCCACCTGCGGCGGCTCGGGCTTCGAGCACGTCGAGATGCAGTTCCTCTCGGACGTCTACCTGCGCTGCCCCGACTGCGACGGCAAGCGCTACCGGCCCGAGATCCTCGAGGTGCGCATCGAGCGCCACGGCAAGAGCTACAACGTGGCCGACATCCTCGAGCTGACCGTGGCCGAGGCCGCGGCGCTGTTCGATGCCGACCGCGACGTGCTGCGCGTCCTGCAGCCGATCTCCGACGTGGGCCTCGACTACGTGAAGCTGGGCCAGCCCGTGCCCACGCTGTCGGGCGGCGAGGCGCAGCGCCTCAAGCTCGCGGGCTTCCTGGCCGAGGCCGCCAAGGGCGCGACCTCGAGCAAGCAGGCGGTGGCGCGCAAGGGCACGCTGTTCCTGTTCGACGAGCCCACCACCGGCCTGCACTTCGACGACATCGCGCGGCTCATGCGCGCGCTGCGCAAGCTGCTCGACGCCGGCCATTCGCTGATCGTGATCGAGCACAACCTCGACGTGATCCGCGCCAGCGACTGGTGCATCGACCTCGGCCCCGAAGGCGGCGAGGGCGGTGGGCAGGTGGTGGCCGAGGGCACGCCCGAGCAGCTGCGCGAGAACCGCGCCTCGCTCACGGGCGCCGCGCTGGCCGACTACGAGCTCGCGATCGGCCCCGGCGCCTACAAGGTGGCCGAGCGCGCGGCGCGCCGCTACATCGCGCAGGCCAAGAAGGCGCCGGGCGCCGACGCGGTCGAGATCGTCAACGCGCGCGAGCACAACCTCAAGAACCTCAGCGTCAACATCCCGCGCGGCAAGTTCAGCGTGGTCACGGGCGTGAGCGGCTCGGGCAAGTCCACGCTGGCCTTCGACATCCTGTTCAACGAAGGCCAGCGCCGCTATCTCGAATCGCTCAACGCCTATGCGCGCAGCATCGTGCAGCCCGCGGGCCGGCCCGAGGTCGATGCCGTCTACGGCATTCCGCCCACGGTGGCGATCGAGCAGCGCCTGTCGCGCGGCGGCCGCAAGAGCACGGTGGGTACTACCACCGAGGTCTGGCACTTCCTGCGCCTCTTGTTCGTGAAGCTCGGCGTGCAGCACTGCGTGAAGGACGGCGCGGCCGTGCAGCCGCAGACGCCCGACAGCATCGCGGCGCAGCTGATGCGCAACTTCAAGGGCCAGCACATCGGCCTGCTCGCGCCGCTGGTGAGCAACCGCAAGGGCGTCTACACCGAGCTGGCCGACTGGGCGCGGCCGCGCGGCTTCACGCACCTGCGCGTCGATGGCGACTTCCTGCCGACCGCGGGCTTCCCGCGCATCGACCGCTTCAAGGAGCACAGCATCGAGCTGCCGGTGGCCAGCCTCGACGTCTTGCCCACGAACGAGAACCAGCTGCGCGAGGCGCTCACGAAGGCGCTCGAGCACGGCAAGGGCGTGGTGCACGTGCTCAGCGAGATGGACGGCCTGCGCGCCGCCATGATGGCCGGCGTGACGGCCGCGGGCATCGGCCGCGTCAGCGTGTTCTCGACCCTGCGTGCCTGCCCGGTCTGCAGCACCAGCTATGCCGAGCTCGACCCGCGCCTGTTCAGCTACAACAGCAAGCACGGCTGGTGCCCCGACTGCGTGGGCACCGGCGTCAAGCTCAGCAAGGAACAGCGCAAGATCTTCGACGACTCGGTGATGGCCGACGACCAGAAGGGACGCGAGCAGACCTTCGCCGAACCCGACGCCGAGGACGTGGGCGACGTGGCCTGCCCGACCTGCAAGGGCACGCGGCTCAATGCGACCGCGCGCGCGGTGCTGTTCGGCGGCGGCGCGGTCCATGCGCATGCCGGCACGCCGGGCTGGGGCGAGGGCGGCATCGGCATCACCGAGCTCGCGCGCATGAGCGTGACCGACATCCGCACCTGGTTCGAGAACCTCTCGCTCTCGGGCCGCGAGGCCGAGATCGCGCGCGACCTGGTGCCCGAGATCAAGAGCCGGCTCGAGTTCCTCGAGGAAGTGGGCCTGGGCTACCTCACGCTCGACCGCGGCGCGCCCACGCTGTCCGGCGGCGAGGCGCAGCGCATCCGGCTCGCGGCGCAGCTCGGCAGCAACCTGCAGGGCGTGTGCTACGTGCTCGACGAGCCGACCATCGGCCTGCATGCACGCGACAACCGCATCCTGCTCGACGCGCTGCACAAGCTCGGCGACAAGGGCAACACGCTGGTGGTGGTGGAGCACGACGAGGACACGATCCGCCGCGCCGACCACATCATCGACATCGGCCCGAGCGCCGGCAAGCGCGGCGGCCGCCTGGTGGCGCAGGGCGCGGTGGCCGACATCGAGCAGGCGGCCGAGTCGCAGACCGGCCGCTACCTGCGCGACGCCATCAAGCATCCGCTGCAGGCGCGCCGGCTCATTCCCTCGCCCGACCCGAAGGCGCCCGACAACGGCCAGTGGCTCACGGTGCGCGGCGCCGACATGCACAACCTGCAGGACGTGACGGTCACCGTGCCGCTGCAGCGGCTGGTGGTGGTCACCGGCGTGAGCGGCTCGGGCAAGTCCACGCTCGCGCGCGACGTGCTGCTGGCCAACGTGCAGGCGGTGGTGCAGCAGCGCAGCACCAAGGCCGGCCGCGACGCCGATGCCGCGGGCAAGCGCCCGGCCTGGGCCGGCTGCAAGGGCGTCGAGGGCTACCAGAGCGTGGACCGCGTGCTCGAGGTCGACCAGACCCCGATCGGCAAGACGCCGCGCAGCTGCCCCGCGACCTACATCGGCTTCTGGGACACCATCCGCAAGCTGTTCGCCGACACGCTCGAGGCCAAGGCGCGCGGCTACGGCCCGGCGCGCTTCAGCTTCAACACCGGCGAAGGCCGCTGCCCGGCCTGCGACGGCGCGGGCGTGCGCACCATCGAGATGAGCTTCCTGCCCGACGTGAAGGTGCCCTGCGAGGTCTGCCACGGCGCGCGCTTCAACCCCGAGACGCTGGCCGTGAGCTGGCGCGGCAAGAGCATCGGCGACGTGCTGCAGATGGAGGTGGACGAGGCGGTCGAGTTCTTCGCGAGCATGCCGAACATCAGCCATCCGCTGCAGCTGCTCAAGGACGTGGGACTCGGCTACCTGACGCTGGGCCAGCCTTCGCCCACGCTGTCGGGCGGCGAGGCGCAGCGCATCAAGCTGGTGACCGAGCTCAGCAAGGTGCGCGACGACATCACGCGCCGCGGCCAGAAGGCGCCGCACACGCTCTACGTGCTCGACGAGCCGACCGTGGGCCTGCACATGGCCGACGTCGAGAAGCTGATCCACGTGCTGCACCGGCTGGTGAACGGCGGCCACAGCGTGGTGGTGATCGAGCACGACCTCGACCTGATCGCCGAGGCCGACTGGATCGTCGACCTCGGGCCCGAGGGCGGCAACGGCGGCGGCCGCGTGGTGGCGGCGGCGGCGCCCGAGGAAGTGGTGCGGCTGGGCACGCACACGGGCGTGGCGCTGGCACCGGTGCTGGCGCGCTGAGGCTTTCTTCGGCCGGCACCAACGCCGGACGGTAGCCCCGAACCGTCGGGCGCGGGGGCTTGCCCCTGCGCTCGACGCGGTCGGGGCCTGGGGCCTCGCCGCGGCCGCGCGCGCGGCGCAGAATGGATTCGAACCCTTGGCGCAGGCGCTCATCCTGGATCCGCCATGGTGGAACGGATCGGGTGCGGCGCCGGCCGGGGCTCGCAAGGAGTCCTGCCATGACCCGCTTCATCGATGTCCACAGCCTTGTGCGCCTGGTCGACGACACCGGCGTGCCGCAGTTCCTGGGTGCCCTGGCCGATGCGCTGCGCGACGACTTCCTGCGCTGGCGCGAGTTCGACAAGAAGGCCCGCGTGGCCAGCCATTCGCACCTCGGCGTGATCGAGCTGATGCCGGTGGCCGACGACGGCGCCTATGCCTTCAAGTACGTCAACGGCCATCCGCACAACACCGCGGTGGGGCTGCCCACCGTCATGGCCTTCGGCGTGCTCGCCGAGGTCGACACCGGCTACCCGGTGCTGCTGTCCGAACTCACCCTCACCACCGCGCTGCGCACCGCCGCCACCTCCGCCATGGCGGCGCGCGCGCTCGCGCGGCCCGGCTCGCGCAGCCTCGCGCTGATCGGCAACGGCTCGCAGAGCGAGTTCCAGGCACTGGCCTTCCATGCGCTGCTGGGCATCGAGGAGGTGCGCGTGTTCGACATCGACCCGCATGCCACCGACAAGCTGGTGCGCCATCTCTCGGCCTGTTCGCCGATGGAGATCGTGCGCGCGCATTCGGTGGCCGAGGCGGTGCGCGGCGCCGACATCGTGACCACCGTCACCGCCTACCAGGGCCATGCGACGGTGCTCGAGCCCGGGATGATCGAGCCCGGCATGCACATCAACGCGGTGGGCGGCGATTCGCCCGGCAAGACCGAGCTCGACCCCGGCGTGCTGCGCGGCGCGCGCGTGTTCGTGGAGTACGAGCCGCAGACCCGCGTCGAGGGCGAAATCCAGCAGCTGGCGGCCGACTTCCCGGTGCACGAGCTCTGGAAGGTGCTGCTCGGCGAGGTGCCGGGCCGCGAGCGGCCGGACCAGGTCACGGTGTTCGATTCGGTCGGCTTCGCGCTCGAGGACTACACCGCGCTGCGCTACATCCATCAGCTCGCCATCGAGCGCGGCGTGGGCCGGCAGATCGCGCTGGTGCCCGAGCTCGACGATCCGAAGGACCTGTTCGGGCTCACGGCCGCGGGCCGGCGCCGGGCCGTGCTGCGGCGTGCGGCATGATGGGCGGCTGTCCAGCCACGGCGCCCGCCGCCGACCCCGTTCCATGCTCACCATCTACAACGACCGGCACGCACTCCACCAAGGCAAAGTCGAGATGTTCCGCGGCGAGCTCGTGCCGTGCTTCGAGGTGCCGGCACGGGCCGACCACGTGAAGGCCGAGATCGAGCGCCGCGCGCTCGGCCCGCTGCTCGCACCCGACTCGTTACCGGACGCGCTGCTCGCCAAGGTGCATGCGCCGCGCTACCTCGACTTCATCGCCGGCGCCTGGGACGAATGGGTGGCGCTCGATCCCGCCAATGCCGAACGCGACGCGCTGCCCTCGTACTGGCCCACGCGCGGCATGCGCACCGATGTGCTGCCCGCGAGCTTCCCCGCGCGCCTGGGCCTGTTCGGCTTCGATGCCGGCACGCCGCTGACGGCCGGCAGCTGGACCGCCGCGCGGCATGGCGCGGCCAGCGCCTTCACCGCCGCGCAGCGCGTCGTCGGCGGCGAGCGCGCCGCCTTCGCGCTGACCCGGCCGCCGGGCCACCATGCGGGCGCCGACTTCTTCGGCGGCTACTGCTTCCTCAACAACGCCGCCGTGGCCGCGCAGGCGCTGCGCGACGCGGGCATCGAACGCGTGGCCGTGCTCGACGTCGACTACCACCACGGCAACGGCACCCAGGCCATCTTCTACGCGCGCGACGACGTGCATTTCGTGAGCCTGCATGCCGATCCCGTCACCGACTATCCCTACTACCTCGGCCATGCCGACGAGCGCGGTGCCGGCGCGGGACTGGGCTTCAACCACAACCTGCCGCTGCCGCGCGGCACCGACTTCGCGGGCTGGCGTGCGGCACTGAAAGGCGCGCTCGACCGCATCGCCGAGGTGAAGGCCGGCGCGCTCGTGGTCTCGCTCGGCGTCGACACCTTCGAGGGCGATCCGATCTCGGGCTTCAGGCTGCGCAGCGACGACTACCTGCGCATGGGCGAGGACCTCGCGCGCGCGGGCCTGCCGACGGTGTTCGTGTTCGAGGGCGGCTATGCGGTGGCCGAGGTGGGCGTCAACGCGGTGAACGTGCTCGAGGGCTTCGAGCAGGCCTGAATGTCCTTGCGGCCTTGAGGAAATCAGGGCTGCCCCGGTTGTCTAGTGCCGATCGGCGGGGCCCAATCGCGCTCTTTCAAATCCAGCCGGGACCCCAGCCGCCATGCTCCGCCGCCACACCTTCCTCCGCACCGCCGCGCTCGCCGCCTGCGGTTTCGCCGCGCCCCTGGCCGCCTTCGCGCAGCAGGCCTTTCCGGCCAAGCCGGTCAAGCTGGTGATCGCCTTCCCCGCGGGCGGCCCCACCGACATCACCATGCGCCAGCTCGCCGACAACGCGAGCCGCATCCTCGGCCAGCCCGTGATCGTCGACAACAAGCCCGGCGCCGGCGGCACCCTGCCCGCGCAGGCGCTGCAGACCTCGCAGGCCGACGGCTACACCATCGCCCAGATCCCGCTCGGCGTGTTCCGCCTCGGCTACACCACCAAGATCAACTGGGATCCGCTCAAGGACATCAACTACGTCATCAACGTGACCGGCTATGCCTTCGGCATCGTCGTGCCCGCAAACAGCCCGTTCAAGACCTGGGCCGACTTCGTCGCCTATGCCAAGGCCAATCCCGGCAAGCTGACCTACGGCTCCACCGGCACCCTGACCAGCCCGCACCTGACCACCGAGCTGGTCGCGCAGAAGGCCGGCATCGAGCTGCAGCACGTGCCCTACAAGGGCAGCGCCGACCTGATGCTCGCCGTGGTCAGCGGCCAGCTCATGGCCGCGGCCGACAGCACCGGCTTCGCGCCGCAGGTCGAGGCCGGCAAGCTGCGCGTGCTCAACACCTGGGGCGAGAAGCGCCTGGCCAAGTTCCCCGACGCGCCCACGCTCAAGGAGCTGGGCTACGACATCGTGCAGAACTCGCCCTTCGGCATCGGCGCCCCCAAGGGCACGCCGCCCGAGGTGGTGAAGAAGCTGCACGACGCCTTCAAGCAGGCGATGGAGGAGCCGAGCTACGTCGCCGCGCTCGGGCGCTACGACATGCTGCCCGACTACATGAGCTCGGCGCAGTACACGAAGTTTGCGCAGGACACGGTGGCGCGGGAGAAGGTGTTGATCGAGAAGCTGGGGTTGGCGAAGGAGAAGTGAGGCGGGGCAGGGGGGGCCCGGTCCTCTTGCGCTACGCTTCTGCCTTCCCGGAAGGGCGCGGGGCGCCCCCGGAGAGCCTGGCAGCCAGATGATCGAATCCTTCAAGAAAACCCTTTGGGCCACAGCCGACAAGCTGCGCGCCAACATGGACGCCGCTGAATACAAGCATCTTGTGCTCGGCCTTATCTTCGTCAAATACATCTCCGACACGTTCGCGGCGCGCAACGCTGAGCTGATCAAGCGCTTTGCCGACCCGGCCGATGAATATCACCTGCCTGACGCCTCACCCGACGACGTGGCCGCCGAGTTGGAAGACCGCGACTACTACCGCGCCGCCAACGTCTTCTGGGTGCCCGAAGCGGCCCGTTGGGAAACCATTCGCGCGGCAGCCAAGCAGGCGAACATCGGCAAGCGCATCGATGACGCGCTTACGCTCATCGAGGCGGAGAACCCCAGCCTCAAGAACATTCTCGACAAGCGCTATGCCCGTGCTCAGCTGCCGGACGGCAAGCTGGGCGAGTTGATCGACCTGGTTTCGACCATCGGTTTCGGGCAAGACGCTGCGGTGGCCCGCGATGTGCTGGGGCAGGTGTACGAATATTTCCTCGGCATGTTTGCCAATGCAGAAGGCAAGCGGGGCGGGCAGTTCTATACGCCGCGCAGCATCGTCAAGACGCTGGTGGCTGTGCTCGCGCCGCATCACGGCAAGGTGTATGACCCGTGCTGCGGGTCAGGCGGCATGTTCGTGCAGAGCGAGGAATTCATCGAGGCACATGGCGGCAAGCGTGGCGACGTGTCCATCTATGGGCAGGAGGCCAATCCGACCACATGGCGTCTGGCGGCGATGAACCTCGCCATTCGTGGGCTCGACTTCGATCTGGGCAAGGAGCCCGCCGACAGCTTTGTGCGCGATCAGCACAAAGACCTGCGTGCCGATTTCGTGCTGGCCAATCCGCCGTTCAACATCAGCGATTGGTGGCATGGCAGCCTGGAAGGGGATGCGCGCTGGTTGTATGGCGATCCGCCACAGGGCAATGCCAACTATGCTTGGCTGCAGCACATGCTGCATCACATGAAGCCAGACAGCGGTCGCGCCGGCATCGTGCTCGCCAATGGGAGCATGAGTAGCAGCCAGAACAATGAAGGGCAGATTCGCGCTGCGATGGTCGAGGCGGATGTGGTTGAAGTGATGGTCGCGTTGCCTGGGCAACTCTTCTTCAACACGCAGATTCCGGCATGCCTTTGGTTTCTGACAAAGAAGAAGGCGCGGGCGCGCAAGGGTGAAGTGCTGTTCATCGACGCGCGCAAGCTCGCCACCATGATCGGTCGTGTGCAGTGCGAACTGACCGATGAGGTGATCGATCGCATCGCGAACACCGTCGCTGCGTGGCGCGGTGATCCTTCTCTGCCTTCCTATGAAGACGTTGCGGGCTTCTGCCGTAGTGTCGGGCTCGAAGAAATTGCGGAACACGGCCACGTTCTTGCTCCGGGTCGCTATGTCGGCGCCGAAGAGATTGAAAGCGACGATGAAGCCTTTGCCGACAAGCTACGGAAGCTCACGGAGACGTTGAGCGAGCAAATGGAGAAGGGGGCTGAACTAGATGGGCTGATCCGTACGAGGCTAAGGGGGCTGGGGTATGAGTTCTGAATGGGAACTCGTGCAGCTCTCGGATTTGGTCACGATAAAACATGGTTGGCCCTTCAAGAGCGAATTTTTCGTATCGGATGACGGCAGTTTTGATCGTCCAATCGTGGTGGCTGTCGGTAACTTTGACTACAGCGGTGGTTTTCGGTTTGGATCGACACAGATCAAGACGTACGCCAATGACTTTCCGCAAGAGTACCGTCTGGAACCCGGGGACATTTTGTTGGTCATGACGTGCCAAACCGCAGGTGGCGAAATTCTGGGTATCCCAGGGCGAATTCCGAGTGACGGGCGCATCTATCTGCACAACCAGCGCCTTGGCAAGGTGGTTCTACAGCACTCTGGCGTTTCGCGAGATTTCTTGTATTGGTTGTTCTTGTACAAGGACTTCAACCGGCACTTGGTGAGTTCGGCGACGGGCACAAAAATCCTCCATACGGCACCTAGGCGTATCGAGTCATTCAGGTTCCCTCTCCCGCCGCTGCGAGAACAAAAGGCTATTGCGGCGTTGCTCGGCATCCTTGACGACCGCATCGCCCTCCTGCGTGAAACCAGCGCGACGCTCGAAGCCATTGCCCAAGCGCTATTCAAGTCGTGGTTTATCGATTTTGACCCTGTGCGCGCCAAGATGAAGGGGTGTGCTCCCGAGGGTATGGATGAGGCTATGGCAGCGCTGTTTCCGGATGAAATGGACGAATCCGGATTGGTGCCTCGCGGTTGGTCGCGCTGCCGACTCGAGTCGATGATGGAGTTGCTTTACGGCAAGGCCCTCAAAGCCAATGATCGTCTGCCCGGCGATGTGCCTGTGTACGGGTCGGGTGGAATTACAGGCTTTCACCATGAGCGACTTGTCGATGGCCCATCGATCATTGTTGGGCGCAAGGGAACCGTTGGCAGTCTCTACTGGGAGGACAGGCCGTTTTTCCCTATTGACACAGTTTTTTATGTTCGGTCGGCAACGCCATTGACTTACTGCTTCTATCTCTTACAGACATTGGGATTGCAAGGCATGAATACAGACGGCGCTGTGCCTGGATTGAATCGAGGCAATGTGTATCGACTGCTTGTACCAAAAGCAGCGCCTGAAGTGGTGGCAGCGTTTGACAGCGTGGTAACGACATTGCGACAAGCGATCTATCAGAAGGCGGAGCAAGCCCGAACGCTCACCGCTCTACGTGAGGTCCTGCTTCCACGTTTGATCTCCGGTCGACTGCGTTTGCCAGAATTTCGGTGTCATGTCGATGAAGCAATCGCTGCCTGAGCTCAGAAAAAGTCGATCTCTCGTCAAGCTTCATATTCCTTGCCCATGAGCCAGCAGCGCCCTCGCACTATCCAGATATTTCTGCCTGCAGGTGATCCGCGAGGCATCCGCGTCGCAGCTCTGACGACGAGCATCGTGCAAATGATCGAAGTGCCCCGACCACTCCTGTCTGAATTCCTCCTCATGCCCGAATCACGGCAGGTCGGCGTTTACTACCTGATCGGCGATGACGAAGAGAAAGATCAACTGTCCGTGTACGCAGGACAGACCGGCACGGTGGGCAAGCGCCTCAACGAACACGACCTGGACCCAAAGCGCGAGTTCTGGAATCGTGCGCTGGTCGCGGTATCGCTGACGCACAGCTTCACACAGACGCATGCAATGTACTTGGAGTGGCGCAGCATCCTGCAAGCCAATGTGGCCCAGCGCTATTCAGTCGAGAACGGAAACGCCGGGTCCAAGCCGCACACGCCACCCTGGCTGGAAGCGGACTGCCAGGAAATCTTCGACACCATCCGCACGTTGTCTGCGACCTTGGGGCAATCGATTTTTGAACCGCTTGCCGTCCGTCGCGAAGCGCCGCAAGAGGCTGTGGCTCCTTTGCCTGAACGGTCGAAGCCTGAAGCGCATGTCCTTTTCCGCTGCAAAGGTGCAGGTGCCGATGCGACGGGGCAGTACACCGAAGAGGGGATGGTTGTTTTGAAGGGGTCACGAGGCCGCGCTGAGTCTGTGCCGAGCATGACTCCCATGTCTGCGGGAAAGAATCGTCAGCGTCTGATCGCTGCAGGAGACCTGACGCTTGAAAACGGCGCCTACCTGTTTCAGCGCGACGTGCTGTTCCGTTCTCCCAGCGGCGCTTCGGACGTCGTGCTTGGCCGCAGCTCCAATGGCTGGCTCGAATGGAAAGACCCCACCGGAAAGACGCTGGACGAACTGAAGCGCCAGAAAGCTGTGGCGTCGGGCGCGTTGGGGTAGGGCCCTCTGTCCTGGCATTCGTCATCTTTGGCCCGCCGGGCGCTTTAATAGCTGACCGATTCATCAAAGATTGCTTTAATTCCCCGGCCGGCCATTCAAGAACGCTTTCATCCAATGCGCAGTTCGGGCTCCTCCGTCACCTCCAGCACTTCGGGCGAAGCCGTTCAGGCCTTTGTGTCGTACCCGCTGCCGCCTCGTGACCCGGTGCTGGCGCCAGAGTCGTTCGCCGAACTCAACCGCGTCGCCGAGCTGGCACTGGCCCGGCTGTCGGGCGTGTCGGGGCTGGTGCCCTCGGTGGACTGGCTCCTCTACAGCGCCATTCGCAAGGAGGCGCTCCTCACCTCCCAGATCGGGGGCACACAGGCCACGCTGACGGACTTGTTCGATGAGGAGGCCGGCTTTGCGGTCCGCAATACGGACGACGTGGAGGAGGTCGCTAACTACCTCCGCGCCTTCTGGCTGGTGCAAGACAACCTGCGCGATCCCGCTGGCCTGCCCATCAGCATTCGCCTGCTGTGCGATGCCCATGCACTACTGCTAGATGGTGCGCGCGGTGCGGGCAAGCAGCCGGGCGCCCTGCGCCGCTCGCAGAACTGGATCGGTGGCACGCGCCCAGGCAATGCTGTGTTCGTGCCGCCGCCGACGGACCACGTGGACGAATTGCTGGCCGACATGGAGCGCTTTATTCACAGCGAGGCATCGTCCACGCTGCCACCGCTGGTGAAGATCGCGCTGGTGCATGCACAGTTCGAAACTGTCCACCCATTTCTGGATGGAAACGGTCGCATCGGGCGCCTGCTGATTGCTGCGCTGATCGAGCATTGGGCTTTGCTGCCCGAGCCGCTGATGTATCTCAGCGGCTACCTGAAGCAGCACCAGGCGGAGTACTACCGCCGCCTGTCGAGCGTGCGCACGGATGGCGACTGGGAGGGCTGGGTGAGCTTCTTCCTGGAAGGCGTGGCCTCGGCGGCTACCGATGCCGAACGCGGGATCATTGCCATCGCAACCCTGGTGGCGGCGGACCGCCGCCGATTGCTCGAAGCCCCCAAGGCCGGGCCGGCGAGCTACCGTCTGTTCGAACTCTTGCCCCTGATGCCGCGCTTCACCATCGAGCGGGTGCGCCAGAAGCTCGACACGACTTTCCCGACGGCCACCGCGGCCGTGAAGACGCTCGAAGATCTGGGCATCGTGACGGAGTTGACCGGCCAGAAGACGAACCGCAGCTTCAGCTATCAGCCGTACATCGCGCTCCTGACGGGTTGAAAGAATGACTGAAGATCAGCTGGAACAGGAAACGCTCGACTGGCTGGTCGATGTGGGCTACACGCATCGCTACGGCCCTGACATCGCGCCCGACAGCACCGCACCGGAACGAGCCAACTATCGACAGGTGGTACTTGCAGGTCGGTTGCGCGAAGCCATCGATCGGCTCAACGCCGGCGTGCCGCCAACTGCGCGAGACGATGCGCTCAAGCAGGTGCTGGAGCTGGGCACGCCAGTTTTGCTGTCGGCCAATCGCCAGTTCCACAAGCTGCTGGTGGCAGGCGTGCCAGTGGAGTACCAGAAAGACGGGGAAACGCGCGGCGACTTCGTGCAACTGATCGACTGGGGAAACATCGGGCGCAATGAATGGCTGGTGGTCAACCAGTTTTCGATTCGTGGACCGCGTCACACGCGCCGTCCCGACATTGTGCTGTTCGTCAACGGCCTGCCGCTGGTGCTGCTTGAAATCAAGAACCCGGCCGACCAGAACGCCGATGTATGGAAGGCCTACGACCAGGTCCAGACATACAAGGAGCAGATTCCGGATGTCTTCCAGTACAACGAGTTGCTGGTCATTTCCGACGGCACCGAGGCGCTGGTGGGCTCACTTTCGAGCAATGGCGAGCGCTTCATGGCGTGGCGCACCATCGACGGCATCACGCTCGATCCGCTGGGTGAATTCAACGAGCTGCAGACCCTGGTGCGCGGCGTGCTGGCGCCGGCTTATCTGCTGGACTACCTGCGCTACTTCGTGCTGTTCGAAGACGACGGCGATCTGATCAAGAAGATCGCGGGCTATCACCAGTTTCATGCGGTGCGCGCGGCCATCGGCCAGGTGGTAGCGGCTTCGCGGCCCGGTGCCGCAAAAGGCATTCAGGGCAAGGGTGGCGTGGTGTGGCACACGCAAGGCAGCGGCAAGAGCATCACCATGACCTGCTTCGCCGCGCGCGTGATGCAGGAGCCAGCGATGGAGAACCCGACCATCGTCGTCATTACCGATCGAAACGACCTGGACGGGCAGCTCTTCGGTGTGTTCAGCTTGGCGCAGGATCTCTTGCGCGAGCAGCCGGTGCAGGCCGCCACTCGGCAGCAACTGCGCGCATTGCTGGCGAATCGCCCTTCGGGCGGCATCGTGTTCGCGACCATCCAGAAGTTCATGCCGGGAGAGGACGAGGACAGCTTTCCAGTGCTTTCGGACCGCCACAACATCGTGGTGATTGCCGATGAGGCGCATCGCACGCAGTACGGGTTCGAGGCCAAGCTCAAGGTGCGAAAGGCGATGGCCGCGCAGCCCGAAATCAAGGCCATTGCAACGGGCGACGGTGTGCCGACGCCACACCACGCGGCCTTCACGCCGCCCGCCTATGGCGCCGGCACGGTGGAACGTTACCAGGTCGGCTACGCACAGCACTTGCGCGACGCGCTGCCCAATGCGACGTTCGTCGCTTTCACCGGTACGCCGGTGAGCGGTGAAGACCGCGATACGCGTGCCGTGTTCGGCGACTACATCCATGTCTACGACATGCAGCAGGCCCGCGAAGACGGTGCGACCGTGGCGATCTACTACGAGTCGCGCCTCGCCAGGCTGCGGCTGAAGGAATCCGAGTTGGCGCTGCTCGACGACGAAGTCGACCAACTGGCCGAAGACGAAGAAGAAAGCGACCAGTCTCGCCTCAAGAGCAAATGGACTGCGCTCGAGAAGGTGGTGGGTGCCGAGCCTCGTGTGGCGAGTGTTGCTGCAGATCTGGTGGCGCACTTCGAAGAGCGGAACAAGGCACAGAACGGCAAAGCGATGGTAGTGGCCATGAGCCGCGACATCTGCGTGCACCTGTACGACGACATCGTGAAGCTTCGCCCCGACTGGCACGACGCCGATCCTGAAAAGGGTGCGATCAAGATCGTGATGACCGGATCGGCCAGCGACAAGGCGCTGCTGCGTCCGCACATCTACAGCCCGCAGGTGAAGAAGCGGCTCGAGAAGCGATTCAAGGACCCGGCGGATCCGCTGCGCCTGGTGATCGTGCGTGACATGTGGTTGACCGGCTTCGATGCGCCCTGCGTGCACACGCTCTACGTCGACAAGCCGATGAAGGGCCACAACCTGATGCAGGCCATTGCGCGTGTCAACCGCGTGTTCAGCAACAAGCAGGGAGGACTGGTGGTCGATTACATCGGGATCGGCAACGAGTTGAAGGCCGCGATGAAGGAGTACACCGCAAGCAATGGGCGGGGCCGGCCCACAGTGGACGCGTACGAGGCCTACAGCCTGCTGGCCGAGAAGATCGACGTGCTGCGCGGCATGCTGCACGGCTTCGACTACAGCGGGTTCTTGACCGGTGGGCACAAGGTGCTCGCGGGTGCGGCGAACCATGTGCTCGGCATCAAGGAGGGCAAGAAGCGCTTTGCCGATGCGGCGCTCGCCATGAGCAAGGCGTTCACGTTGTGCTGCACGCTCGACGAGGCCAAGGCAGTGCGCGAGGAGGTCGCCTTCTTGCAAGGCGTGAAAGTGATCCTGACGAAGAAGGAAATCACCGCCAAGAAGCGTACCGACGAACAGCGCGAGTTGGCCATTCGCCAGATCATCGGTTCGGCGGTGGTGTCCGACAGCGTGGTCGACATCTTCGATGCGGTCGGCCTTGAGAAACCCAACATCGGATTGCTGGACGAAGCCTTTCTGGCGCAGGTTCGCAGCCTGCCGGAGCGCAACCTTGCAGTCGAATTGCTGGAGCGCCTGTTGGAGGGCGAAATCAAGAGCCGATTTGCCGGGAATGTGGTGTTGGACCGGAAGTTTTCGGAATTGCTCGGCAATGTGATCAGGCGCTACCAGAATCGCTCCATCGAGACGGCGCAAGTGATGGAAGAACTGGTCGATATGGCCAAGAAGTTTCGCGAGGCTGCCCAGCAGGGAGAGAAGCTCGGTCTCACGGAAGATGAGGTTCGCTTCTATTCAGCGCTGATCGACAACGAGTCGGCGGTGCGTGAGTTGAGCGATGAAACGCTGAAAAAGATTGCGCATGAGCTGACCGAAAGCCTGCGGCAGAACCTCTCGGTGGATTGGGAGAAGCGTGAGAGCGTGAGAGCCAAGCTTCGGTTGCTCGTGAAACGGATCTTGCGCAAATACAAGTACCCGCCGGATCAGCAGGATGCAGCAGTGGAGCTCGTGCTGCGGCAGGCCGAGGCGTTGGCGGCCGAAATGGTGGACTGATCAGCGACTGACAGCGGCGATCGCAAACAACTCCCCCACCAGCCGCTCCCCCAGCTCCACGCGCACCGGCTCCCCCCCGAACACCAGCCGGAACACGATCGGCGCGATCAGGTGATCGATCACCTGTTCGGCCGTCGGCGTGGCCTCGCCGCGCGCACGGGCCTGTTCGACCAGGGCCAGCGCCTCGCGGCGGCGGTTGCGCAGGCAGTCGGTGTCCTCGTCGCCGTTGGCCAGCGCGGCCGCGGCCTTCAGCAGCGAGGTGTTGCACGGCTTGGCCAGGTGCTCGATCAGTTCGCGTGCCCAGGCCGCGAGGTCGGCGCGCAGCGTGCCGGTGTCCGGCAGCGGGCGGTCGGGGTCGAGGCGGTGGGTGGCGGTCTCGGCCAGCAGGCCGGAAAGATCGCCCCAGCGGCGGTAGATGCTGGAGGCGCTGACGCCCGCGCGTTCGGCCACGGCCGGCACGGTGACGCGCTCTCGGCCCTGTTCGGCGACCAGTTCCTCGAGCGCGGCGCGCACCTGCGCCTGCACCTGCGCGCTGCGCCCGCCGGGGCGCTTGGCTGAAGAAGAGGAAGCGGCGGACGGGACGGCGGTGTTCATGGTGAATCGACTTTAACGCAAAGATATTTGCTTTAACAGCGGGAGAGGCCTAGAATCGCAAACGCAAAGATTTGTGCGTTAAGAGCCGTTCCGCGCCAAGGAGTTCACCGTGTCCCAATGCCCCGACCTCGCAAGCCGTCCCGGCACCGCCGCCGCCCCTGTCCGCGCGGCGCCCCTTGCCGCGGCACCCCGGCGCATGCCGGCGGCGCTGGCCTTCCCGCTGCTGGCGGCGGTGCTGTTCGCCTTCTTCTTCGCGGCGGCCGCGCCGTCGCCGCTGTTCGTGGTGTTCCAGCATGCCTGGGGCTTCTCGTCCTCGATGCTGACGGTGGCGTTCGCGATCTACGCCATCGCGCTGCTGATCTCGCTGCTGGTGGCCGGCTCGCTGTCCGACCACATCGGCCGCCGCCCGGTGGTGCTCGCGGCGCTGGTGCTGCAGGCGGTGGCGATGGGGCTGTTCCTGCTGGCGGGCGACATCGGCGGGCTGATCCTCGCGCGCGTGGTGCAGGGCGTGGCGACCGGCATCGCGAGCGGCGCATTGAGCGCGGCCGTGGTCGAGGCAGCACCGGCCGCGAAGAAGCGGCTGGGTGCGCTGATCACCAGCGTGTCGCCGCTCGCGGGGCTGGCGCTGGGCGCGCTGCTCACGGGCATGGCGGTGCGCTGGACCGGGCAGCCGGTGACGTGGGTGTTCGGCGTGCTGGCGCTGGTGTTCGCGTTCGGCGCGGCGCTGGTGCTGTGGATGCCCGAGACCGTGACGCCGCGCGCCGGCGCGCTGGCCTCGCTGGTGCCGCGGGTGTCGATTCCCGTGCGGGCGCGCGCCGAGTTCGCGCGCGGGCTGCCGGTGTTCATCGCGGTGTGGGCGCTCGGCGGCTTGTTCCTGTCGCTCGCGCCTTCGCTGATGCACCACGTGTTCGGCATCGACAGCGGCGTGGTCAACGGCCTCACGATCGCGGTGCTGTCGGGCGTGGGGGCCGTGGCGCCCACGCTGCTGGGCCGCTTCGCGGCGCCGCGCCCGGCGATCCTCGGCATGGCCAGCCTGGCGCTCGGGCTGGTGCTGCTGCTGGCGGCGCTCGCCACGCGGTCGCTGGCGCTGTTCTTCGTCGGCACGGCGGTGGCCGGCATCGGCTTCGGCGGCGCCTTCTCGGCGCTGGTGCAGACGCTCGCGCCGCTGGCCCAGTCGCACGAACGCGGCGAACTGTTCGCGGCGATCTTCGTGGTGAGCTACCTGGCCTTCAGCCTGCCGGCGATGCTCGCGGGCTTCCTGGTCGCGCCGCTGGGGCTGCTCGCGACGGTCGAGGGCTACGCGGGCGTGCTGCTGCTGGTGGCGGCGGTGGGCACCTGGAACCAATGGGCGCCGCTGCGCCGACGTGCCGCGCCTTAGTTCGGTCGCGCCGCGAGGATCGCGGCCACCGCCTCGCCGAAGCCCGCGCCGCGCTCGCCGCGCGTCACGTAGTGCGGCAGGAACTCGAGTTGCGGCACGAAGCGCGCGACGTTCGCCACGCCGATGCTGTGCGCGAAGCTGCGGAACATCAACTGGTCGTTGGTCGAATCGCCCACGTAGGCCCAGCGCGCCATCTCCTCGTCGAGCCGGCGGCCCCAGAGTTCGCGCACGATCCAGCGCGCGCCCTCGAGCTTGTCGTTGCCGCCGTACCAGCCGTTGATGTGGATGCTGCTCACGGTGGCATGCATGCCCTCGCCGCGCATCAGCGCCACCACGCGCGCGATGGTGGCCTCGTCGAGCCGTACGAACTCGCTGTGGTCGATCGCGATGTCGGTCTCGCGGCCCGGCGAGTCGGTGGCGCGGCCGACGCCCGGAATCTCCGCCTCGATGCGCGCGAGCACGCCCTGCATGCGCCGGTAGTTGGCGGCGCGCGTGGGCGCGTCCTGCTGGTAGCGCTTGGCGATGCCGCCGCCGGGCAGCGGCAGCAGCGCCACCGCGCCGTTCTCGGCCACGATCGCATCGACCGGCCAGGCGTTGACGAAAGGCTCGCTCCAGCCCACGGGCCGGCCGGTGATCGCCACCACGTGCAGCCCGGCCGCGCGCAGCGCGCCGAGCGCTGCGAGCGCATCGGCGGTGATCGCGCCCTCGGTGGTCAGCGTGTCGTCGATGTCGGTGAACACGCCCGCGAGCGTGGCGCGCGCGGTGGCGGGCCATTGGCCCAGCGGCAGCAGACGGTCGGGCGAGGCGGGGAGGGAGGAAGACTTGGTGGAGGAGGACATGGCGGACGGCACGGCAGGAGCGCGGATCGTACCGGTGGCCGCGCGCGCCGCGCTTTCGTGTAGCATCCCGCCCCCGCCGGCCGGTCGCGCAGACCGCACCGGCGCGGCCCGCCCATGTCCCAGATCGTCGTCGACCGCCTCCTCAAGACCTACCGCATCGCCGAGCGCGACCCCGGCGTGCTCGGTGCCGTGCGCGGCCTGCTGCACCGCCGCCATCGCACGGTCGAGGCGCTCGCGGGCGTGTCCTTCGCGCTCGAGCGCGGCGAGCTGCTGGGCTTCATCGGTCCCAACGGCGCGGGCAAGTCCACCACCATCAAGATCCTCTCGGGCATCCTGCGGCCCGACGGCGGCAGCGTGCGCATCGACGGGCGCGATCCCTTCGTCGACCGCGAGCGCCACGTGGGCCGCATCGGCGTGGTGTTCGGCCAGCGCACCCAGCTGTGGTGGGACCTGCCGGTGGGTGAGGGCTTCGACCTGCTGCGCGACATCTACCGCGTCGACCGCGAGCGCTACCGCCGCACGCGCGACGAGCTGGTCGCGCTGCTGAGCCTCGAGCGCGTGCTCGACCAGCCGGTGCGTCAGCTCTCGCTGGGCCAGCGCATGCGCGCCGAGATCGCGGCCGCGCTGCTGCACGAGCCCGAAATCCTGTTCCTCGACGAGCCCACCATCGGCCTCGATGCGCCCTCGAAGCTCGCGGTGCGCGACTTCGTGCGCCGCGCCAACCGCGAGCGCGGCACCACGGTGCTCTTGACCACGCACGACATGCACGACATCGAGGCGCTCGCGCGGCGCGTGATCGTGATCGGCCATGGCCGCGTGCTGGCCGACAGCCCGGTCGAGGCGCTGCGCGCGCAGGTGCTGGCCGAGCGCCGGCTGGTGGTCGATTTCGCGCAGGAAGCGCAACTGCCCGACGACCTCGGCGCGCACTGGCCCGGCGTGCGCGTGAACGCGCGCGACGGCCGCACGCTGGTGCTCGACTTCGATCCCGCGGCCGTCTCCGCGCCGGCGCTGATCGCGCGCATCGCGGCCGAGCATGCGGTGGAGGACATCCGGCTCGAGGGGCTGGCGATCGAGGCCGTGATCGCGCGCTTCTATGCGATGCATGGAGCGGCCGACGCATGACGGACGGATGGCGCGAGATCGCGCGCCCCTACACCGCGGCCTTCGCATCGCGCTTCCTGCAGATGCTGCAGTACCGCACCGCCGCGCTCGCGGGCTTCGGCACGCAATGCTGGTGGGGCGGCATCAAGGTGATGGTGTTCGCGGCCTTCTACGGCGGTGCCTCGGCCGCCGCGCAGGCGCCGATGTCGCTCGAGCACGCCATCACCTACACCTGGCTCGCGCAGGGCCTGCTGGTGCTGATGCCCTGGCTGGTCGATCCCGAGGTGGCGCAGTCGGTGCGCACCGGCTCGGTGGCCTACGACCGGCTGCGGCCGGTCGATGCCTATGCGCTCTGGTATGCGCGCAGTGCGGGCTGGATCGCCGCGCGCCTGCTGCCGCGCGCGGCGCTGATGCTGGGCTTCGCCGCCGTCGTGCTGCCGCTGCTGGGGCTCGGCGCCTGGGCCTGGCAGCCGCCGGTGGGCGTGGCGGCCGCGCTGGCCTTCGCACTGTCGATGGGGCTGGGCCTGGCGCTGTCGACCGCGATGGTGATGCTGCTCAACGTCGCGACCTTGTCGGCGCTCAACGAGCGCGGCATCAACGCGCTGTCGGCGCCGCTGGTGATCGTGCTGTCGGGCAACCTGCTGCCGCTCGCGCTGCTGCCCGATGCCTGGCAGACGGCGCTGCTCGTGCAACCGCTGGCCGGGCTGATGGACATTCCCGCGCGGCTGTACTTCGGCCAGCTGCGCGGCGCCGACGCGCTGCTCGGGCTGGCGCTGCAATGCTTCTGGATCGCGCTGCTGGTGGCCACCGGCCGCTGGCTGCTGGTGCGCACCATGCGCCGGCTGCAGGTGCAGGGCGGGTGAGGTCCGCATGAGCAGGTCCCCGGGATCGATCGCGCTGTTCCTGCGGCTGGTGAAGGCCTCGGTCGGCGCGCAGGCGCGCTACCCGGCCTCGGCGCTGATGCTGACGGTGGGCCAGTTTCTCGTCACCGGCATCGAGGTGGTCGCGGTCTGGGCCATGTTCCACCGCTTCGGCGAGGTGCGCGGCTGGACCCTCGGCGAGGTCGCGCTGTTCTATGGCCTGGTCAACTGCATGTTCGCGCTGGCCGATGCCCTGGGCCGCGGCTTCGACGTGCTGGGCACCGAGTTCCTGCGCAGCGGCGCCTTCGACCGTCTGCTGCTGCGCCCGCGCCCGCTCGCGCTGCAGCTCATGGGCCACGACTTCCGCATCAGCCGCATGGGCCGGCTGCTGCAGGGGCTGGCGGTGATCGGCTTCGCGACCGCGCAGGCCGGCATCGCCTGGACGCCCGAGGCCGTGGCCGTCGCGCTGTTCGCGCTGGCCGGCGGCGTGGCGCTGTTCCTCGGCATCCTGGTGCTGCAGGGCACGCTGGCCTTCTGGACCGTCGAGAGCCTGGAGATCGCCAATGTGCTGACCTATGGCGGCGTGCAGGCGGCGCAGTATCCGCTGGCGCTCTACGCGCGCTGGTTCCGGCGCCTGCTCACCTTCGCGGTGCCGCTGGCCTGCGTGGCCTATTACCCCGCGCTGCTGATCCTCGGGCGGCCCGATCCGCTCGGCGCGCCGCACTGGGTGGGCTGGGTGTCGCCGCTGGCGGGCTTCGTCTTTCTCGCGCTGGCGTTCCGCGTCTGGGGGCTGGGCTTGAGGCACTACGCCTCGACGGGCAGTTGAATTCGGACTTCCGGACGCGAAGAACGCGAAGGTTTCGCGAAGGGCGCGAAGAAAACCTTTTTGTTTCTCTTTGGCGTCCTTCGCGAAACCTTCGCGTCCTCTGCGTCCGGCTACCTGCTTCCGCGTTATCCCGCGCTCTGCAGCGCCAGCCCCGCGTGTTCGCGCAGCGGGTGGAAATGGATCTTCGGGAAGCGCTCCTGCGCCAGCCGCACGTCGTAGGGCGAGGTGCACAGGAAGGCCAGCGTGTCGGCCGCGTCCTTGGCCATGCGCTGCGGATAGGCGTTGACGAACTCGCGCAGCTCGGCCGGCGTGTCGGCCGTGATCCAGCGCGCGCCGGTGTACTGGCAGCCCTCGAGCCGCACGTCGGCGTCGTACTCGGCCTTCAGCCGGTGCTGCACCACTTCGAACTGCAGCTGGCCGACCGCGCCCAGCAGCATCGGGCCGCCGATCTCGGGACGGAACACCTGGATCGCACCTTCCTCGCCGAGCTGGGCCAGGCCCTGCTGCAGCTGCTTGGTGCGCAGCGGGTTCTTGAGGATCACGGTCATGAACAGCTCGGGCGCGAAGAAGGGCAGCCCGGTGAACTGCAGGCTCGCGCCGTCGGTGATGGTGTCGCCGAGCTGCACGCCGCCATGGGTGGTGAAGCCCACGATGTCGCCCGCGTAGGCTTCCTCGACCGCCTCGCGGCGCTGGCTCATGAAGGTCACGACGCTGGTGGGGCGCAGTTCCTTGGCGGTGCGCTGCACCTTCAGTTTCATGCCCGGCGTGTACTTGCCCGAGGCCATGCGCACGAAGGCGATGCGGTCGCGGTGGTTGGCGTCCATGTTGGCCTGCACCTTGAAGACCACGCCCGCGAAGTCCTTGTCCTCGGGCTGGATCTCCTTCGTCACCGGCTGGCGGTTGACCAGCGTGGTGCTGGTGCGCGATTGCGGCGAGGGCGCGAGGTCGACCAGCGCGTCGAGCACTTCCATCACGCCGAAGTTGTTCACGCCCGAGCCGAAGAACACCGGCGTCTGCTTGCCGGCGAGGAAGGCCTCGCGGTCCCAGGTCGGCGATGCGCCGGTGGCGAGCTCCATGCTGTCCATCGCGGTCTCGAAGTCGGCGCCGAAGCGCTTGGCGAGCGTGTCGCGCTCGCTCAGGGGGATGGTCTCGAAGTCCTGCGGCAGGCGTTCGCTGCCCGACTCGAACACCGTCATGGCCTGCGTGCGCAGGTTCATGATCCCGCGGAAGCTCTTGCCCTGGCCCACGGGCCAGGTCATCGGCACGCAGGGCATGCCGAGCTCGCGCTCCACCTCGTCGAGGATGTCGAGCGGCTCGCGCACTTCTCGGTCCATCTTGTTGACGAAGGTGATGATCGGCGTGTCGCGCTGGCGGCAGACCTCGATCAGGCGCCGCGTCTGCGCTTCCACGCCGTTGGCCGCGTCGATCACCATCAGCGCCGAGTCGACCGCCGTGAGCACGCGGTAGGTGTCTTCCGAGAAGTCCTTGTGGCCGGGCGTGTCGAGCAGGTTGATCACGTGGTCGCGATACAGCATCTGCATCACCGACGAGGCCACCGAGATGCCGCGCTGCTTCTCGATCTCCATCCAGTCGGAGGTCGCGTGGCGCGAGGCCTTGCGCGCCTTCACCGAGCCGGCGATCTGGATCGCGCCGGAGAACAGCAGCAGCTTCTCGGTCAGCGTGGTCTTGCCGGCGTCGGGGTGGGAAATGATCGCGAAGGTGCGGCGGCGGCGGGTTTCGGAGGCGAAAGACACGGTAGGGCCAGGTAGAAGGGGTCGGTCGGGCGAACCGGCGATTGTCGCAGGTCACCCCGCGGACCGCACCCCTGCCCCTCAGTTGTGCCCGTGGGGCAGCGACAGCGCGTCGTCGGCCGCGACGAAGCGCCGCGAGGCCTTCGGATCGCGAAACACCAGCGGCTGCGCGGGCAGCTCGCCCGCGTCGGCGCGGCGCACCGCCTCCAGCACCTCGCCGTGCGCGGGGCTCTTGGCGCACACCGGGTCGGCCGCCGCGGCGTCGTGCGCCAGCATGTAGGCCTGGCAGCGGCAGCCGCCGAGGTCGCGCTCCTTGTGCTCGCAGCTGCTGCAGGGCTCCTTCATCCAGCCGGTGCCGCGGTAGCGGTTGAAGCCGTCCGAATCGCGCCAGGCGCTGCGCACGCTGGTCTCGCGCAGGTTCGGGAATTCGAGGCCCGGCAGCATGCGCGCCGTGTGGCAGGGCAGGGCGGTGCCGTCGGGCGCGACGGTCATGAACATGCTGCCCCAGCCGTTCACGCACTTCTTGGGCGCGGCCTCGTGGTAGTCGGGCGCCACGAAGAAGATCCGCATGCGGCCGTCGAGCTTGCGGCGCCAGGCCTCGGTGGCGGCCTCTGCTTGGCGCATCTGCTCGCGCGTGGGCAGCAGGTGGGCGCGGTTCTCGCGCGCCCAGGCGTAGTACTGGGTGTTGGCGAGCTCGAGGTACTCGGCGCCCATGGCCTCGGCCATCTCCACGATGCGGTCGATGTGGTCGATGTTGAGCCGGTGGATCACCACGTTGAGCACCATCGGCCAGCCGTTGGCCTTGATCAGGCCGGCCACCTTCTGCTTGAGGTCGAAGGTCTTCGTGTGCGAGAGGAAGTCGTTCATCTCGCGCGTGGAGTCCTGGAACGAGAGCTGCACGTGGTCGAGGCCCGCGGCCTTGAGCGCCGCCGCGCGCGCCTCGCTCAGGCCCACGCCCGAGGTCAGCAGGTTGGTGTAGTAGCCAAGGCGCCGGGCCTCGGCCACCAGCACCTCGAGGTCGTCGCGCAGCAGCGGTTCGCCGCCCGAGAAGCCGCATTGCACCGCGCCCAGTTCGCGCGCCTCGCGCAGCACGCGCAGCCAGTCCTCGGTGGGCAGCTCGTCGGCATGGCCGGCGAAGTCGACCGGGTTGTAGCAGAAGGCGCAGTGCAGCGGGCAGCGGTAGGTGAGCTCGGCCAGCAGCCACAGCGGCGGACCCGGCAGCGCCGCCGTCGCGCTCACTTCAGCACCACCCAGCGCTGCGCGAGCGCGATCTCGAGGAAGGCCAGCACCTCCTTGCCGAGGCCGGTGGTGTCGAAGCATTCCTCGAGGTCGAGCACGATCGCGCGCACGTCGCTTTGGCCGTCGCAGCGCTTGAGGATCTCGCCCGCGCTCTGGTTGAGCTTGACCATGCCCTCGGGGTAGAGCAGCACGTGGCAGTCCTGCGCGGGCTCCCACTGCAGCCGAAAGCCGTCGGCGATGCCGGGCCGGCTGTCGAGCGTGGGCGCGCTCATGCGGCACCTCCCTCGGCGGCCGGTGTCACGCCATAGGCCAGCGCCATCGCATCGTTCATGGCCCAGAGGATGTCGAGCTTGAACTGCAGGATGTCGAGCGCGCGCTCCTGCTGCGCGCGCGTGGCGAAGTGCTCGAGCGTGAGCGCCAGGCCCTGCTCGACGTCGCGCCGCGCCTGGCTCACGCGGTTGCGGAAGTAGGCGAGGCCGCCGGGCTCGATCCACGGATAGTGCTCGGGCCAGCCGGCCAGCCGCTGCTTGTGGATCTCGGGCGCGAACAGCTCGGTCAGCGAGGAGCACACGGCCTCCTGCCAGGGCGCGCGGCGCGCGAAGTTCACGTAGGCATCGACCGCGAAGCGCATCGCGGGCGTCACGTGGCGCAGGTCGACGATCTCCTCGCGCGCCAGGCCGGTCGCGATGCCGAGGCCGATCCAGGCCTCGATGCCGCCGGGGTCGTCGCCGCTGCCGTCGTGGTCGACGATGCGCTGCACCCAGCCGCGCCGCACCTCGCGCACGGGGCAGTTGGAGAGGATCGCCGCGTCCTTCACCGGAATCGCGATCTGGTAGTAGAAGCGGTTCGCGGCCCAGCCGCGCACCTGCGCGGGCGTGGCGCGGCCCTCGTTGAGCATGCGGTTGAACGGATGGTGGATGTGATAGGCCTTGCCCCTGGCGCGCAGCTGCGCCTCGAACTCGGCGTGGCTCCAGGCCGGCTCGCCGCTGGGCGCGCGTGGCGGCGCGAGGGAGATGTCGATGAGGGCGATGATGGGCTCCTGGGTCCTGGCGGTTCGTTCGTCGTGCTCAGAGCACGATCTCCATGCCGTCGAAGGCGACCTCGATGCCGCGCCGGTCGAGCTCGGCGCGCTCGGGCGAGTCCTCGTCGAGGATCGGGTTGGTGTTGTTGATGTGGATCAGCACCTTGCGCGTGCGCGCGGGCAGGTCGGCCAGCCATTCGAGCATGCCGCCCGGTCCCGACTGCGGCAGGTGGCCGATGCTGCGGCCGGTCTTGCGGCTGAAGCCCAGCGCGATCATCTCGTCGTCGCGCCAGAAGGTGCCGTCGACCATCACGCAGTCGGCCGCGCGCATCGCGGCATCGACCTCGGGGCTGTGCGCGCCGAGGCCCGGCGCATAGAAGGCGCTGCGGCCGCTCGCGGTGTCGGTCAGCGTGAGGCCGATGTTGTCGCCGGGCACGGGATGCTCGCGGTGCGGCGAGTAGGGCGCGGCCTTGCCGACCAGCGCGAGCGCGCGCAGCGCCAGGCCGCTCACGCCCGGCACCTCGAAGCCGCGGCCGTCGAGCGGCAGCTCGTGGTGCGCGACGCCGCAGAAATGCGAGAGCACGCGCAGGATCGGGTTGCCCTGCGTGAGGTCCTCGTGGACCGGCCCGGTGCACCACAGCGGCAGCGGCGCGCCGCGCTCGCGCAACATGTAGAGGCCGGTCGAATGGTCGACCTGCCCGTCGACCAGCACCACGCCCGCGATGCCGGTGTCGCGCGGGCCGCGCCCGGGCTGCAGCGCGGGCGTGGCCTTGATCTGTTCGAGGATGTCGGGCGAGGCGTTGACCAGCACCCAGTCATCGCCCACGTCGCCCTTGGCGCAGATCGACGACTGCGTGCGCGCGCGGGCGCGCACGGTGCCCGCGCGCAGGCCGGCACAGTTCGCGCAATTGCAGTTCCACTGCGGAAAGCCGCCACCGGCGGCGGCGCCCAGGACGCGGATGTGCATGCGGTGCAGCGCCGCGACGCGGCGCGAGAGAAGGGGGAAGGGAAAGCGAAACCGGCACGGACCGCCGAAGCGGGCCGTGCCGGAAAGGGCGTGGCGCTCAGCGCGCCGCCACGTACATCGTGATCTCGAAGCCGAAGCGGAAGTCGGTGGCTTGAGGGGTGGTCCAGGTCATGAAGTCTCCTTGAGGAATTCCATTCGCAGGCGAAGGTCGATGGACGCCTTCGGAAGCGGCGAAAGCGCGCTCCGCGGACAGCATACCCAGTTTGAGCAGGCCGCGCAGCGTGGTCGCGGCACCCGTCGTGGCGTGGGCGTGGTCCGACGGCGTAGCATCGGTTGCATGCTGGAGGCACTTGGTTCTACAGGGAATGGCACGGGCCGGCTGGACGTGGGCGAGGGTCATCGGTTGTACTGGGAGAGCACCGGTGCCGTCGAGGGTCGCGCCGCGCTCGTGCTGCATGGCGGGCCGGGCTCGGGCGGTTCGCCCGCGCTCGCGCGCGGCTTCGATCCACAGCGCTATCGCGTGGTCGCCTTCGATCAGCGCGGCGCGGGACGCAGCACGCCGCGCGGCGAGACGCGCCACAACCGCACCGAGCTGCTGATCGCCGACATCGAGGCGCTGCGGCGGCACCTGGGCATCGAGCGCTGGCTGGTGGTCGGCGGTTCGTGGGGCGCGACGCTGGCGCTGGCCTATGCGGCGCGCCATCCCGCGGCGGTCGACGGACTGCTGCTGCGCGGGCTGTTCGTGCCGAATGCCGCGGAGTTGCATTGGAGCTTCGAGGGCGCGCGCGCGAGCTATCCCGAAGCATGGTCGCGGCTGGCCGGCGCGGTCTCGCTGGCCGAGGGCGCGCCGTTGCTGCCCGCGCTGTGTCGCGTGTTCGCGGACGACGACCTCGCGCCGCAAGCGCGCGCGACGCTCGCCTGGCTGGCCTGGGAGCACGCGCAGGGCGGACAGTCCGGCGCCGCGCCCGAGCCGCAAGGCGATGCGCTGCAACGCGCGATCGATCGCTACAAGGTGATGGCGCACTACCTCGCGCACCGCTGCTGGCTCGCGGACGGCGACGCGGTGGCGTGGGGCGCGCTCGACGCGCTGCGCGACCATCCGGTGCTGTTCCTGCACGGCGAGCTCGATCTGACTTGTCGCCCGGCCGCCGCTCGAGCCGTACAGTGCCTGCTGCCCGCGAGCCGCTTCGAGACCGTGCCAGGCGCGGGCCACGATCCCTTTCATCCCGCGATGGCGCAACGCATGGCGCGCGCGCTCGATGCCTTCGCCGCGCAAGGCCGCTTCGACCCGCCGCCTCAGAACGCCTCGGTCACCCCGTAGGCCCGCATCTGCGCCTCGACCTGCGCGACGTCCTGGCACAGCACCACGAGGTCGTGCGCGCGGCCCTCGCGGTCCTTCACGTGCTTGCTCAGCAGTGCCTCGGGCCGGAAGCCCAGCGCCTGGAACACCGCGATCGCGCCGCGCTGGTCCACGGTCATCTGCGCCACCACCTTCTCGTGGCCCTGTTCCATCGCGAGCGCGCAGCCTTCCTGCGCGAGCTGCTGGCCCAGGCCGCTGCCGCGCAGGGCAGGCTCGACCAGCACGCGCAGCTCGGCCACGTGGCGCGACCACGAATGCGGATCGCGGATCACCGCCGCGCAGCCCAGCACCTTGTCGTCGCGCACCGCGAGCACGCTGTCGATGTCGCCGCGCGCGATGGCGCGCACCCAGGCATCCATCACCTTGGGCTGCGTGATGTCGCGCGGCAGGAACAGCAGGTCGTGCGTGGGCAGCGCCTGCGCGAAGGCCAGCACCGCGCCGGCATCGGCGGCGTCCATGCGGCGCAGCGCGATCTCGCCGTCGGCATGCGGCAGCGTGCGCGGATAGAGCCGGGTCGAACCCGGGTTCGTCGAGGTGTCTGCGGCATTCGTCATGTGGATCGCACTCCCAGCCATTCGTCGAGCTTCGGCCACAGCCGGCGCACCGCGTTCGGTCCCGCGGCCAGGCTCACATGGCCCCCCTTGAGCACCACCTCTTCCTTGTCCGCCGATCCGATGCCCGCGATCAGCGGCGCGCCCGCCTCATAGGGAACGATGTGGTCGTGCTGCGCGAGCGCATGCAGCACCGGCACCTCGATGTTGGCGAGGCGCACCGGCCGTCCGCCGATCGAGAGCTCGCCTTTCAGCAGCTTGTTGCCCCACATCAGCTCCTTCACGGTCTGGCGGAAATACTCGCCCGCCAGCGGCAGCATCTCGGCGCCCCAGCGGTCGAACATGCGGTAGGACTTGACGAACTCGTCGTTCGCCATGTTGTCCCACAGCTGCACCAGGCCCGCGCCGCGGCCCGCGGGGCGCAGCATGTCGAAGGAGGCGAACAGCATCTCGGGCGGCACGTTGCCCACGCCGTCGACCAGCCGGTCGACATCGAAATAACGGCGATCCGACCAGGCATGGAACATCGTCATGCGGCTGAAGTCGATCGGCGTGGTGAACAGCGCGAGGTTCTTCAGCGGCCCGCCCGGATGCAGCGCCGCGTAGAGCGTGGAGAGCACGCCGCCCATGCAGTAGCCGACGATGGTCACGTCCTCCTCGCCCGAGCGCTGCTGCACGCGGCGGATCGAGTCGGGAATGAAGTCGAGCACGTAGTCCTCGATGCGCAGCCGCTTCTCCTGCGGCCGCGGCGCGTTCCAGTCCATCATGTAGACGTCGTAGCCCTGCCGCAGCAGGTGCTCGACCATGCTCTGGCCCGGCGCGAGGTCGAGGATGTAGCCCTTGTTGGTGGTGGCCATCACGATCAGCACCGGCACGCGGTAGATCTCGTCGACCATCGGCCGGTAGTGGTAGAGGCTCAGCGTGCCGCGGCGATGGATCTCGTCCTTGGGCGTGAGCCCGACCGCGGGCGTGGCGCTGGTCAGGAAATCCAGGCCCTTGATGTTGCGCTGGATGGTGCGCTCGATCTCGGCGCGCAGATCGGGCAGCACCGGCAGTTCGGCGGCGGGCGTGCTCATGGGCGCGGGCGGCGGGTGCGGGCCGGGGACTTCGAGGCCTTGGCCGCTGCCTTCTTCGCGGGTGAGGGTGCGGGAGCGGGTGGCGTGGCCGCCATCGAGGGCGGCTGCTTCGTGCGCTTCGGCGCCGATGACTGCGGCGCCGGCGCTGGCGCAGCACCGCCCTCCTCGAGCTGCCGCGCGATCCGCGCCAGGTGGTCGTCGATGTGCTGCAGCTGCTCCGAGAGCGCCTGCAGGTCGGCGCGCGTGGGCAGGTTCAGCATCGTGAGCAGCCGCGCCATCAGGTCGCCGAGCGCCTTCTGCGCGCCCAGCGAGGCGTTCATGCCGCCATGCATGCCCTGTCGGAACGGATCGGAGGCCATGGCCTCGTTGGCGAACGCGTTGGTGCTCTTTTCCCATTGCGCGGTGAGCTCGCGCCAGATCGCCATGGGGTCGAGGGGAGAGGAGGACTGGGTCATGGCCGCACACCGAGGTTCGTCGTCGGAAGGCCGCGCCGTGCGCCGGCGCGGCGCCTGGGCCGCGCGCTACTTGCGCTGCAGCATCTTCGTGACCTCGTCGACGTTCGACTGGATGCGCTGGCGCACCACCTCGAAGGCATCGGCCTGCGACTTGGCCGCGAGGTTGGCGAGTTCCTTGATGTCGTCGACCGCGCGCTGGAACGACTGGCGGCCGAGCGCGTCGAGCTTGGCGAGGCTTTCCTTCGGGTCCTTGCCGGGGATGTCCTTGGCGGCGGCCTGCCAGTCGGTGATCGCGCTCTTGATCATCTCGGTCTGGCGCTGCACCACGGTCTGCAGGCCCTGGAACGACTTCTCGTTGGCCTGCATCAGCGCCTGCAGGTCCTTGCGTCCGCTGTCGAGCAGCTTGCTCGCGCCATCGGTCATGTTGAGGTTCTGCAGCCGCTCGGCCATGCCTTTGAGCGGGTTGAGCATGTCGGCCGCGCTCGGGGCCGCTTTTCTCTCGGCGCTTCCGCTGCTGCTGCTGGCAGTGGTCTTCTTGGCGGCGGCTTTCTTGGCAGTGGCCATGGTGCGGAATCTCCTGAGGACGTTGGACAAGATGGTGGCGGGACCGGCCGCGCACGCGCGTGGTCCGCCGCCACGATACGCCGCGGCGACCCTGCCGCGGCGATCGCGGCCGCGGATTTGCCTGGGGGATTTCCCGAAGGGATGGTGTGCGCCGCGGCACCGGCGCTCGCTGGAGCGCCGGCGGGTAGCGGCAACGGCTTACATCGGCGGCGTGAAGCCGTCGCGGCCGGCCACCACGCGCAGCGCGGTCGGCGTGCCGTTGCGCTCCTGCGCATTGACCAGCACCTTGGCGCCCGGCACCAGCAGCGCCTCGGTGCCCGCGCGGAAGGTCACGACCGGCACGTCGCGCGGCACGATCACGGTCTTCTCGCCGCCCTTGTAGGACAGGCGCAGCTGCTGCCCGCCGCGCACCGAGCGCGGCGCGGCTGCGAGGTCGGCCACGGTGGCATTGGTCATGGTGCTCTGCGGTTGCAGGTCCCACGGATAGTGACCCTCGCCGGTGCCGCGCGCGGCCTCGGGGAACACCACCACCTCGAGCGCCTTCTGCGTGCCGTCGGCCTGCGGCATCGCGGCGGTGCCGATGAAGCTGCCCTTCTTGATGTCGGACAGCTTGATGCGATAGACCTCCGACAGCGACATGTCCGCGGGCCGCGCGAGGCTCACGACCTCGCCGCCACGGTCCTTGACGACGAGCTTGCTCGCATCGGCGTAGACCAGCGTGCCGCGCACGCGCACCACGGGTTGCGCGGCCTGCGCCTGCTGCGCGAAGGACAGGCCCGGCAAGGTGGCGAGGCCGAGCAGGGCCGCCGTGCAGAGCGCGCGGCGCGCGGTGGGCGACGAGGGAAGGGAAAGACGGGATGAACGCATCGGAGGGGCTTTCGCGGAAAAGGAATGCAAGCAGCGTTGTACGCCTCGACTCTGAGCCCTGCATGACGCGGGGTGTTGGCGCGCCCTCGCGTTCCGTGATGTGGGAAGCCCCGGCCGTTGGCGCCCGTGTCCGGCACGTCTACAATCCGCCGCTTCCGAGGAGCGTTGCAGCGCCGCCAGGCGTGAGGCTCGGACCCATCGCAACCACGCTCATCCGCTGTTCTCGCGGTGAGTCTTTTTCCCCCGACGCAGTGGCCTCGTTCAAACACAGTTCTGGAGTTCACTTCACATGAGCGCTGTTCTCAAGCCCACCCCTGTTTCGTCCGCCGACCAGGCGATCGCCGACCTTTCGCTCGCCGCCTGGGGCCGCAAGGAAATCCGCATCGCGGAAACCGAGATGCCCGGCCTGATGGCCATCCGCGAGGAATTCGCCAAGAGCCAGCCGCTCAAGGGCGCGCGCATCACCGGCTCGCTGCACATGACGATCCAGACCGCGGTGCTGATCGAGACGCTGCAGGCCCTCGGCGCGCAGGTGCGCTGGGCCTCGTGCAACATCTTCTCGACGCAGGATCACGCGGCCGCCGCGATCGCCGCGTCGGGCACGCCGGTGTTCGCGATCAAGGGCGAGTCGCTCAAGGACTACTGGGACTACACCCACGCCATCTTCGACTTCGGCCCCAAGGACTCGAAGGGCGAAGGCCCGAACATGATCCTCGACGACGGCGGCGATGCCACGCTGCTGATGCACCTGGGCCAGCGCGCCGAGAAGGACCTGGGCGTGATCGCCAACCCGGGCAGCGAGGAAGAGCGCATTCTCTTCGCCGCGATCAAGGCCAAGCTGGCCGTCGATGCGACCTGGTACACGCGCAAGTCGGCCGAGATCATCGGCGTGACCGAGGAAACCACCACCGGCGTGCACCGCCTCAACGAGATGAGCGCCAAGGGCACGCTGCTGTTCCGCGCCATCAACGTCAACGACTCGGTCACCAAGAGCAAGTTCGACAACCTCTACGGCTGCCGCGAATCGCTGGTCGACGGCATCAAGCGCGCGACCGACGTGATGATCGCCGGCAAGGTGGCCTGCGTGGCCGGCTACGGCGACGTGGGCAAGGGCTCGGCCCAGGCGCTGCGCGCGCTGTCGGCGCAGGTGTGGGTCACCGAGATCGACCCGATCAACGCGCTGCAGGCCGCGATGGAAGGCTACAAGGTTGTGACGATGGAATACGCGGCCGACAAGGCCGACATCTTCGTGACCACCACCGGCAACAAGGACGTCATCACGCACGACACGATGGCGAAGATGAAGGACCAGGCCATCGTCTGCAACATCGGCCACTTCGACAACGAGATCGACGTCGCGTCGATCGAGAAGTACGAATGGGAAGAGATCAAGCCGCAGGTCGACCACATCACCTTCCCCGACGGCAAGAAGATCATCCTGCTGGCCAAGGGCCGCCTCGTGAACCTGGGCTGCGGCACGGGCCACCCGAGCTTCGTGATGTCGTCGTCGTTCGCGAACCAGACCATCGCGCAGATCGAGCTGTTCACCAAGCCCGACGCCTACCAGGCCGGCAAGGTCTACGTGCTGCCCAAGCACCTCGACGAGAAGGTCGCGCGCCTGCACCTGAAGAAGGTCGGCGCCATGCTCACCGAGCTGACCGACGCCCAGGCCGCCTACATCGGCGTGAGCAAGAACGGCCCCTACAAGCCGGACAGCTACCGCTACTGATCGCCGCGCATGCGAGCCGACCAGTTGCTGGTGGAACGCGGCCTCGCCGCCTCGCGCTCGCAGGCCGTGCGGCTTATCGCCGGCGGCATGCGCTGGCGCGATGCGGGCTCGACCGATGCGTGGCGTTCGGTCGTGAAGAACCGCGACGAGGTGCCCGAGTCGGCCGAGCTCGAGCTCGACGATGCGGCCGAGGCGCGCTATGTCTCGCGCGGCGGGCTCAAGCTCGAAGGCGCGCTCGAGGCCAGCGGCGTCGATGCCGCCGGCAAGCTGTGCCTCGACGTGGGCCAGTCGACCGGCGGCTTCACCGACTGCCTGCTGCAGCGCGGCGCCGCACGGGTGGTGGGCGTCGACGTCGGCCACGGGCAGCTGCATGCGAAGCTGCGCGAGGACGCGCGCGTGCTCGCCATCGAAGGCGTCAATGCGCGCGCTCTCTCGGCCGACGACCTGCAGGAAGAGGGCGAGGAGCCCTTCGACGAGCGCTTCGACCTGATCGTCGGAGACCTGTCGTTCATCTCGCTCACGCTGGTGCTGCCGGCGGTGGTGCAGTTCCTCGCGGACGACGGCCAGCTGCTGATGCTGGTCAAGCCGCAGTTCGAACTGCAGCCGGGCCAGGTCGGCAAGGGCGGCATCGTGCGCGACGCGGCGATGTACGAGATCGTCGAGAAGCGCCTGCGCGATGCCTGCGCCGCGCTTGAGCTGCGCGTGCTGCGCTGGTTCGACAGCCCGATCGCCGGCGGCGACGGCAACCGCGAGTTTTTTATTCACGCCGTGCGCGCGACGGGCGCGGGCGGTTCCTAGGAGACGCAGGTGCGCCTTCCGCTGAGTTTCGAATTCTTCCCGACCAAGACGCCCGAAGGCGCGGTCAAGCTGCGCGCGGCGCGCCAGCAGCTCTATGCGCGCAAGCCCGAGTTCTGCTCGGTCACCTACGGCGCGGGCGGCTCCACCCACCAGGGCACCTTCGGCGCGGTGCAGGAGATCCTGTCCGAGGGCGTGGACGCGGCCAGCCATTTCTCGTGCATCGGCGCCACGCGCGAGACCGTGCGCGCGCAGCTCGCCGAGCTCAAGGCCATGGGCGTGAAGCGCCTGGTGGCGCTGCGCGGCGACCTGCCCAGCGGCTACGGCGCCGGCGGCGAGTTCCAGTACGCGAGCGACCTCGTGGCCTTCATTCGCGAAGAGACCGGCCGCGACTTCCACATCGAGGTGGCCTGCTATCCCGAGGTGCATCCGCAGGCGCGTTCGCCCGAGGCCGACCTGCAGGCCTTCGCGGCCAAGGTGAAGGCCGGCGCCGATTCGGCGATCACGCAGTACTTCTTCAGCGCCGATGCCTACTTCCGCTTCGTCGACGAGGCGCGCGCGCTCGGCATCGACACGCCGATCGTGCCCGGCATCATGCCGATCACCAGCTCGACGCAGCTGATGCGCTTCTCGGACGCCTGCGGCGCCGAAATCCCGCGCTGGATCCGGCTGCGGCTGCAGGCCTTCGGCGACGACACGGCCTCGATCAAGGCCTTCGGCCTCGACGTCGTGACCGACCTGTGCGCGCGGCTGCGCGAGGGCGGCGTGCCGGCGCTGCACTTCTACACGATGAACCAGTCGGCGGCCACGCTGGCTGTCTTGGAGCGCCTGGATTGAGAGGGGCGGCGCGGGCGCCAGGCTCGCTGCGCGCGGGGCTTCGCGCCGCGCTCGTGGCCTGCACCTGCGCGCTCGCGGGCTGCGCCATGCCGCCGGCGACCGAGGGCGGCGCGGCGTCGGACACCGTGGCGCAGGAGAGCCTGTCGCCGATCCCGCGCCAGATGACCGTGCCGCCCGGCGCCGAGCCGCGTTCGAACGTGCCCTCGGTGCGCTACGACCTCGCGGTGACCGGGCCCGACGAACTGCCCGCCGATGGCCTGCCGGGCGACGAACCGCGCGGCGAGATCTTCGAGCGCGGCGGGGCCTCGTGGTACGGCATCCAGTTCCACCAGCGCCGCACCGCCAGCGGCGAGCGCTTCGACATGGGCGCCCTGACGGCCGCGCACAAGACCCTGCCCTTCAACACCCGCGTGTGCGTGCGCAGCCTCGTCAACGGCAAGGAAGTGCTGGTGCGCGTGAACGACCGCGGCCCCTACACGCAGGGCCGCGTGATCGACCTGAGCCGCGCCGCGGCCGACCGCATCGGGCTCGCGAGCCTGGGCATCAAGCAGGTGGCGCTGACCGTCATCGACCGCGAGGGCATGCGCTGCGACGGCGAACTGGCGCAGCCGGGCGAGACCGACACGCCGTCGCTCGACGTGGCGCCGGTGCGGCCGCAGGCCCAGCCCGCGGCGGCCCGCAAGGCGCCGGCGCGCCGCGCGCCGGCACGGCGGCGCTGAACGGCCGCCGCGCGGATCAGCCCGCGGCTTCGACCGTGAAGCCCGCGTTGCGGTCCTGTCCCAGCTTCTGCACCAGCTGCGGCAGCGCCGCCTCGAGCAGCGGCTTCAGCGTATAGGGCGGGTTGATCAGGAACATGCCGCTGGCCGGCAGGCCCGGGCGGCGGGTTTCGCCGCTGGGCGCGGTCGTGATCTTGCTCGACTTGACCGTCAGCGTGACGTTGAGCGAGGACTTGCCGGCCTTGGTGGCCAGCGTCTTGAGGCGGCGCGGCAGGTCGTGCGCCTCGGGCCGCGGAATGATCGGATACCAGACCGCGTAGGTGCCGGTGGCAAAGCGCTTGAGCGCCTCGGCCGCGAAATCGAGCACCCGGCCGTAGTCGGTCTTGAGCTCGTAGCTCGGGTCCATCAGCACCAGCGCGCGCCGCGAGGGCGGCGGCAGGAACTTGGTCGCGCTGCCGAAGCCGTCCTCGTGCAGCACCGCGATCTGGCGTCCGGCCTCGAGCTGCGCGATGTTGGCCGTGAGCGTGCGGCTGTCGGTGGGATGCAGCTCGAACAGCTTGAGCCGGTCGTGGTCGCGCAGCAGGTGCTGCACGATGAACGGCGAGCCCGGGTAGACGCGGGCGCCGCCCTTGGCATTGAAGTCGTGGATCACCTCGAGGTAGCGCGCGAGCGCATCGGCCAGCGGAGCCTCGGCTTCCTTGGCCGCCTTCTTGGCGGCGGCGGTCGTCGCGGGAGCGGGCGCCGGGGCCGGCGCGGCCTTGGGGTCGGCGACCAGGCGCAGCACGCCCTCGGCGGCCTCGCCGCTGGTGCCCGCGTAGTCGCCATCGAGCCGGTACAGGCCCGCGCCCGCGTGCGTGTCGACCACCGTCAGGGCGGTCTCCTTTTCGAGCATGTGATCGAGCGTGGCGATCAGCACCATGTGCTTGAGCACGTCGGCGTGATTGCCGGCATGGAAGGCGTGGCGGTAGCTGAACATTAGAAAAAATACCTAAAAGGTGGAGGCATGCGGCCGGCGGCATCGCTAGACTCGCGCGCCGGAAACATTAATTAACAAGAGGGGCGCAAATGCGTGGAGCAGGGTGGAGATTCTGGGGCCTGTGCGTGGGTGCGGGCGTGCTGTCTATTTTGACGGGGTGCGCGTCGGTGACGCACGGCACCCAGCAGAGCGTGAAGATCGAGACGCTGACGGAGGCCGGAAAGACCGTCGAGGGCGCCAAGTGCACGCTCACGAACGACCGCAACGGCATCGTGATGCGCTCGGGGGAAAGCGTCTCGGTGCGCCGTTCGGGCGCGCTGCTGAACATCGAATGCACGCAGCCCGGCCTGGCGCCGGCCACGGGGCAGGCGATTTCGCGCGTCAACACCGGCATGGTCGGCAACATCCTGATCGGCGGCGTGCTGGGCGCGGCCATCGATTCGGGCACCGGCGCCGGCTTCAACTACCCGAGCTGGATGCAACTGGTGTTCGGCGAGGTGCGCAGCTTCGACCGCAGCGGCCAGACCGGCGATCAGGCGCTGGCGGGCGTTCGCATCGGCGAGACCCGGCTGGCGGCGCCCTCCGTCGTGCCGCCGCCGCCCACGGCCATCGCGGTGACGCCGCCGCCCCAGATCGCGCCCACGCCCGCACCCGCGCCGACGCCGCCGGTGGCCGAGGAGAAGCCCGCCGTCCCGCCGGTGGTGGCCTCGGCCGCACCGCCACCGGCCGCGTCCGCGGCCCCCGTCGTGCCCCAGCCGGCGCCGCGCGCCGCCGCCGTCGGCGCACGCGTCTCGATGGAAGACCTCGGCGCGCTGCTTCCCGCCAAGCCATGAGGGCCGGCGTTCTCTGCCTGGCGGCGCTGCTGGCCGCCGGCCCCGCCGCGGCGCTCGAGCCCGATGCGCTGTTCGCCAAGGTGTCGGGCAGCGTCTGGGCGGTCCGCACCTTCGACGCCCAGGCCCGGCCGCTCAGCGCCGGCAGCGCGGTCGTGATCGCGCCCGGCCGGCTCGTGACCAACTGCCATGTGCTGGCGAAGGCCAGCAGTTTCGTCGTGCGCCAGGAGAACGTGGCCTACGGCGCCACCCTCGAGTACCCCGATCCGCAGCGCGACCTGTGCCAGGTCAAGGTGGCGAACTTCACGGCGCCGCCGGTGGCGCTGGCGCCCGCGGGCAGCGCGCGCGTGGGCCAGCGCGTCTACGCCATCGGCAATCCGCGCGGCCTCGAGAACACCCTCAGCGACGGCATCCTGTCGGGCCTGCGCGGCGACGAGGGCGAGCGCCTGCTGCAGACCACCGCGGCCATCGCCCCCGGCTCGAGCGGCGGCGGGCTGTTCGACAGCGAAGGTCGGCTGCTGGGCATCACGACCTTCGCCGCCAAGGACGGCGGCAGCCTGAATTTCGCGGTGCCGGCGGAGTGGCTGGCCGAACTGCCGGCGCGCGCGAAGACCGCGCTGGAAGCACGCGCCGGCGGCGCCGACGGCAACGGCCGCGGCGCGCCCGCGGCGGGCCGTCCGGGGGCGCCCCGGCTCGGCGAAGTGTTCGAATACGTGCTGATCGATGGCCTCACGGGCGTGCGGACGCCGGTGCGCTATCGGGTCGACCGGATCGAGGGCGATAACGTCTATTACAACCAGGGCGCACGGGTCGAGAAGGCCGATGGCCAGCTGGTGTCGATGACCTCGCCGGCCGGCGGCCTGTTCGACGCGGCCTCGCCGCCCGACGGCTGGACCCGGCCCGCGATGACGCCGGGCATGCGCTGGCGCAGCGAGTACACCTCGTCCTCCAGCGGGGAGAAGGCGCGCTACGCGCTCGATGCCGCGGTGATCGGCACGAGCCGCCTGACCGTCGACGGCGAGGCGCTGAGCGTGCAGCAGATCGCCTTCGAGGGCTGGATGTTCGCGCTCGTGGGCACCGGGCCCGCGCAGGCGCTGCCCTTCAAGGCGACGGCCTATTACGCGCCCGACCTGGGCCGGGTGGTCCGTTTCGAGGCCGAATACCGCCGTGTCTACCTGGGCATGACGCGCGAGACGCTGGAGCTGGTGCGGGTCTGGCGCTGAGCCCGGAGCGGGCATTCGAGGGGCTCGAGGGAGCCGCCATCCCGAAAATTGCCCGCCAACCCCGATTCTTCGTATAATCGCGGGCTTCGCAGCGTTTTTGTGGCCCCGCGGCGAAGTACTTCCACCACCTAAGAGATTCCCACCAGAGGAAAACCGACCGTGGAAAAGGGCCCGCCAAACCCTCTTTTGAAAAGAGAAATCTCATGACCACGTTCAGCGCAAAACCCGCTGACGTGAAGCACGAGTGGTTTGTGATTGACGCGACCGACAAGGTCCTCGGACGGGTAGCCAGCGAAGTTGCCCTCCGTCTGCGCGGCAAGCACAAGGCCATTTATACGCCTCACGTCGATACCGGTGACTTCATCGTCATCATCAATGCAGCACAGCTGCGCGTCACCGGCGCCAAGTCCATCGACAAGGTGTACTACCGTCACTCGGGTTACCCGGGCGGCATCACGGCGACGAATTTCCGCGACATGCAGTCGAAGCACCCCGGCCGCGCGCTGGAGAAGGCAGTCAAGGGCATGCTGCCCAAGGGCCCGCTCGGCTACGCCATGATCAAGAAACTCAAGGTGTACGGTGGTGCAGAGCATCCGCACACCGCCCAACAGCCCAAAGTGCTGGAACTGTAAGGAGCCTTGAGAATGATTGGTGAATGGAACAACGGCACCGGCCGTCGCAAATCCAGCGTCGCTCGCGTGTTCCTGAAGAAGGGCACCGGCAAGATCACGGTCAACGGCAAGGACATCCAAGCGTTCTTCGGCCGCGAGACCTCGATCATGATCGCCAAGCAACCGCTGGCGCTGACGAACAACCTCGAAGCCTTCGACGTCATGGTGAACGTGCACGGCGGTGGCGAATCGGGTCAGGCCGGCGCAACCCGCCACGGCATCACCCGCGCGCTGATCGACTACGACGCGAGCCTCAAGCCGGTGCTGAGCCAGGCCGGCTTCGTCACCCGCGACGCGCGTGAAGTCGAACGTAAGAAGGTCGGTCTGCACTCCGCACGCCGCCGCAAGCAGTTCTCGAAGCGCTGATCTCCAGCCTTCGGCCTGCCGAGAAAACCGCCTTCGGGCGGTTTTTTCATGGGCATCGCGGCTCGAGCCGGCCTTGCCCTCGTGTGGTTGCGACCCCACTTGCATTGGGTGCACCGCCTGCAGCCCCGGCTCCAAAGCCCGCATTGCAGTAGCATTCCCTCCCTTGGCCGCATGTTCCGGCCCCTCTCCAGGAGTTTCCCCTCATGAGCGCCCTTGCCGAAAACATCCAGACCCAGATGCCCGAACCGATCGTCTTCACCGACAGCGCGGCCGCCAAGGTGGCCGACCTGATCGCCGAAGAGGGCAATCCCGACCTCAAGCTGCGCGTGTTCGTCCAGGGTGGCGGCTGCTCGGGCTTCCAGTACGGCTTCACCTTCGACGAGATCACCAACGAAGACGACACGACCATGACCAAGAACGGCGTGTCGCTGCTGATCGATGCCATGAGCTACCAGTACCTGGTCGGCGCCGAGATCGACTACAAGGAAGACCTGCAGGGCGCCCAGTTCGTGATCAAGAACCCGAACGCCACCAGCACCTGCGGCTGCGGCTCCAGCTTCTCGGCCTGATCCGACCGATGGTGCCTGCCTGCAGCGCACCATCCCCCCACCAAGCCGCCTCCGGGCGGCTTTTTGCTTTGCGCCTCCATCCCAGCCCATGCCGCCCGACACCGCCGTAGCCAACACCGCCGTCGCCCCCGCCCGCAAGAGCCTGCTGTGGCTCGTGGCGGTGGGCTTCTTCATGCAGACGCTGGACGCCACCATCATCAATACGGCGCTGCCGGCGATGGCGGCCAGCCTCGGCGAGAGCCCGCTGCGCATGCAGTCGGTGGTGGTGGCCTATGCGCTGACCATGGCGATGCTGATCCCGGCCTCGGGCTGGATCGCCGACCGCTTCGGCACCCGGCGCGTGTTCTTCGCGGCCATCGTGCTGTTCGCGCTGGGCTCGGTGCTGTGCGCGCTCTCGCACGGGCTGGGCCAGCTGGTGGCCGCGCGCGTGGTGCAGGGGCTCGGCGGCGCGCTGCTGCTGCCGGTGGGCCGGCTGGCGCTGCTGCGCACCGTGCCGCGCGGTGAGTTCCTGCAGGCAATGAGCTTCGTGGCCATTCCCGGCCTGATCGGCCCGCTGCTCGGGCCCACGCTGGGCGGCTGGCTGGTGCAGTACGCGTCGTGGCACTGGATCTTCCTGATCAACGTGCCGGTGGGCCTGGCCGGCTGCATCGCCACCCTGCGCTTCATGCCCGACCTGCGCGGTGCCGCGCTGCGGCGCTTCGATGGCGTGGGCTACGGCCTGCTGGCCTTCGGCATGGTGGCGATCTCGCTCTCGCTCGACGGCGTGGCCGAGCTCGGCCTGCGCCAGGGCGGCGTGATGGTGGTGCTGGTCTTCGGCTTCGCGAGCGTGGCGGCCTACTGGCTGCGCGCGGCGCGCACGCCCGAGCCGCTGTTCGCGCCCTCGCTGTTCAAGGTGCCGACCCTGAGCATCGGCTTGCTCGGCAACCTGTTCTCGCGCCTGGGCAGCAGCTGCATGCCCTTCCTGGTGCCGCTGCTGCTGCAGGTGTCGATGGGCTATTCGCCGGTGCGCGCGGGGCTGATGATGCTGCCGGTGGCGCTGGCCGGCATGGCGATGAAGCGCTTCGCCACCTCGCTGATCACGCGCCACGGCTACCGCCAGGTGCTGGTGGTCAACACGGTGCTGGTGGGGCTCGCGATGGCCAGTTTCGGCCTCACGGCACCGGGCCAGCCCGTCGCGCTGCACGTGCTGCAGCTGCTGTTCTTCGGCGCGGTCAATTCGCTGCAGTTCACCGCGATGAACACCATCACCCTCAAGGACCTCGACGGCAGCATGGCCAGCAGCGGCAACAGCCTGCTGTCGATGGTGCAGATGCTCGCGATGAGCATGGGCGTGGCCGCCGCGGGCGCGGTGCTGGCGGGCTACAACGGCATCTTCGGCACCGACACCGCGGTGCGCACGCTCGATGCCTTTCAGGCCACCTTCGCCAGCATGGGCCTGATCACGGTGGCTTCGGCGCTCATCTTCTGGCATCTGCCGGCGGAAGTGCGGGCGCCACGGCCCGCGCAGCCCGAAGTCTCGGGCCAGGGCTGAGTCAGGCCGGGTAGATCGCGCCCAGCACGCGCGCGCCGCGGGCGCCGGTCACGCTGGCGAGGTTGCCGCTCTCGCGCCGCACCGTGGCGCGCGCCAGCCAGGCGAAGGCGGCCGCCTCGACCTGCTGCGGCGGCAGGCCGCGTTCGTTCGAGGCCACCACGGCAATGCCCGGCAGCAGGGCGCGCAGCCGCGACAGCAGGTGGCCGTTGAGCGCGCCGCCGCCGCAGACGATCAGCAGCTTGCTCTCGTTTCCGTAGCGCAGCAGGTCGGCGGCGCAGGTGCTGGCCGTCAGCTCGGCGAGCGTCGCCTGCACGTCGACCGGGGCGTCGCCCGCGCCGGTGCCCACGTGCGCGGCCAGCCATTCGGGATTGAACAGGTCGCGCCCGGTGCTCTTGGGGGGGGCCTTGGCGAAGAAGGGCTCGCCCTGCAGCCGCGCGAGCAGCTCGGGCAGCACCTTGCCGCTCGCGGCCCACTGGCCGTCGAGGTCGAAGGGCTGGCCGTGGTAGCGCTGGCACCAGTGGTCCATCAGCGCATTGCCCGGGCCGCAGTCGAAGCCCAGCACCACCGCGCCCTCGGGCGCATCGCTGGCCGGCAGCAGGCTCAGGTTCGAGATGCCGCCGAGGTTCAGCACCGCGATCGGCTCGCCGGGCCCGGCGAACAGCGCCCGGTGGAAGGCCGGCACCAGCGGCGCGCCCTGGCCGCCGGCCGCGAGGTCGCGGCTGCGGAAGTCGGCCACCACGTCGATGCCGCAGAGCTCGGCCAGCAGCGAAGGATTGTTGAGCTGCAGCGTGTAGCCGACCTCGTCGAATTCGCCGGGCCGGTGGCGCACGGTCTGGCCATGCACGCCGACGGCACGCACCGCGCCGGGTTCGTGGCCGGCATCGGCCAGCAGTTGCTCGACCACGCCCGCGTAGACGCGCGCCAGCCCGTTGCCGGCGAGCGCCGCGCGGTGCAGTTCGTTGTCGCCCGGGGTGTTGAGGGCCATCAGCTCGCCGCGCAGGCCGACCGGAAAGGGGGCGGTGGCGTAGCCGGTGACCGAGATCCCGCCGTCGGAGAAGTCGGCGAGCACGCCGTCCACGCCATCGAGCGAGGTGCCCGACATCAGTCCGATGTAGAGATCGCCGGTGGCCATGGGGCTGGGGGAGCTGCCGGACGTTCCGGCGCTTCTATATATGGAGAGGAGGAGCGCGGCGCTCAGTCCGCGCTGGCCTGCACCACCGAGAACGCGGCCGCCAGTTCGTTGCGCGCGCCGACGGCGATGCGCTCGAAGGCCGGGCGCAGCGCGGCGGTGATCGGGGCGCCGCCTTCCTGCGCGATCGAGGTCGGGTTCTGGTAAACGCCGTTGACCCGGAATTCGAAGTGCAGGTGCGGACCGGTGGCCCAGCCCGTGGAGCCCACGGCGCCGACGGTCTGGCCCTGGCTCACGCTCTGGCCGGCCTTGACGTCGATGCGGCTCAGGTGCGCATAGGCCGTCTGCTGGTTGTTGCGGTGGTTGATGATGACGATGTTGCCGTAGCCGTTCTGCGTGCCGGCGAAATCGACCGTGCCGTCGCCGACCGTGCGCACGGCGGTGCCGGTGGGCGCCGCGTAGTCGATGCCGTTGTGCTGGCGCCAGCTGTTGAGGATCGGATGCATGCGCATCGCGAAGCCGCTCGACACGCGCGTGAATTCCACCGGCGTCGCCAGGTAGGCCTTGCGCAGGCTGTCGCCGTTCGGGCGGTAGTAGCTGCCCTTCTGGCCCGCGCCCGGCGGCTGGAACCACACGGCCTGGTGGATCTTGCCGTTGTTCTCGAACTCGGCCGAGAGCACGCGGCCGCTGCGCAGCGCCTGGCCGTCGGCCTCGAAGGTCTCGTAGACCACGGCGAAGCGGTCGCCCTTGCGCAATTGGCGCACGTCGACGTCGCCCGCGAAGATGTCGGCCAGCTGGCTCGCGACGCCATCGGGGATGCGCGCTTCGTCGGTGGCGGCGAACAGCGAGCTGCGGATGGTGCCGCTGGCCAGGCGGGCGCCCGGCGTGAGGGTGTCGCGTTCGGTCAGGGCCACGAAGCCCACGGGCGTGCGTTCGATCACGAAGCGCTTGAAGCCGCCGTCGCCGTCGGGAATCCAGCGTGCGCTGAGCTTCTTGAGCTGGTTGTCCTGCGTGGCCTCGGCGGTCACGGTGCGGCCGGCGCGCGCGAACAGCGCGGAACGGGCCTCGCCGCTGCCGCGCACGAAGGCGCTGGCGACCGGGTCGGAGATGCCGAGGCGCTTGAGCAGCGCCTCGGCGGTGTCGCTCGAGCGGGTGACGTCGGTGCGAAACAGCGTGAAGCTGAAGTCCTCGAGCGACGTGGCCTGGTCGGCGAACGACAGGGGGGCGGAGGTGGCTTCGAGCACCTGGTGGACCGGGAGGTCCGAGGCGTCGGGTCCGAGCGAAGCCACGGCGAGGGTTCCGGCGCTCAGCAGAGCCGCCGCGATGATCGCGGTGATCTGCTTGGGGTAGGTCCGGAACGTATAAGCCACGCGAGAAGCGAGAAGCTCCTCGGCGGCAAGAATGCCGTTGATCAAACTATGAATTCCAGCTCAGGTTTCTGCAGATCCGCGCTGCGGAGCCCAGAGCGGTCAGGGCGGCAGGACGGTGCGGAAAAAGCGCCGCTTAGAATCCGGCGCTTGAAAAAGTCGGGCGAGTATAGCTTCCGCACTCAAAAAGTCAGCCAAAAAAAGCCCATGAACGCCGAATCTGTTACATCCATGGACCTTTCAAATAGTGTAGGACGCGCGCTCGAAATCTCCCTCCGGGGGGCTGACGAACTGCTCCCCCAGGACGAGTGGGTCCGCAAGCTGCAACGCTCCGAAGCCAGCGGCACCCCGCTGCGCATCAAGCTCGGGCTGGACCCGACCGCGCCCGACATCCACATCGGCCACACGGTGGTGCTCAACAAGATGCGCCAGCTCCAGGACCTGGGGCACCGCGTGATCTTCCTGATCGGCGACTTCACCACCACCATCGGCGACCCCTCGGGCCGCAACAGCACGCGTCCGCCGCTCACGCGCGAGCAGATCGAGGCCAACGCCCAGACCTACTACAAGCAGGCCAGCCTGGTGCTCGATCCCGAGAAGACCGAGATCCGCTACAACTCCGAGTGGAGCGACCCGCTGGGCGCGCGCGGCATGATCCAGCTGGCCGCCAAGTACACGGTGGCGCGGATGATGGAGCGCGACGACTTCAACAAGCGCTTCAAGGCCGGCCAGTCGATCTCGGTGCACGAGTTCCTCTACCCGCTGATGCAGGGCTACGACTCGGTGGCGCTCAAGAGCGACCTCGAGCTCGGCGGCACCGACCAGAAGTTCAACCTGCTCGTGGGCCGGCATCTGCAGCAGGAATACGGCCAGGAACCGCAGTGCATACTCACTATGCCGCTGCTGGAAGGGCTCGATGGCGTCGAGAAGATGTCGAAGAGCAAGAACAACTACATCGGTATCAGCGAAGACGCCAACACCATGTACGCCAAGGTGCTGTCGATTTCCGACGACCTGATGTGGCGCTGGTACACGCTGCTGAGCTTCCGTTCGCTCGAGGAGATCGCCGCGCTCAAGGCCGAGATCGAGGGCGGGCGCAACCCGAAGGACGCCAAGGTCGCGCTCGCCAAGGAGATCACGGCGCGCTTCCACAGCCCGGCGGCGGCCGAGGCGGCCGAGCAGGATTTCGTCAACCGCAGCAAGGGCGGCGTGCCCGACGAGATCCCCGAAGTGACTTTGGCCGGCGCCCCGCTGGGCATCGGCCAGCTGCTCAAGCAGGCCAACCTCGCGGCCTCGTCCGGCGAGGGCAACCGCCTGATCGACGGCGGCGGCGTGCGCATCGACGGCGCGGTGGTCAGCGACAAGGGGCTCAAGCTGCCGGCCGGCAGCTACGTGGTGCAGGTCGGCAAGCGCAAGTTCGCGCGCGTGACCTTGTCCTGAATCGGGCGCTCCCAAGAAAAAAGGCCGGGTCGATCCCGGCCTTTTTTGCGCGAGGGGCGCGCCTCAGCGCACTTCGATCGTCACGCGCCGGTTGCGCGGCTCGTCGACCTCGTCGGCCGTCGGCACCGCCAGTTCGCGTTCGCCGCGGCCCGCGGCCTCGATGCGGTTGGCCGGGAAGCGGCGCTCGATGAAGAGCTGGGCCACTTCCTGCGCGCGGCGGCGCGAGAGCGCGTCGTTGTTCTGCAGCGTGCCCTTGGTGTCGGTGTGGCCGACCACGACGATGTCGCCGCCCGGGCGCGCCTGCGCGGCGGCCAGCGCCTCTTCCATGATCTTCTGCGAGGCGGCCGTCAGCGTGATGGTGCCGAGCTCGAAGTACACCGTGTAGCGCTGCGACGGCGGCGGGCGCATGTCGAACAGCGGCTTGTTCTCGGCCTGCACCTTGGCCGCATCGGCGGCGTCGACCACCGGCGCGCCCGAGGCGCCCTGCTTGGCCGTGGCGCGCTGGTAGGGCTGCGAGAGCACCTCCTCGCCGTTCTTGGCGCGCACCACCACCGCCGAGGCGGAGCCGTCGGCCTGCGGCAGCAGCACCACGCGGGTGGCGGGCGAGGAACAGGCCGCGAGCAGCGCGACCAGCAACGCGGCACCGAGGAAGCGCAGGCGGGAGGAAACGAGGGAACTGGAACCGGAACGCATCATGGCTGGCCGTCGGTCTGGACGATGAAGTCGGTGCCGCGAATGCCGATGGTCGCCGTCTGCGTCTCGACGCGCACCGCGTCGGGGTTGGTCTTGCCGATCAGGCCGGTGATCATGCGCATCGAGCCGCGCAGCAGCGAAACGAGCAGCCCGCCTTCGTGGGTGGTCGCGTCGAAGTGGAACTGCTTGAGGTCGAGCCGCGAGGAGGGGCCGACCACCAGCGTGGTGTCGTCGCGCAGCACGACCGCGGCCGAGGAGTCGGGGCCGGTCACGATCCGGTCGACCGAGGCCAGGGCGTCGCCGGGCACGGCGTTGCGGGCGGTGGCGGCGGCGGCGCTCAGCAGCTTGACGTCGCCACGCACCGACTTCACGAAGCCGGCCTGGCGCTCGGGGGCGGTCGCGGCGGGCGCTGCTGCGGCGGGCGCGGTGGGAGCCGGCGCGGCGGCCGGGGTGCTCGGGGCGGTCTGCGCCTGCGAGATCGCCGCGGCGCCAAGCAGCGCGCAGCCCAGCAAGGGCAGGAGGAATTTCTTGTGCATCATCGGGTTTTCCGCGAACTGTTTCGGGGCGGACACAATTATTAATGCGAAGGCGTTACACCTGGACACGAACATGATAATTCGGTGGCTAACTGCGGCCTTTTACCGTTTTTCCTGTCGCCTGTCGCCGTCATCACCCTCCACGCTCGCATGAATCTCACCCCCAAGACCCTGTTGCGGGCGTCCATCGCGGTGGCGCTGGTCACGATCGTGCTCAAGAGCCTCGCGGGCTACATCACCCATTCGATGGGCCTGATCTCGGACGCCATGGAGTCCTTCGTCAACCTGGCCAGCGCCACCTTCGCGCTGGCCATGGTGACGATCGCGGAGCGCCCCGCCGACGAAGGCCATCCGTACGGCCACCACAAGGCCGAGTACTTCTCCTCGGGCTTCGAGGGCATCCTGATCGTGGGCGCGGCCGTGGCGATCTTCTGGGTCTCGGTGCAGCGGCTGCTGGCGCCGCAGCCGCTCGAGCAGCTCGGCTGGGGCCTCGCGCTGTCGATTGTCAGCTCGGGCCTGAACGCCGGGCTCGCGTGGCTGCTGTTCCGCGCCGCCCAGGCCCGCCGCTCGATCGCGCTCGAGGCCGACGCGCGCCACCTGATGGCCGACGTCTGGACCTCGGCCGCCGTGCTGGTGGGCATCGTCGCCGTGCATTTCACCGGCTGGCTCTGGCTCGACCCGCTGCTGGCCATCGGCGTGGCACTGAACATCGCGCGCGAGGGCGCGAAGCTGGTCTGGCGTTCCTCGCAGGGCCTGATGGACCAGGCGTTCGAGCCCGAGACCCAGGCACTGCTGCGCGCCACGCTCGAGCGCTTCGCCGCTGGCGTGCCCGAGGGCGGCCGGCTGCGCTTCGACGACATCTTCACGCGCAGCGCCGGCCAGCGCCGCTTCGCCGACCTGCACATGCACGTGCCCGGCGACTGGACCCTGGAGCGTGCCGCCGCCCTGCGCGATGCGCTCGAGCAGGCCCTGATGGACGCCGTGCCCGGCCTGCGCGTGACCATCCAGCTGCTGCCGCTGGGCATGGAAGCCCGCGCCACCCAGCTTCCGTCAGACACCCCCGAGGAATCCCATCCATGAAAGCAGTGCTCCAGCGCGTGGCGCAGGCGCGCGTCGACATCGCGGGCCGCACCGTCGGCGAGATCGGCGCCGGCCTGCTCGTGCTGCTGTGCGCCGAGCGCGGCGACAGCGACGCCGCGGCCGACCGCATGCTCGCCAAGCTGCTCAAGCTGCGCATCTTTTCCGACGCGGCCGGCAAGATGAACCGCAGCGTGCAGGACATCGGCGGCGGCCTGCTGGTGGTGAGCCAGTTCACGCTCGCGGCCGACGTGAGCGGCGGCAACCGCCCGAGCTTCACGCTCGCTGCGCCGCCCGACGAAGGCCGCCGGCTCTACGATTACTTCGTCGCCAAGGCGCGCGCCGCGCATCCCGTGGTGGCCACGGGCGAATTCGGCGCCGACATGCAGGTGCACCTGCTCAACGACGGGCCGGTCACGATTCCGCTGCAGATGAGCTGAGGGCGGCGCCCCCTGGTTCAGTCGCGCCGCAGCAGCGCTTCCCACGCCACCTTCGGGTGCTCGTAGCGGGCTATGCTCAGTTCCTCGAGCTGCGCGATGCGCCAGCCGCGCGCGAACAGCCGCTGCACCGTGCCGCGCTCGAAGAAGCGCTTCGGCGCGCCATCGACGAGGTAGAGGTTGTCCTCGTCCGCGCGCCCCGGGCCGCGCCCGCCGTAGTGCCGGTCGTTGACCGAGTTGAGCCGGCACAGCAGCACGCCGCCGGGCCGCAGCAGCGCATGGATGCGCTCGACCAGTTCCAGCGTCTGCGCCCATTCGAAGTAGTGCAGCGACAGGCTCGCGAGCACGACGCCGATGCGCTGCCCCTCGGCCAGCGGAAAGGGCGCGCGGAAATCCTGGTTGTGCACGCGCACGCCCGCCAGGCGCCGCTCGCGCGCCGCATCCGCCGCGCGTGCCGACAGCTCGATCGCCTCCACGCGCAGCCCCGCGGCCGCCAGCGTGGCACTGTCGCGGCCGTCGCCGCAGCCCAGTTCGAGCACCGGGTCGGCGCCCGCGCATTCGGCCAGCAGCGGCAGCCAGCGCACGAGCCACGGGTCGGTGTCATCCATGGTCATCGGTGCGCGGGTCTCAGCGGTTGTAGGGATCGCGGATGCCCAGCCCCGCGAGGATCTCGATCTCGCGCGCTTCCATCGCCTCGGCGTCTTCCTCGCCGGTCTCGTGGTCCCAGCCCTGCGCATGCAGCGTGCCGTGCACCAGCAGGTGCGCGTAGTGCGCGGCCAGCGTCTTGCGCTGCTCCTTCGCCTCGCGCGCCACCACCGGCGCGCACAGCACCAGGTCGGCCATGACCACGGGCGCCTGCGCATAGTCGAAGGTCAGCACGTTGGTCGCGTAGTCCTTGCCGCGGAATTCGCGGTTCAGCTGCTGGCCCTCATCGGCATCGACGATGCGCACCGTGATCTCGGCGTCGGCATCGAGCGCATGGCGGATCCAGCGCGTCACGCCGTGGCGCGGCAGCGCGGCGCGGTGCCGTTCCACGCCCTTGAAGCGTCCGAACTGCAGCGACAGGGTGAGTGCGGCCAGCGCCATCTCAGTGCCCGCCCGTGCCGGCGCGCTTGCGCTGGCCGTCGTAGGCGTCGACGATGCGCGCCACCAGCGGATGGCGCACCACGTCGGCGCTCGTGAAGTGCGTGATCGCGATGCCGTTCACGCGCCGCAGCACGCGCTCGGCATCGATCAGTCCGCTGAGCTGCTGCTTGGGCAGGTCGATCTGGCTCACGTCGCCCGTCACCACCGCCTTGGCGCCGAAGCCGATGCGCGTGAGGAACATCTTCATCTGCTCGGGCGTGGTGTTCTGCGCCTCGTCGAGGATCACGAAGGCGTTGTTGAGCGTGCGCCCCCGCATGAAGGCCAGCGGCGCGATCTCCAGCGCGTTGCGCTCGAAGGCCTTCTGCACCTTCTCGAAGCCCATCAGGTCGTAGAGCGCGTCGTACAGCGGCCGCAGGTAGGGGTCGACCTTCTGCGTCAGGTCGCCGGGCAGGAAGCCCAGGCGCTCGCCGGCCTCGACCGCCGGGCGCGTGAGCACGATGCGCTGCACCGCGCTGCGCTCGAGCGCATCGACCGCGCAGGCCACCGCGAGGTAGGTCTTGCCGGTGCCGGCCGGGCCGATGCCGAAGGTGATGTCGTGCTTGGCGATGTTGTCGAGGTACAGGCTCTGGGTCGGCGTGCGCGCGCGCAGGTCGGCGCGCCGGGTGGCGAGCGTGACCGCGCCGTCCACGTCCTCGTCCATCGAGCCGTCGCCGGCCAGCGTGAGCTGCACCACCGCCGCGTCGATCGGCCGCTGGGCGATCTCGTAGAGCGCCTGCAGCACGTCCATCGCGCGCTGGGCGTTGACCTTGGGGCCGTCGATCTTGAACTGCTCGTGGCGGTGCGCGATCTTCACCGCGAGCGCCTCCTCGATGCGTCGCAGGTGGGCGTCGAGCGGGCCGCACAGGTGGCCCAGGCGCGTGTTGTTGGGCGGAGCGAAGGTGTGTCGCAGAATCACGCGGTTTCCATTTCCATCTTTATTGGTAGCCCATGCAAGACCGGCCCTGCTCCAGAAAATGCAACCCAAGGCGGGAAGCGCCGCAAGCGTCGGGGGGGCGCCAATGATAGGCAAACTCACCGGGATACTCGCCGAACGCAATCCGCCGCAGGTCGTGATCGACTGCAACGGCGTCGGCTACGAGGTCGACGTGCCGATGAGCACCTTCTACAACCTGCCCGGCGTCGGCGCCAAGATCTCGCTGCTCACGCACTTCATCGTGCGCGAGGACGCGCAGATTCTCTACGGCTTCGGCAGCGCCGAGGAGCGCGCCGCCTTCCGCCAGCTCATCAAGATCTCGGGCGTGGGCCCGCGCACCGCGCTGGGCGTGCTCTCGGGCATGAGCGTGGGCGAGCTCTCGCAGGCCGTCACCCTGCAGGAGGCCGGCCGGCTGGTGAAGGTGCCCGGCATCGGCAAGAAGATCGCCGAGCGCCTGCTGCTCGAGCTCAAGGGCAAGCTCGGCGCCGACATCGGCCTGCCCGCGCACGCCGCCTCCGATGCCCAGGCCGACATCCTGCAGGCGCTGGTGGCGCTGGGCTACAGCGACAAGGAAGCGGCCGCCGCGCTCAAGGCACTGCCGAAGGACGTGAGCGTGAGCGACGGCATCAAGCTGGCGCTGAAGGCGCTGGCGAAATAAGGCCTAGGCGCGCAGGGCGCCCGCCAGCGCGCCCAGCAGCGCATGCGTCTCGACCAGGCTCGGCCCGTGCACCGGCTGCGGCCAGGCGCTGTGGATCGCGACCACGAGCTGTTCCTTCGGATGGATGTAGAGCTGCTGCCCGAAGATGCCGAGCGCGGCGAACAGGCCGCCGTCGAGTTCGGGCAGCGCCTGCGCGCCGCGCGGGAAGGTCCACCACTGGTAGCCGTATCCCATCGGCTCGTAGCCCTCGAGCGTGCCGGGTGCGAGCCGCTGCGCGGGGTCGGCGCGCGTGGCGTCGCGCAGCCAGCCCTCGGGCAGCACGCGCTGTCCGCCGGCCATGCCGCCGCCGAGGATGAACAGGCCGAAGCGGCCGAAGTCGCGCAGGGTCGCGTTGACGCCGCTGCCCGCGAACTCCTGGCCGCCCGGCGCATCGAGCTGCCAATAGGCATCGGCCTCCATGCCGAAGGGCGCCCAGATCTTGCGCGACAGGTAGTCGCCGATCGGCTCGCGCAGCGCGCCGGCCAGGATCCTGCCGACCAGGTAGGTCTCGCCGGTGCTGTAGTTGAAGCGCGTGCCGGCCGGCGCCACGCGCGGCAGCGTCGCCATGAAGGCCAGCACCGCGCCCGCGTCCTGGTCGAGCTGCGCGCGCAGCATGCGGCGGCGGTCGGAGGCCGGGTCGAGGTAGTCCTCGTTCCAGGCCACGCCCGAGCTCATCTGCAGCACCTGCCGCAGCGTGACGCCGTCGTAGGCCGAGCTGCGCAACGCGGGCACGTAGGCGACCACCGCGTCGTCCAGGCTCGCGATCAGGCCGTCGTGCAGCGCCGCGCCCACGAGCGTGGAGGCGATCGACTTCGCGACCGAGAACGACATCCAGCGCGTGGCCGCGTCGTTGCCCATGGCGTAGCGCTCGAGCACCACGCGGCCGTTCTTGAGCACCAGCAGGCCGGCCGTGAGGTTGCGCGCCATGAACGCGTCGATGCCGAACTCCGCGTCGCCCGCGCGGTAGCGCACGTCGACCGCGCGGCCCGCGGGCAGCGGATGGACCTGTGCGCCGCGCTTGATCGTGCGCGTCGCATAGAGCCGGTCCATGTGGCGGTAGGTGGGCGCCTGCAGCTCGGGCGCCAGCGTCATCAGGTCCTCGAGCCGGCCGATGGCCTCGGTGTCCGCCATGCAGCAGCTCCTTACCTGGCCGGCTTCGCCGGCCGGTTCAGCCCCAGCGTCGGCGTCTCGTCGAAGAAGTTCCAGGGCTTGAGCAGCGCATGCACCCACTCGGTGGGCATGATCGGCCATTCCTCGGCGCGTGCGACGTGGGTGGTGCCGGTGGTGAGCCAGACCACGTTGTCGGTGTTCACGATCGCCTGGTCGTCGGCGGTGAACTGGCCCAGGCCGGTGTCCTTGTTCGAGCGGTTCGGGTACTTGCCCTCGGGGAACTGCTCCTCGGGGTCGTAGCGCGTCACCCAGAGCTGGCGGTCCATGAAGCTCAGGCGGTGGTTGATCCACTCGTCCTGCGCGAAGTTGGCGCCCTTGGCGATCGGGTGCGTGCCGCCCGCGTAGGGAATCAGCTGGTACGAGACCGGGTTGCCGACCTTGTTGTTCTTGGCCGGATTGCTCAGCAGCCGGATCGTCGACGGGTCGAACTTCTGCGCCGCCTGCCGCTCGGTCGCCACCGTGCGCTGCACCGTCTGCATGGTGCTGGTGCGCGGGCCGCCGCGGGTGTTGGGCAGCACCACCGGGTCGACCTCGGTCAGCGAGTTGTTCTCGCCGTCCACGTCGAGGTCGAGCCGGAAGTTGTAGATGTGCTGGTGCGTGGTGCCGACGATGTGGTGGTCGAGCAGGGTGCCGTAGCGCGTGTCCTCGGCGGCGGTCGCGTCCTGCATGGTGCGCGACTTCACGCCCTTCACGGCCTCGATGCCGGTGGCGCCCGCGTTGATGCCGATGGTGCCGTTCTCGGCGAACACCCAGTCGAACAGGTAGTCGTAGTTGCCCACCGTGCTGATCCAGCGCACCACGAGCTCGCGCCGCTCGGTGCTCACGTTGGGCTTGCCCATCTCCTGGTGCTTGAACTCGGGATCGGCATAGCGCTCGAAGACCGCGATCGCGCGCGGCACCTTCACGGGCGCGCCGGTGTAGTCGGCCAGCGTGGCGTCGAGCAGCACCGCGTTCTGCGGCGCGTCCTTCTCGGGCTCGATCGGCGAGGTCAGCGTGCCCATGCCGTACTCGCCCGAGTCGAGGTAGGCCTTGAAGTACCAGCCGGTGTCGGGGTCGCCGTAGGGCACGATCATTCCGCCCAGCGAGCCTTCGTACATCACCTTGCGCTTGGTGCCCTTGTCGTTGTAGGTCACGGTCGAGAGCACCAGGCCCACGCGCGAGTCGAGCCGCAGATGGAAGTCCCAGTTGCGCCAGTGCAGCATGTTGCCGGCGATGGTGTAGTTCTTGCCCTCGGGCTCGGTGATCTCCAGCGGCTTGGGCGCGGGCGTGCCGGCGCGGTCGCGGCCGTCGTAGGGCGTGGGCTTGAGCGGCACCGGCACCAGGCCGCCGTCCTCGATCTTCAGCACCTTCTTCTGCTCGAGGTCGACCACCGCCACCAGGCCCTCGATCGGGTGCGCCCAGTAGTTGCCGTCGCCCACGTCGAGGTAGCTCACCACCTTGAGCAGGCGGTCTTCCTGGCGCAGCGAATCCTTGCCGTCGAAGTAGCCCACGGTCAGCGGCGTGGCCACCACCTTCTTCACGTCGTCGATGCCGCGCGTGGCGAGCGCCTTCGCATAGTCGGTGCTGGCCTCGATCGCACTCTGCACGGTGGCGAAGTCGTCGAGCAGCACCATGCCGTGCGCGCCTTCCACCGGCTTCCATTCGAGCAGCTTGCGTGCCGCGAGGTCGATGCTGCCCTCGATCACCTTCTTGCCGTCGAGCGCGACGAAGCTCGCCTGCCGCGCGGCGCGCACCGGCTGGCCCGAGAGCGCGAAGGCCCAGACCTGGTCCTTGGGCGGGCGCTTGAGGCTGATCTCGGTGAAGCGCAGGCCGGGCCTGTAGTTGCCCGAGGCCTTGATGGTCTCGAGCGCGGCCTGGATCTCCTCGGCCGACAGCGGATTGAGCGGATTCGGCGTGCGCTCGACCACGAAGGTGCGGTCCAGGCTGGACTGGAACACCTGGTTGATGAAGTCGTGCGGCACCCAGGCCGCGCCCTTGCGCAGCACCACCGGCACGTCGAGCTGCAGCGGCTGGCCATTGATCAGCGCGGTCTTCGAGCCGGGCTTGATGCGCACCAGCGTACCGTTGCGCGCCACCGTGTAGACGTTGGCGAAGCTGTCGAAGCGCACGGTGGCGCCGAAATCTTCGACCGTCTTCTTGAGCGGCACCATGTGGGCCGCGCCGCCATGGGCCTGGGCGCCGCCGGCCGCGAGCGGGCCGAGGGCCAGCGCCAGCGCGGTGGCAAGAAGGGTGCGGGGGGTGCCGCGGACCGGCGTTCGATGGTGGCTGCTGCGCATGGACGACTGTTCCCTTTTCTTCGCATGTTGTGACGAGCGACAGCGAAGTTAAGGGCGTGGCCCATACGGCGGTTAGCCGGATTCGGCAAGCCAGCGCGCGCGCGTGGCGGAAGGCAGCTCGCCGAACAGCCGGCTGTAGTCGGCCGCGAAGCGCGACAGGTGCCAGAAGCCCCAGCGCGCCGCCACGTCGCCGATGCTGTCGCGCCGGTGGGTCTGCAGTTCGCGCCGCACCCGGTTCAGGCGCATCACGCGCAGGTAGGTCACGGGGCTCAGGTGCACCACGTCCTCGAAGGCGTACTGCAGCGCGCGGCGCGACACGCCGGTGGCCGCGCAGAGGTCGGGCACGCTGATGGCCTCGTCGGCATGGGCGCGCATGTACTCGCGCGCCAGCGCAACGATGTGGCGCCGCGCCACCGTGCCGGGCGGCAGCCGGGTCTCGAAGGCGTCGCAGCCGATGCAGTGCAGCACCGCGTCGGCCAGCGACAGCGACAGCATGTGGCGCGCCGCCGGCTGCTCGAGCTGCGCGAGGTTGCCGCGCGCCAGCGACAGCGCCGCGCCCAGCAGCTTCGACAGCTCGCTCTCGTCGAAGCCCGGCTGGCGCACCGGTGCCGGCTCGGGCAGGCGCAGCTCGAAGTCGGCGCCGAACAGCGTGGCCGCGAGCTCGGCCAGCGGCGCCGTGTCGATGCACACCGCCATCAGGTCCATGCCGGCGCCGGCCAGCAGTTCGAATTCGCGCTGCGGTGACAGCGCGATCAGGCGCCGGCCCTCGATCTCGTGGCCGCAGTACCAGCTGCCGCTGCCCGCGACCTCGGTGACGGCGAACGAGACCGTGCCCGGGCGGCCCTGGCCGTTCTGCAGAAGGGTCTGGTTCGCATGCTCGTGGAAGACCTGGACGAAGCCCAGGTGCAGGTCCTCGGACAGGCCCTCGAAGCGGCCGTTCGAGAGCTGCTCGTAGTGCTGGTCCCAGTGGTCCAGGCTCGAGGCCTGTGCCTGGGCCTCGGCGTTCAGGTGGCGGGAGAAGTGAAGCTCGGTCATGGTCGGCGCGGACGCTGGCACGGCGGCCGTCGTCGAGCCGACGAGCAGGAACCGTGCCGATCAGCGCGCAGTCTGCAAGAAGCGCGGACGCTTGACCATCTTGCTTACCCTCGGTCCGGCCGCCGCCTCATTCGGGCTGGAGCCCGATGTCCTTGACCAGCGCGCCCCAGTCGCGCAGGTCCTGGCGCAGGGTCGCGGCGAACTGCTCGGGCGTGTTCTGCGGCAGATCGGTGAAGTTGAGCTCGCGCAGGCGCTGCACCACGGCCGGGTCCCGCAGCGCGCGGTTCACCGCCTCGTTGAGCGTCTTCACGATGGCCGGCGGCGTCTTCGCGGGCGCCAGCACGCCGTACCAGGCATAGGTGGTGAACGGGTAGCCGGACTCGGTCATCGTCGGCACCTCGGGCAGCATCGGGATGCGCGAGGGCCCGCTGTTGGCCAGCGCCCGGAGCCGGCCGGCGCGCACCAGCTCCACCGTCGAGGACATGTCGGCGAAGGCCGCCTCGACCTGGCCGCCCATCAGGTCCTGCACGCAGGGGCCGCTGCCCTTGTAGGGCACGTGCTCGATCACCAGGCCGGCCTGCTTCTTGAGGCTTTCCATCGCCAGGTGGCCGCCCGAGCCGTTGCCCCACGAGCAGTAGCTGAGCTTGTCGGGCCGCGCCTTGGCATAGGCGACGAAGTCGGCCAGCGTCTTCACCGGCAGGTCGTTGCGCACCAGCAGCAGGTTGCCGCCGCGGCCGATCTGGGCCACCGGCGCGAAGTCCTTCACCGGGTCGTAGGGCAGCTTGCGGTAGAGGCTGGGGTTCACCACCATCGCGGCGGCATAGGTGAACAGCAGCCGGTAGCCGTCGGGCGCCGCGCGCGCCACCTGCTCGGTGCCGAGGATGCCGTTGGCGCCGGGCCGGTTGTCGACCACGAAGGGCTGCTTGAGCGACTTGCCCAGCGCGTCGGCGACCAGCCGCGCGATGGTGTCGGTGCCGCCCGCGGCGGCCGTGGGCACGACCAGCGTGACGGGCTTGTCGGGATAGGCCTCGGCGCCCTGCGCGGCGGCCGTGGCCAGCAGGCCGGCGAGGCCGGCAAGGAACAGGCCGGTGCGGAGAAGGGATGCGGTCATGGATGCGGGTCCTCGGGAAGTCATTGGATACCGAAGCGCGCCTGCGTGCCCTGCTCGATCATGTCGGCGCTCACGCGGTAGAGGTTGCGCGACACGTAGCTGGGCACCTGCCGCGCACGCTGGCGCAGCCACTCGGCCTTGAGCGCGCGCGCCTCGACCAGCTCGGGCGCGTCGCCGCGCGCGGTGGCCAGCAGGTCGATCACGTGCAGCGCGAGCTGCCATTGCCCTTGCTGCGCCAGCGCGCGTGCCCGCGCGACCAGGCCGGCCTTGTCGGTGATGGCCTCGGCCACGGCCTGGCCGACGGCCTCGGGCGGCTCGGGATGCAGGCTGGTCGGGTTGCGGTCCCACCAGCCGTTCTCCGAGCGGTAGATGTCGCGCACGATGTAGGCCGGGTCGCCGTAGGTGGGCTTCATCCAGTCGACCGCGAACAGTTCGTCGGGGCAGCGGATGCGCGCCAGCAGCTCGCGCTCGTTGAGGCCCTCGTTCATCAGCCGCACCACCTCGGCGCGCAGCCAGCGCAGGGCGCGCGCCGTGTGCGTGAGCACGTGCCGTACCTGCTCCTCGCCCTCGAGCGTGGCGCCGAACTCGCGCACCGCCTTGCGCGCGCCGAGCGCGGCCAGCGCCTCGAGCGTGCCGGCCCAGCGCACCGTGTCGCGCAGGGTGCGAAAGGGCGTCCCGATGTTGGGGATCGAATCGATCAGCGCCGCGCCGCCGTAGAGCACGCGCTGCGCGGGGCTCCACAGCGCGATCGCGTCGTCGGTCTCCGAGGGCGCCCAGCGCAGCTCGACGGCGCGCTCGCCGTGGCCGATGGCCAGCCGCTCGTCGAAGGTCTCGGTCGGCGCATGCATCGACAGCCGCTGCGCGAAGAAGCCCGCGGGCCGGTTGAACTGGATCTCGGCCATGCGGTGCTGCAGCGCCTCGGTCTCGCGGTAGCGCGCGAGGCGCCGCGGCACGTTGCGGTGCGCGATCACGCGCGGCGGCGCGTCGCCGCGCCGTGCCGCATGGGCGAGCCACATCGGCACGCCGGCGTTGTAGCCCACATGGCCGTGGCTGTAGCACAGCGCATGCAGCGGCGCGTCGCTGAGTTCGCGCACCGCGTCGATCATGCCCTGCGTCACCGCGCCGCCCGGGCCGGCGTCGATCACCACCAGGCCGACATCGGTCTCGGCCACGAAGGACTGTCCCTGCCCGCGCAGGATGTGCAGGCCCGGCGCCACCGTCTCGGTGCCGCTGCCGACGATGAGGAAGGGCTTCTCCTGTTCCTGTGTGCTGCTCATGCGTCGTCTCCCAGTCGTTGAAGCGGCGGCAGCGCATAGCGGCCGTCGAGCATCTCCGCGCGCGGCACGTAGGCGCGCAGGCAGAGGTAGAAGGCGCCCGCGGGCGCGGGCAGCCAGTTCGCGCGCGCGGCCTGGTCCGCGGGCGCCGCATGCTGGATGCGCAGCGTGAGGCCGCCGTCGGCGTCGTGGCGCAGCGCCGGCGTGCGGTCGCCGATGGCGTAGCGGTCGATCGGGTTGTCGACCAGCATGCAGTCGCGGCTGTCGTACAGGGTGAGCGACCAGAAGGCCTCGACCGGCGGCAGCTCGCCGGGCCCGAAGCGCAAGGTGTAGCAGTGGCTGCCGTGCAGCGCGCGACCCGCGGCGTCGTGCCAGGCGAGCGGGTAGGTGGCCTCGCGGCTCTCGAGCATGCCGATGTACTTGAGCGCGACCAGCGCGCGCATCCGGTGGTCGTCGCCGAAGCTCGCTTCGACCGGCGGCATCGATACCCAGCCGCTGGCGGCCGCGCGGCCGGCTTCCGTGGCACGCAGCCGCGGCAGCACGCGGGCTATCGCGTCCTGCAGCCGGTCGCGCTGCGTGTCGTCGAGCGCGCCGGCATCGGGGTGCAGGCCGAGCGCCGCGTAACGCGCGAGCCGGTCGGCATCGCGCGCGGGCGGCGGGTTCTCGCGCAGCGCGCGCTGCACCTGGGCCGCGAAATGCCCGGCGTCCGGCGGCGCCTGCGGATCGCAGGCCGGATCGAAGGCCATCGGCCGGGGCGCCTTGCCGGCCTGCCAGTCGGCCAGCGTGCGCACCACGAAGCCGTCCTGAAGCGCATGCACCGCGGGCAGGTCGTGCGGCCCGTCGACCAGGATGCGGCCGATGACCCAGAGCCAGCGCGTGGGCGCCTCGATGCGCGTGCCGGGCGCGTCGAAGGCGGGCGGCAGCTCGCCGCGCCAGCCCGGCGGCACGAGCACGAAGGAACGCGCCGCCGTGCCCGTGAGCCGCTGGCCGATGTGGGCGAAGGGGTTGGTGTAGAAGTCGAGCAGGCCCAGCACGTAGTAGCGCCCCGCGGTGTCGGGCACGTCGATCACCAGCGGGCCCGCGCCGAGGTCGAGCCAGGCGTTGGTGTAGAGCGTGTCGTTGTTCGGCGTCACGACGCGGCTCCTGCCCGGGCCCAGCAGCTTGCGCGCATGGGTGAACACGTTGCACCAGCGTTGCGGTGCCGGTGCCTCGCCGGCGGTCTCGCAGCGTTGCGGCGAGGTGGCCGCGCGCATGCGGCACATCTCGTACAGCGGCCAGGCGTAGACCACGGCCTCCTCGGCCAGGGTGTCGGTCACGGCGTCGATCGTCGCGGCCATGGCGTCAGTCCTCCTGCGGCTGCAGGGCCGGGATGCGCCAGGCGCGCACGCCTTCGCGCGGGTGGTACATGCGCAGGATCAGGTAGAAGCGGCCGGCCGGCGCGGGCAGCCAGTTGGCGGCATCGGCGGGCCGTGCATGGCCCAGCACCAGTTCCAGGCTGCCGTCGGCGCCGCGCGCGAGGCCCTGCGTGCGGTCGCCGATCGCATGGCGGCCGATGGCGTTGGGATAGAGGAAGCGGTCGCTGTCGTAGAGCGTCACCGACCAGAAGGCGTCGGCCGGCGGCATGTCGTCGGCCTCGAAGCGCATCGCGTAGCGGCGCCGGCCATCGAGCGGCTCCAGCGTCGCGTCGTGGTGCGAGGCGGCGTACACGGCCTCGTTGGTGGCCAGCGCGCCCAGGCCCAGGTAGGCGGTGCGCGCGCGGCCGAGGAACTCGCTGCCGTAGCGGCCGGTGGCGGGCGTCATGGCCCAGGCCTTGGGCCGGTGGTGCCGGCCCACCGCGCCGACCACCCGCACGCCCTCGGCGAAACCTTCGACCAGGCCCTCGCGCAGCGGCGCGTCGAGCGTGTCCCACGCGAAGGCCGCATCGGGCCGCAGCCCGGCCTGGCCGAACCAGGCCACCAGCGCGCGGTCCTCGACGCGGCCCGGCGCCTCGGCGAGCGCCTGGCAGAGGTTGGCGAAGAAGCGCGGCGCGACCTGCGCGGCCGGCTCGCCGTTCTCGAAGGCGGCCGCCATGGCATCGACCGGTTCGCCGACCCAGCGCTCGATCGCCGCCGGGCGGCCGCGCGGCACCGTGCCGGGCGCGGGCGCGAGCCGGATCTCGGCCTGCAGCGCGCGCGCCGCGGGCCAGTCGGCCTCCTCGCCGACCAGGATGCGGCCGATCAGCCACACCAGGTCGGTCGGGCAGCGCACCACGCGGTGCGCGACCAGCGCCTCGGGCACCGTGCCGCCCGGTCCCACGAGCACCACGGTCTCGCCCGCGGGATCGCAGTTGCGCGGCCCGAGGTTCTCGAAGTTCTCGGTGTAGGCGTCGTACAGCGGCAGCACGAAGTAGCGCCCTGGATGGCGCGCGGCCGCGGGCACGCTCAGCAGCATCGGGCCGTCGGCGAGGTGGATCCAGGCGATGGTGTAGAGCAGGTCGTTGGCCGGCGTCACCACGTCGCGGTCCTCGTGGGTCGAGGGGCGCGGCGCATGGTGCAGCGTGTTGATCGGCGCGCGCACGTCCGAGCCGGCCGAGGTGCCGATCCGGCGTTCGGCGCGCGGCGCGGTCTGCAGCGCGCAGGTGCGATACGTCTCGGTCAGCGGATAGCCGTAGACGAAGGCGGCGAGGCCGATCGAGCGCGCGAGCGCCTGGCGCGCGGCGTCGACGGTGGCCTGGGAGGCGGGAGCATTCATGGGGACGGGACCTCTTGGCTGGTGGCGATGAAGGAAAGGGAAAGGAATCAGTCGAGCTTCACGCCCGTGGCCTGCGTGAGCCGCAGCGTCACGGGCAGGAAGGCGCGGTAGGCGGCGCTGGCCTCGGCCGGCAGGTTGCCCACGGGTTCGGCGCCGAGTTCCTCGATGCGGCGCGCGACCTCGGGCTGGTGCACCACCGCGGCGACCTCGCGCCCGAGCCGCTCGACCACCGCGTCGGGCGTCTTCGCGGGCGCCATCAGCGAGGTCGGCCCGGTCAGCGCGTAGACCTCGTCGGCGAAGCCCTGCTCGGCGAAGGTCGGCACCTCGGGCAGCGCCTTGGCGCGGCGCGGCCCGGCGACCGCGAGCGCGCGCAGCTTGCCGGCCGCGATGTAGGGCTGCAGCGTGGCGATCGAGCCCACGGTCAGCTGGATCACGCCGCCGATCAGGTCGATCGCCATCGGGCTCTCGCCCTTGTAGGGCACGTGCAGCGTGCGCAGGCCGTAGGCGCGGTCCATGTAGACCTGGATCTGGTGCGGCTGCGTGCCCGGGCCCCAGGAGCCCATCGCGTACTTGCCGGGCGCGGCCTTCAGCACCGCGATCAGGCCGGCAAAATCCTTCGCCGGCACCGAGGGATGCACCGCGAGCACGGTGCGCGTGGTGGCGATGTCCGAGACCATGCGCAGGTCGGTGCGCGGGTCGTAGGGCAGCTTGCCGTAGAGCACGATGTTGGCCGTGACCGGGCCCGGCACCGTCAGCAGCAGCGTGTGGCCGTCGGGCGCGCTCTTGGCCACGTAGTCGGTGCCGATGATCCCGCCCGCGCCGCTGCGGTTCTCGACCACCACGGGCTGGCCCAGCCGCTTCGACAGCCCCTCGGCGACCAGGCGCGCGAGGATGTCGGAGGAGCCGCCGGCCTGGTACTGCACGACGATGCGCAGCGGCTTCGACGGGAATTCGGCGCGGGCGCCGGCGGCCGCGAAGGCCGCGAGCGCGCACAGCAGCAGGCGTCGCTTCGATGGCGTCATGCGATGGCTCCTTCCGCCGGCGATGGGTCGCGGCCCACGATCAGCGCATCGACCGCCACGCAGCCGCCCTCGGTATTCGGCCGCGCGATCAGCGGATTGATCTCGGCGCTCGCCAGCGAGTCGCCGGCGCGCAGCGCGAAGTCGGCGAGCGCGCACAGCGCATCGGCGATCGACGCGAGGTCGACCGGCGCCTGGCCGCGCGCGCCGTCGAGGATCGCGAAGGCGCGCAGCTCGCGCACCATCGCCAGCGTGTCCTCGCGCGTGACCGGCAGCACGCGCAGCGCCACGTCGCGCAGGGTCTCGACGTGGATGCCGCCGAGGCCGAACATCAGCACTGGCCCGAACACCGGGTCGCGGTGCACGCCCGCGATGCATTCGACGCCGCCGCTCGCCATGCGCGCCACCAGCGCGCCGTCGAGCCGCGCGTCGGGCCGCGCGCTCAGCGCATGGTCGCGCGTGCGCTCGAAGGCCGCGCGCGCCTGCGCCGCGCCGCGCAGGCCGAGCGCCACGCCGCCGACGTCCGACTTGTGCGGGATGTCGGCGCTCACGATCTTCAGCGCCACCGCGCCGCCAAAGGCCTCGGCTGCCGCCGCGGCCTCGTCGGCGCTGTACGCCACGCGGTGCGCGACCACCGGCACGCCGGCCTCGGCGAGCAGCGCGAGCGCCGCGGGCTCGTTCATCGCGCCGGGCGTGAGCGCGATCGGACCGCCGACGGGTCGCGCATCGGCCTCGGGCAGGGCGCCGCCCTTCAATCCCGCGAGCGCGGCGATGGTGCGGATGCCGTCCGACGGGTCGGCGAACACCAGGCAGCGCAGGTCTTCGAGTTCGGCGCGGCGTTCGGGCGAGAGCAGCGTGCTGATCGCGAGCAGCGTGTCGGGATAGGCCGCGCGCAGCGACGCCACCAGCGCGCGCAGCGTGGGCCAGAACGCGTCCGACGCGCCCGCGGCCGCGAGGAAGCCCAGCCACGAGGCGAAGCCGCGGTCGTCGAGCATGAGGCGCGCGCTGCGTTCGAGCAGGCTCATGTCGTTGGTCACCTGGCCCGTGATGTCGACCGGGTTGCGCGGCGCCGCGAACGGCACCCAGTCGCGCAGCGTGGCCTGCGCGGCCTCGCCGAGCGGCTGCACGTCGAGGCCCTGCGCCGAGGCGTCGTCGGCCATCAGCGCGCCCACGCCGCCCGACAGCGTGAACAGCCCGATCGAGCGGTCGCGCGGCCGGCCGGCCACGGCGGCGCTGTGCGCCAGGTCGAAGAACTCGCCGAGGCTGCGCGCGCGCAGCACGCCGTAGCGGCGGAACACCGCGTCGTACACCGCGTCGTCGCCCGCGAGCGCCGCGGTGTGCGAGGCCGCCGCCTGCGCGCCCAGCGCGGTGCGGCCGACCTTGACCATCACCACGGGCTTGCCCGCGGTCTGCGCGAGCGCCAGCGCGGCGCGCAGCCGGGGACCGTCGCGGCAGCCTTCCATGTAGCCCATGATCACGTCGGTGGCCGGGTCCTGCGCGAGCCAGGCCAGGCAGTCGGCGAACTGCAGGTCGGCCTCGTTGCCGGTGGTGGCCCACAGCGACAGGCCGACGCCGCGCTCGCGCGCCATCGCGTAGGCGTAGGCACCGAAGGCGCCCGACTGGCTCACCAGCCCGATGCGCCCCGGCGCCACGCGGCCCACGCCGGGCGCGGGCGAGAAGGTGGCGTAGACCTTGTGCGCGATGTTCATGAAGCCCAGGCAGTTGGGTCCGATGAGCCGCAGGCCTGCCGCGCGGGCCCTGGCGCCGAGCCGCGCCTGCGCGGCCGTGCCTTCGGCGCCGGTCTCGGCGAAGCCCGAGGAGAACAGCACCACGCCCTTGACCTTCGCTTCGATCGCGTCGTCGAGCGCCGCATCGACCAGCGCGGCCGGCACCGAGAGGATCGCGAGGTCCACCGGCTGGCCGATGGCGCGCAGGCTGGGCCAGGCCCGCAGGTCCTGGATGCGCTCGGCGTTCGGGTTGACCGGGTAGAGCGCGCCGTCGAAGCCGAAGCGGCGCTGGTAGTCGACCGGGATGCCGCCGATCTTCTGCGGGTTGGAGGAGGCGCCGACCACCGCGATGGAACGCGGCGCGAACAGGGCCGACAGGGATTCGGTCTGGGAGCTGAAGAAATCCATGGAAGAGGCGACGAGGGGTTTCAGAAGTTGTGGCGGATGCCGGTCGCGAGCACGCGCACGCCGTTGCCGCTGTCGGGCGCGACCGCGACCGTGGCGAGCGTGGCCGAGGCGCCATGCCGGTTGAGCAGCCGCAGCCAGCGCGCGTAGAGCACGGTGCGCTTGCTCAGGTAGTAGTCGTAGCCCAGGGTCCAGGCCAGCTGCGAACGCTCGCTCGCGTCCACCTTGCGCTGCATGGCCTCGAACATCAGGTTCGAGGCCGGCGTGATGTTGTAGGTGAGGCCGAGGCTCGCGAGCTTCGCGCTCGGCACGCCGGGCAGGCTCGAGCTGTTGCGCACGTAGTTGGCGTAGAGCTGCAGCCCGATCGCCTCCCAGTCGTAGGCCGCGCTCAGCGCCTGGTAGGTGCTGGTGCTCGGCTCGGCCACGGGCGCGGCGGCCGAACCCGAGCGCGCGCGCTGGAAGGCATAGCCCACGTAGTAGGGCTTGTGCCCCCAGCTGAGGCTGCCGCCGTAGAGCGTGCCGCTGCGGTGGTTCGCGGCGCTGGCCTCGCCGGGCGCATAGACGATGTCGGCGTAGAAGTCGGCGATGGCCGGCGTGCGGTAGCGCACCATGTTGCTGGCGCGCGCCGCGAAGGGCAGCAGGCCGGGCTGCGCGTCGTTGGCGGCCACCAGGTTGATCGGCGAGAACACCGAGTTCACGCCATAGGGATCGGCCTTGAACAGCGTGTAGAACATCGGCGTGTACATGCGGCCCGCGTCGACCTGGCCCCAGGGCGTCGACAGGCCGACGAAGGACTGGCGCGTGAACGCGATCTCGGGTCCGGCCAGCGTGCCCTTGCCGGTGTCGGGCGCGAAGCCGGCCTCGAGCGTGAAGTGCGCATCGAACCCGCCGCCCAGGTCCTCCGCGCCGCGAAAGCCGAGGCGCGACGCGGTCTGGCCGCCGTCCTCGAGCCGCGTCGAGGAGTTCGGTCCCGACTTCGCATGGGCCAGGTAGAGATCGGCGGTGCCGAAGATCGTCACGCTGCCCTGTGCGAGCGCGAGCGAGGAGGAGGCCGCGAGCGCGAGGCCCGCGGCGGCTGTCTTCTTCATGTCGTGTTGTCTCCGGTGGGGCTCGCCGCCCGTCGAGGGCGGCTGCCGCTTGCGTGCTTGTCGGTGTCCGGTGCTTACGATAGAAACGACCGCCCCCCGAATCTGTCAAAGCGTTGACAGATTCCCGAACATCGCCGCAGGGAGAACCCGCTGACCCGACCGCGCAAGACCACCGAACGAGAGGCCGAGGAGAACGCCGCGCTGCTCGAGCGCGCACTGCGCTGGAACGAGCTGTTCTCGCGCTGGCCCGATGCGCGCCGCGCCGAGCTCATGAAGTCGGCGCGGCTCGAGCGCTACGGCCGCCGCACGCAGGTGCTCGCGCACGACCGCCATCGGCGCGAGCTGCTGGTGGTGGTGTCGGGCTGCCTCGAGATCAGCAGCATGAGCCCGAACGGCCGCAAGTACGTGAACGCGCTGCTCGGCCCCGGGCAGGTGGCGCCGCTGGTGCGCCTGCTCGAGGAGGTGCCGCTGGCCTACGACTACCACGCGCACGAGGACTCGGTGATCGTGCACCTGCCGAGCGACGCGGTGCTGGCCGTGCTCGATGCCGAGCCGCTGCTGTGGCGCGACGTGGCCAAGCTCGGCCTGCAGCGCCAGCGGCTGAGCATCGTGCTGCTGCAGAACCAGATGCTCAACTCGATCCACGGCCGGGTGGCGGCCGCGCTGATGAACCTGGTGCACTTCTACAGCGGGCAGGGCGAGGACGGCGCGCCACCGCTGGTGCGGTTGTCGCAGACCGACCTCGCGGCCATGCTCGGGCTGTCGCGCCAGACCGTCAACAAGGAGCTGGGGCGGCTGGTGGAGGAGGGCGCGATCGACATGCGCTACAAGCGCATCCGCATCGTCGACGCCGAACGGCTCGCGCGCATCGCGGCCGGGACCTGAATCAGGGGTGGATCTTCTCGCCCTTGGCGAGCATCTCGACGAACTGCGCGATGCGCCGCGCGCGGGTCTCGGGCTTCTTCGCGCTCTGGGTGCGGAACAGCACCGCGAAGCGGTTGCGCGCATCGAGCGCGGCGAAGAACTTCGCGGCCTTCCTGTTGGCGTCGAGCGCGGCCCGCAGGTCGGGCGGCACGGTCGCCACGCGCGAGGCCTCGTAGGCGGCCTCCCAGCGGCCGTCGGCCTTGGCGCGTTCGACCTCGACCAGGCCGCCCGGCTGCATGCGGCCTTCCTCGATCAGCTGCAGCGCCTTGGCGCGGTTGATCTGCGACCAGGTGCTGCGCTTCGTGCGCGGCGTGTAGCGCTGCAGGAAATGCGTGTCGCTGTCGCTCTTGCGCTGGCCGTCGATCCAGCCATGGCACAGCGCGAGATCGAGCGCCTGCGCGGTATCGACCGAGGCGATGCCGCTGGCCTTCTTCGCGAGCCGCAGCCAGACGCCGGCATGGCTCGCGTGGTGGCGCTCGTACCAGCGCGCGAGCGCGGCGGCGTCGGCGCACTCGAGCGGCGTGTCGTCGACGATGCGCTCGGCCGTGGCGGCCGCCTTCTTCGCCGGGGCCTTCTTCGCCGCCGTCACGGCACCCACCAGTAGCGCAGCGCGTGGAAGAAGATCGGCGCCGCGAAGATCACCGAGTCGAGCCGGTCGAGCATGCCGCCATGGCCCTCGATCATCGACCCCCAGTCCTTCACGCCGCGGTCGCGCTTGATGGCCGACATCACGAGGCCGCCGAAGAAGCCCATCAGGCAGATGGTCAGCGACATCAGCGCGGCCTGCCAGGGGTTGAAGGGCGTGGCCCACGACAGCGCGGCGCCCAGCGCGGTGGCGCTCGCGATGCCGCCGATCAGGCCCTCCCAGGTCTTCGAGGGCGAGAGCTCGGGCGCCACCTTGCGCTTGCCGAACAGCTTGCCCCAGATGTACTGCAGCACGTCGCTGCCCTGCACCACGATCACGAGGAAGGCGATCAGCAGCAGGTTGCGGCCCTCGAAGCCCGGGATCTGCAGGGTGAGCAGCGCCGGCACGTGGCTGATGCAGAATACGCAGATCATCAGGCCCCACTGGATCTTCGAGGTGCGCTCGAGGAAGCGCTGCGTGTCGCCGCCCACGGCCGCGAGGATCGGCAGCACCAGGAAGGCATAGACCGGGATAAAGATCGAATAGAGGCCGTACCAGTCGATCCAGACCAGGAAGTACTGCACCGGCAGGCCGATGTAGAAGGCGGCCGCGATCGCGTGGTGGTCGCCGCGCCGGGTGTAGGCCAGGCTGATGAATTCGCGCAGCGCGTAGAACGAGATCAGGTAGAACAGCACGATCACGCCGCCCTTGCCGAAGGCGAAGGCGAGCCCGATCGCCGCCACCATCACCCACCAGGCATTGACGCGCGCATTGAGGTTGTCGATCACCGAGTGCGGCTGGCCGTGCGCCACGCGCCACTTGAGCACGGCGCCGATGCCCGAGGCCAGCAGCAGCACGCCGAGCACGCCGCCGAACAGTTGCAAGGTGGTCTGCGCGAAAGGCGAGAGCTCGATCATGCGGCGCTCCCGGAGGCCGGCTTCGGCTGCTCGTCGAGGCGGTCGTATTCGGGCCGCAGGTCGAGCATGGCGCTGCGCGCGCGTGCGAGGAAGCTCAGCTTGTCCTCGCCCTCGGCCAGCACGATCGGCGTGCCGAAGCGCACCGTGCAGGCCAGCGGGATCGGCACCAGCGTGCCCTTGGGCAGCACGCGCTTGAGGTTCTCGATCCACACCGGCACCAGCCGCACGTTGGGGCAGGCGCGCGCGAGGTGGAACAGCCCGCTCTTGAGCGGCAGCAGGATCTCGTCGCCGGTGTTGCGCGTGCCCTCGGGGAACATGATCAGCGAGTCGCCGGCCTCGAGCGCGGCCTTCATCTGCTCGACCGGGTTGTCGCCCTGGCCCGAGCCGTCGCGCCGGATCATCAGCGCGTTGAACACGTCGGCGCCGATGAACTGGCGCAGCTTCGAGGCCATCCAGTAGTCCAGCCCCGCCACCGGCCGCGTGAGCGCGCGCAGGTCGGGTGGCAGCGTGGCCCACAGCAGCACGAAGTCGCCATGGCTGGTGTGGTTGGCGAAGTAGAGCGTCTGCTCGGCCTTGGGGCTGGTGCCCGACCAGATGGCGCGCACACCGGTCAAAAGGCCCGCGGCGCCAATGATCAGCTTGCCCGCGACCACGGCGAGCGCGCGGCGCACGATGCTGCTGTCGGGGCGCTTTTCTTCTGGGGGAGGAGAGACGTCGTTCAAGTGAGATCCTGTGTCATGAGGGCGAGCAGGAACATCGCGCTCTGGCAGGCGACCACGATGGCGTGGCGCTGCAGCAGCTGGCGGGTGCCCTGCGCGCGGTCGGCCAGCGGCCGCGCGGCGGAAGAAGCGTCGTCGGCGCGCAGCCCGAGCCGCGCCAGTGCCTGGTCGAGCGCTTCGAGCGAGGCGATGGTGCCGCGCGCGAGGTCGTCGAACAGCGCCTGGTCGAGCCGCAGCCGGAACGCGAAATAGCGCTCGAGCACGCCGAGGATGGCGACGGCGCCGAAGGCCATGCTCGGCGTGGTGGGCAGCGAGCGCAAGGTGAGCGCGAGCACGAGTGCCGCGATCGCGCTGAGCGCGAAACCCCAGAGGGCCAGCACGCCGGCCGCGCGCAGCAGGCCGGCGAGCGCGGCGCAGGTGGCGCGGTCGGTGTCATTCATGGGGCGCTGCTCCGGTGGTGACGGTGGGAGCGCCGAGCGGCGCGAGCGCGGCGAACCAGGCCGGCCGCAGCACGATCTGCGGCCGCGCGCGGCGCACCGCGGCTTCGGCCGTCGCCAGCCCGTCGGCGGCGCTCGCCACGCCGTGCGTGCCGAGCCAGGCGATGGTCGCGGCCGCGCTGCGCGAGAAGCCGAGCGCGCAGCAGACCCAGACCGGGCCGCCGCGCGCGGCGCGCCGCTGGCCCTCGATCACCGCGGCCGCGCGCCGCAGCCGCTGCGAGGGCGGCACCACGAGGTCGAGCAGCGGCACGCAGCGCGCGCCGGCGGCATCGCTTGGCACCTGCAGCTCGGCGCTGAGGCTCACCAGCCGTGGCCGGCCCGCTGCCTGCCATTCGGCCGGCGTGGGCAGGCGGCCGAGCCAGAGCCCGGGCACCACCTCGGCCGCGGGCGGCAATCCGCGCGTCCACAGCCGTGCGTTGAGCGCCGCGCCGAGCCGGTAGGGCGCGAACAGCCAGCGCGCGGCCCAGCCCATGCGGCCCTGGCCGTCCATCTGGAAGCCGCGCGCGCCGAAGCCCGCGTAGTTGAGCGCCACCAGCGCCAGCGAGGCCGCGGGCCAGGCCAGCCACAGCGCCCAGCCGCCACCCCACAGCGCGAGCGCGAGGCAGGCCAGAGCGCCCAGTGCATAGCAGGCCGCGAGCTTCCAGCGCTGCGGATCGCGCGCGAGCCGCCAGGCGCGCGGCAGCGAGACCGTACGCTGCAGCGGCCACAGCCAGATGCAGACCAGGCCCAGCAGCGCGCCGGTCGGGATGTCGATGAAATGGTGCTGCCAGGTGGTCAGCACCGAGGCGCAGATCGCGAAGGCCCACAGGTGCAGCACGAGGCGCGCCCAGCGCGGCCGGATGAACTGCCGATACCAGTCCCACAGGATCACCGCCAGCGCGATGTGCAGCGAGGGCGCCTGGTTGTAGGGCTGGTCGAAGCCGCGCAGCGCCGCGAACAGGAAGGCCGGCGCGCCCTCGACCGCGGGCTGGCCGAAGCTGAAGTGCAGCGGCCAGATCACGAAGCAGCTGCAGGCGATCAGCGTGGCGCTGACCAGCCGCGCGCCGTGGCGGTCGAGCGTGTGGCGGTCGCGCGCGAGGAACAGCGACAGCGCGTAGAAGACGTTGATGGTCCAGTAGGGAAAGATGGTCCAGGGCCAGAACGGCACCTGGCGTTCCCACGCGAAGGCCATCGAGGGCACCTGCGCGCGCGTGGTGGCCCACCAGTTGGCGAGGCCGTAGGTCAGGTAGAACAGCGGCCCCAGCAGCACCAGCCAGCCGGCGGCACGCTTCCAGGGTCTTGCCGCGAACCAGGCGCGCATGGCGTTGCGGGCCCGCTCAGTGCTCGGTGCGCCGGGCCAGCGAGACGGTGAAGATGCCCCACTCGTCGCTGCGCTGGTCGATCTTGCGGAAGCCCGCCTCCTCCACCAGCTGGTCCATCTCCACCTGCGTGCGGCGGCGCATCACCCAGGCCTCGCCCTGGCGGTGGCTGGTGAGCGCGCGCGCGATCATCTCGAGCTGCGGATGCCAGGGCTGGCCGGTGTAGACCAGGTAGCCGCCGTCCTCCACCGCGTCGCCCACGCCCGCGAGCGAGCGCCGCACCATCTCGTTGTCGGGGAACAGCTCGTACAGCCCCGACACCACCGCCAGCGTGGGCCGCGGCGTGACGCTCGCGAGGCTCATGCGGTCGAAGGCGTCGGCCTGCACGAACTGGGCGACGTCCTCCAGGCCCTTCTCGGCGATCAGCGCGCGGCCGTCGCGCACGTTGATCTCGCTGTAGTCGCGCAGCAGGATCGAGCTGGCCTTGACCGGGCTCGCGAGCACCGCGTCGAGCACGTAGCGGCCATGGCCGGCCGCGATGTCCATCAGCCGCACCTCGCGGTGCATCTCGGCCAGCCGCTCCATCGCGATGCGCAGCAGCTCCTCGACGTGGATCTTGCGCTGCCGGATGCCGCGCCAGCCGATGGCCTCGAGGTAGTTGCGGTCGATGGCGCGGCCCAGCGCGCCCTTGCCCTGCGCGACGTTGCGGTAGACGTAGTCGAGCGTGCTGCCCGAGTCGAAGCCGGTGTCGTGGCCCAGCTTCACGCCCTCGGACAGCCCGCCGCCGAAGCGCAGCCCGGCGCGCGTGAGCGACCAGTAGAGGCCGCGCGGCGACAGCGCCGGCAGCGGCGCGGCCAGCGCGCGCGATTCCTCGGCGGTCTCGCCCTCGAGGTGGGCGCCGCGGCGGTCGACCGGCGCGGGCGCCTCGTCGAACAGGCGCAGCACGAATTCGCGGATGGCCTGCACCGCGGGTGCGCGGTCCTTCTCGCCCAGCGTGTCGTGGAAGAAGCCCGACAGCACCGTCTTGGTCTTGACCGCGCTGCCCAGCCGCTCGAAGAACTGGTGCTGCGGCTTGTGGTGGACCACCCAGTCGGCGCCCGAGATCAGGAGCTGCACCGGCAAGGTGATCGCGTTCGCGTCGGCCACCACGCGGTCGGCCGCCTCGTACAGGCCCAGCAGGATGTTGACCGCGATCGGCCGCGTGATCAGCGGGTCGCTCTCGTAGCTCGCGATGCGCGCGGGGTCGTGCGTGAGGAACTTGGCCTTCACGTAGCTGTTGACGAAGAACAGGCCGCGCAGCTTGTGCATCAGCGCCAGGCCCGGCCGCGCGAACGGCACGTAGAGCTTGACCTTGAAGGCCGGCGAGGCCAGCGTGAGGCCGCGCACCTTGGGCGCGTAGTCGTGGGCCCAGGTCGCGACCAGCACCGCGCCCACGCTCTGCGCGATCACGTGGATGTCGTGCTCGGCCACGCCGTGCGCGCCGACGATGTGCTGCACGAAGGTCTGCACGTCGCGCACCGAGGTGCCGAAGCTGGGGCTGTAGCCGCGCTGGCCCGGCGAGCGGCCGTGGCCGCGCGCGTCCCAGGCGAAGACGTCGAAATCGGGCAGGTCGAGCTCGTCGACCAGGTGCGCCATGCGCGCGCCGTGCTCGTGGCCGCGGTGGAACAGCACGATGGCACCGCGCCGCGCGGGGCCGGTGGCCGGCCAGTGGCGGTAGAACAGCGATTCGCCGTCGTGGGTGCGGAACTGGCGCTCGGCCAGCGGCCGTTGCGTGAGGGGAGACGGCGAGGCGCCGGAGTAGGTGTCGGTGGTGTTGTCGTTCATTGAATCCCTGTTGTTTGTTTTGGTGTGGTGCCGTCCGCGGCCTCGGCTTCGGCGAGCGCGCGGCGCACGCGGTTGACCACGGTCCAGGCCACCAGCAGCGCCAGCAGCGGCATCAGCACCGCGGTCCAGCCCGGCAGCGGGCCGCCGAGCGCCACGTAGAGGCCGAGTGCGCCGAACACGAAGGCGCGGTCGCTCTTGCCGAGCGGCCCATCGTAGCGGCGCGAGGCACCGACCGTGGGGCCGAGCGCGCCGGCGAATTCGCTGAGGCCGGCCAGCACGATCACGGTGCCGACCCATAACGGGCTGAAGGGCTGCACCAGCACGAAGGGCAGGTACAGCGCGGCATCGGAGACCACGTCGGTGAGTTCGTTGAGGAAGGCGCCGAGCCGGCTTTGCTGGTGGTGCTCGCGCGCCAGCATGCCGTCGATGGCATTGAAGGCCATGCGCAGGAACATCCAGGCCGGGATCAGTCCGAAGGCCGCGAGCGAGGGCGCGGCCAGGTAGAGCCACAGCCCGAGGGCCACCGAGACCACGCAGGCGCTCAGCGTGACCTGGTTGGCGGTGACGCCCCGTGCATGCAGTCCGACCACGAGCGGCCGAAGCAGGGCCTGGAAACGCGGCTTCAGTTCGTAGATCGACACTGTCGTGATCCCCTCTTCATTCTGGTCGGGGCATTCTGCCAGTGCAGGCGAGCGCTCCTGTAGGCGCAGGTCCCGCCTGCAAAAGCCCGCGAAAGGCCCTCGTGGCGCCGGGGCCGCGGGCCGTCCGCGGCGGCGATGCAGCCACTAAACTCGCCGCACCCCCCGCGCCCATGACCATCCAGACCGACGACTTCGCCCCCGCCCCGCAACGCGTGGTGTCCGCCGCGCCCGCCTCGCCCAACGAGGAGGCGATCGAACGGGCCCTGCGCCCCAAGCTGCTCGACGAGTACGTCGGCCAGGCCAAGGTGCGCGAGCAGCTCGAGATCTTCATCGGCGCCGCGCGCAAGCGCCGCGAGGCGCTCGACCACGTGCTGCTGTTCGGCCCGCCGGGCCTGGGCAAGACCACGCTGTCGCACATCATCGCGGCCGAGCTCGGCGTGAACCTGCGCCAGACCTCGGGCCCGGTGCTCGAGAAGCCCAAGGACCTGGCGGCGCTGCTGACCAACCTCGAGCCCAACGACGTGCTGTTCATCGACGAGATCCACCGGCTCAGTCCGGTGGTCGAGGAAATCCTCTACCCGGCGCTCGAGGACTACCAGATCGACATCATGATCGGCGAGGGCCCGGCCGCGCGCAGCATCAAGCTCGACCTGCAGCCCTTCACGCTGGTGGGCGCGACCACGCGCGCGGGCATGCTCACCAATCCGCTGCGCGACCGCTTCGGCATCGTCGCGCGGCTGGAGTTCTACACGCCCGAGGAGCTCGCTCTGATCGTGCGCCGCAGCGCCGGCCTGCTCAAGGTCGAGACCGACGAGACCGGCGGCTTCGAGATCGCGCGCCGCTCGCGCGGCACGCCGCGCATCGCCAACCGGCTGCTGCGCCGCGTGCGCGACTACGCCGAGGTCAAGGGCGACGGCCGCATCACCGAGGAGATCGCGCACAAGGCGCTGGCCATGCTCGACGTCGACCCGCAGGGCTTCGACCTGATGGACCGCAAGCTGCTCGAGGCCGTGGTGCACCGCTTCGACGGCGGCCCGGTGGGACTCGACAACGTCGCGGCCAGCATCGGCGAGGAGCGCGACACCATCGAGGACGTGATCGAGCCCTACCTGATCCAGCAGGGCTACCTGCAGCGCACGCCGCGCGGGCGCATCGCCACGCTGGCCGCCTACCGCCACCTCGGCGTGACGCCGCCGGCCAGCCGCGCCGAGGGCCAGGACCTGTTCGGCAGCTGAGAGACTCTTCACCATGCACACCCATGACCTGAGCGCGTGGCAGCACGAGCACCACTTCGGCAGCGACAACGAACGCGCCGAGCGCAGCACGCGGCTCGTGATGTGGATCACCGCCGCGATGATGGCGATCGAGATCGGCGCCGGCTGGTGGTTCAACTCGATGGCGCTGCTGGCCGACGGCTGGCACATGAGCTCGCATGCGCTGGCCATCGGCCTCAGCGCCTTCGCCTATGCGGCCGCGCGGCGCTATGCGCGCGACCCGCGCTTCGCCTTCGGCACCTGGAAGATCGAGGTGCTCGGCGGCTTCGCGAGCGCGCTGGTGCTCCTGGGCATCGCGGCTCTGATGGTGGTGGGCTCGCTCGAGCGGCTGTGGTCGCCGTCGGCGATCCACTATCCCGAGGCGATCTCGGTGGCGGTGCTGGGACTGGTGGTCAACCTGGTCTGCGCGCGGCTGCTGGGCGGGGCGCACCACCACCATGGCCACGACCACGGGCATGCGCACGACCACGACCATCACCATGCGCACGGCGAGCATGGCCACGACCTGAACCTGCGCTCGGCCTACATCCATGTCGTGGCCGATGCCGCGACCTCGGTGCTCGCGATCGCGGCGCTGCTGGGCGGGTGGTTCTACGGCTGGGCCTGGCTCGACCCGGCGATGGGCATCGTCGGCGCGGTGCTGGTCGCGGTCTGGGCCAAGGGGCTGCTGAAGGAAACCGGCAAGGTGCTGCTCGACCGCGAGATGGACCACCCGGTGGCCGAGGAGATCCGCGAGGGCATCGAGGCCGGCCTGGCCGATTCGCTCACGCGCGTGGCCGACCTGCACGTGTGGCGCGTGGGCCGCGAGGCTTATGCTTGCGCGCTCACGGTGGTGACCCATTCGCCCACGCTGACGGCCGACCAGGTACGCGCCTGCTTTTCGATGCACGAGGAGATCCGGCATTCGACGGTCGAGATCCAGCGCTGCCACGACTGACGCGACCGCTGGCGCACGGCGTCAGCCCGGCGGCCGCGCGTGCCGCACGATCAGCGTCTGCGCCACGTAGTAGGTCGCGAGCACCCACAGCTGCGCCAGCGGCAGCGGCGCCACGAAGCGGTTGGTCGCGAGCAGCGCGTCGCTCAGCATGAAGCAGCAGGCGCCCGCCGCCACCCAGCCCGCGCCCCATCCAGCCGTTGTGTCGCGCAGCACGAAGGCCCGGCCCAGCGCCTGGGCCGCCATGCAGGCGATCACCAGCACGTAGAGCGCGACCGGGATGCGCAGCGCGGCCGGCAAGCCGCCCTGCCACAGGAAGGCGTACATCGCCGCGCCGATCGCCAGCGTGACCGCCAGCGCCGCGGGCCGCGGGAAGAAGCCGACGCCGATGCGGAACACGCCGATGTAGGCCAGGTGCGCGAGCAGGAAGCACACGAGGCCGGGCACGAACAGCGAGGCCGGGCCCATCAGCAGCACGTCGCCCGCGAGCGAGCCGACCAGGCCCGCGACCAGCAGCAGGTCGAAGCGCGTCATGCCGCCGGGCCGCGCCAGCGCGCGCCGCGTGGCGATGAAGACCGCGATGGCGAGCGCCAGCGGCTTGGTCGCGTGGTGCAGCCAGGGCAGGCCGAGCGCGGCGCTCGCGGTCGCCAGCGCCGCGGCTTCCACCAGCAGGGCCTCGGCGATCGAGAGCCGCCCCTGCAGCACGCCGCCGATGGCCCACAGCGCGGCGGTGAGCGCGGCCAGCCACACGCTCGAGCGCGAGAGCGGCATGCCGTCGGAGAACCAGAGGAACACCGCCACGGCCGCGAGCAGCAGCAGGAACTGCACGCCCGCGAACCACTGCACGCCGCGGCCCACTTCGGGCTCGTAGCGCCGCACCTGCGCGATGTCGAAGGCCGGCTTCGGAAAGCGCGCCGCCACGTCGGCCGGCCGCCAGCCCGGCGACTTGAGCCACACGCGCAGCTTGTCGCCCCAGCTGCGCGCATGCCACGAATCCTTGGCCAGGCCCCAGTAGACCTCGGCGTTGGCCCACAGCGGGTCCCAGCTCGCGAGCGGGCTGCGCGTGCCGTAGACGCAGCGCTCGTCCTCTTCCTTGAAGCTGCCGAACAGCCGGTCCCACACGATCAGGATGCCGCCGTAGTTGCGGTCGAGGTAGCGGTCGTTGACCGCGTGGTGCACGCGGTGGTTCGAGGGCGAGCAGAACCAGCGGTCGAACCAGCCGAGCCTGCCGACCTGCTCGGTGTGAACCCAGAACTGATAGAGCAGGTCGACCAGCGAGACCACGGCGAACACCAGCGGCGGCACGCCCGCGGCCGCCATCGGCATATAGAAGATCCAGCCCAGCAGCGCGCCGCTCGAGGTCTGGCGCAGCGCGGTCGACAGGTTGTAGTGCTGGCTCTGGTGGTGCACCACGTGCGCGGCCCACAGCACGGCCGACTCGTGGCCCATGCGGTGCAGCCAGTAGTAGCAGAAGTCGTAGAACACCAGCGCCAGCAGCCAGCCGTACCAGGTGGTCCAGAAGTCGGTGTCGGGGAACAGCGCCACGGCCGAGTACACCGCGGTGTAGATGCCGATGCGCAGCAGCCCGGTGAGCACCGCGCTGATCTGGCTCAGCATGCCCAGGCCGATGCTGTTGACCGCGTCGGCGAGGCGGTAGGTGTCCTGCCCCGTGCCGCGGCGCGCGCGCACGCGGCCGACCGCGAACTCGATCGCGATCAGCAGGAAGAAGACGGGGGTCGCGAGGACGATGATCTGGCCAGGACGCATCGCGCGATTGTGGGCCGCGCGCGCGTGGGGACGTCATCGGGATGTCACGCACTTGCCATGGCCAGGTCACGCAAGACAGCCAACCTATCGGTCCATGCAACGCGACGATGCTTTTCTGCGCGCATGGCGCGACACCGATGCCCGCCCCCCCGAGGCGGAGGACGAGGACGTTTCGCGGCCGATGCAGCGGTTTCGAACGCTGTGGATCTCCGACCTGCACCTCGGAACGCCAGGCTGCCAGGCGCGGGCGTTGCTCGATTTCCTCAAGCACACCGAGTGCGAGACCCTGTTCCTGGTCGGCGACATCATCGACGGCTGGCAGCTCAAGCGGCACTGGTACTGGCCGCAGGCGCACAACGACGTGATCCAGAAGCTGCTGCGCAAGGCGCGCAAGGGCACGCGCGTGATCTTCATCCCGGGCAACCACGACGAGTTCGCGCGCAAGTACCTGAACCACAACTTCGGCGGCATCGACGTCGCCGAGGAATGGATCCACGAGACCGCCGACGGCCGCAAGCTCTGGATCATCCACGGCGACCTGTTCGACGGCGTGATCCAGTGCGCCAAGTGGCTGGCCTACGTGGGCGACTCGCTCTACGAATTCACGCTCAAACTCAACCGCCACCTCAACTCGCTGCGCGCGCGGCTGGGGCTGCCGTACTGGTCGCTGTCGAAGTACCTCAAGGGCAAGGTCAAGCGCGCCGTGAGCTATGTCGGCGACTTCGAGAACGCCGTGGCGCGCGAGGCCCGCAACCGCGGCGCGCAGGGCGTGGTCTGCGGCCACATCCACCATGCCGAGATGCGCGACATCGACGGCATCCTCTACTGCAACGACGGCGACTGGGTCGAGAGCCTCACGGCGCTGGCCGAGCATGCGGACGGGCGGCTCGAGATCATCGAGTGGTCGGCGCACATGCCGGTGCCGTCGAAGGTCGCGCCGGCGCGCGAGGCCGTGGCGGCCTGAGACCGTCCCGTTCAGGGATAGGCGGCTTCGCACAGCGCCAGCACCTCGCCGCGCAGCCAGCGGTGCGAGGCATCCTGGTCGAGCCGCGGATGCCAGATCGCCGAGACGTTGAAGGGCGGTGTCGGCACGGGCAGCTCGAAGTGCCGCAGGCCCAGGGCCGCGGCATGGCCGGGCGTGAACCGATTGCCGAGGCAGGAGTGCGGGATGACGGCCAGCAGGTCCGACCGCCGCGCGACCTGCATCGCGTGGGTGTAGGCCGGCACCACCATCGCCACCTGCCGTGACAGGCTTCGCGCGGCCAGCGCTTCGTCGACCGGGTGGTCCATCTCGCCGGCGCGCGAGGCCACCACGTGGCCGCAGGCCGCATAGCGTTCGGCGCCGATCTCCGTCTCGTCGAGCAGCGGATGGCCGCTGCGGCACACGCCCACGTAGCGGTCGCGGAACAGCCGGCGCGTGCGCAGTTCGGGCGCCGTGGTCCTGAGGGTGCCGATCTCCAGGTCGATCCCGCCCTCGCGCAGCGGCCGGGCGTCCCAGTCGGGCTTGGGCGCGAAGCGCAGCCGCACCTGTGGCGCGGCCTGCCGGATCCGCGCCAGCAAGGGCGCGGCGAGCAGGTCGATGAAGCCCTCGCCGGCGCGCAGCGTGAAGCACTGGTCGAGCGTGGCGATCTGCAGCGCATGGTCGGCCGGGGCCAGCGCGGCCTGCGCCTCGCGCGCCAGCGCCGGGATGCGTTCGCGCAACTGCATCGCATAGGGCGTGAGCACCAGGCCGCGGCCGGCCTGCAGCAAGAGCCGGTCGCCCGTGGCCTCGCGCAGGCGCGTGAGCGTGCGGCTCATGGCGGACACGCTGAGCTCGAGCCGGCGCGCGGCGCCGGTCACGCTGCCCTCGGTCAGCAGGGCATCGAGGGCGGGCAGCAGGTTGAGGTCGACGCGGGGCATGGCGCCAGCATAGGGCAGGAGCGGCCAGGCATGGCGTTCGGTGCAATCGTTGGTTGCAGACAAGGTGTCTGGTGCAAGGAAGAGGGTGTCCCCAGAATTCGTGGCATCGCAGTCCCCAAGAAAAAGGAGCACGCCTCATGTCCCATCCGCAACACAGCATCCTCATCGTCGGCGCCTCGCGCGGCCTCGGCCATGCCATCGCGGCCGAATTCCTGAAGAAAGGCTGGAAGGTCATGGGCACGGTCCGCGGAACGGCCCGCACCCTGCTGCACGACCTGGCCGACGCGCATCCCGGCCGCGTGGAGATCGAGTCGCTCGACATCACGCACCCCGGGCAGATCCAGGCCCTGCGCGAACGGCTGGCGGGGCATCTGTTCGACATCCTGTTCGTCAATGCCGGCACCACCAACCCCGATCCGACCCAGACCATCGGCGAGGTCTCGACCGAGGACTTCGTGAACCTCATGGTCGCCAATGCGCTGAGCCCGATGCGGGTGGTGGAAAGCCTCGCGGGCAACGTCCCGCCGGACGGCCTGATCGGCGTCATGTCGTCGGGGCAGGGCAGCATCGCCGACAACGAGACGGGCCAGCGCGAGGTCTATCGCGGCAGCAAGGCGGCGCTGAACCAGTTGCTGCGCAGCTTCGCCGCGCGCCAGGTCGGAACGCCGCGTGCCCTGCTGGCGATGGCGCCCGGCTGGGTGCGCACCGAACTCGGCGGACCCGAGGGCCGGCTGACGATCGAGCAGAGCGTGCCGAGCCTGGTCGAAGTGATGCTCGCGAAGCGCGGGCGGCCCGGGCTCGAGTACCTGGACTACCGGGGGCGCACGGTGGCGTGGTGAGGCGGTGCGCCGCGCTCAGGGTGGGGCGGCACCCTCGCTGAGGTGTCGACGTCCCAGCGGCGTGATGGCAAAGATCACCGCCGGGCGGGCGTCCGGCCGCTCCGGGTTCGGCAACTGCGCCTTGATCATCCCGGCGGCTTCCAGAACGATCGCGCTGCGGACGTCTTTTTCGTCGGCGATGACCAGCGGGAACGAGGCGTCTTCGATGCGGCGAAGAAAGTCCATGGGCATTTCACGTCTCCAGGGCTGCTGCGCGCACCTGCCGCGCAGACTGGACGCTCGAAAAGAGACTCGAGCGTCACGAAACAGACTTTACGTCTTGATGGCATTCACACCGTGACTTTTGTCACATTGGAGCGCAATAATAAGGGTTCACCATTAATACTCAGGTATCAACACAATGTCGGTTTTTACCTGCTGTCAATGCAGCGTGACCCATCTGAACCGGATCGAGCGCAGCACCTGGATGCGCTTCTTTCCCTGGCTGCGCGCCTACCAGTGCAGCAACTGTCGCAAGGTGCAGCTGCTGTCGCCGCGCGCGGTCAATGAGGCGCTGGCGGCCCATGCGTCGAGGGCCGCGCGCCACCCGGGGGCTCGGCCGGGCGAGCGCAAGGCTCCCGTGCTCAACGATGTGCCCAAGCGCAGTCCCGATGTGAACTGATGTGCAGACCAGTCGCTGGTGCAAGCCAGCGGCAGGACCAAAGAAAAAGCCCGCTGTCCGATGGACAGCGGGCTTCTCTTTTGTGTGGTGGCTCTTCACGGACTCGAACCGCGGACCTGTGGATTATGATTCCATCGCTCTAACCGACTGAGCTAAAGAGCCGAGCCCGCGATTATAGCCCAGGCTTTTGGCACAGTTCAACCACCGCGCGAAGCTTGTGCGCCGGGCAGCTTGCCGAGTTCCTCGGACACCAGCCGCACCACCAGCTTGTCGAGCGTCTGCACCGAGTAGTTGCCCACGTCGTGCACGGTCTGCGTGCCCGGGCCGCTCGCGGGATCGGCGGCGTTCCGGTAGGTCAGGAACACGAAGCGCCCGCCGGTGTATTGCGCGATCTGGCGCTGGATGTATTCGCCCTGCTTGTCGAGTCCCGAGGCGCCCACGCTCAGCACCTTGATGCCCTTGCCGAGCGCGGCGGCCATGCTGTCGTCGTACTGCGGACCGGGGTAGTCCAAGTGCGGCGGCGCGTCGGCCAGCAACATGACGAGCCGCGTGGTGTCGTCGCCGCGCCAGCTCAGGCGCTGCACCGTCTCGTGCAGGGCCTCGTTCATCGCCTCGGGATAGTCGCCGCCGCCCGCGGCCTGCAGCGCGTCGAGCACGCCCTGGAAGGCATCGAGGTCGTTGGTGAAGTCGTGCCGGCGCACCACGAACTCGTCGCTGAGGTCGCGGTAGGCGACGAGGCCGAAGCAGGTGTCGGGACGGCTCGGCAGGCGCGCGACCTGGTCGGCGATGTCGCGCAGCGTGCTGCGCAGGCGGGCGATCTCGTCGCCCATCGAGCCGGTGGCGTCGATCAGGAACACCAGGTCGAGCTGCGCGCGCGCGGGGCGGGCGCCGGGGCGCTCGAGCACCACGTCGACCGCGTTCTTCTGGCCACGGCGCAGGAACGAGGTCGCCTGGCGGCCGTTCTTGCGCACCGTCACTTCATAGACCGGGCTCGGCTCGGCATCGAAGGCCTTGGGATGCAGCCAGGCGCGCCCGCCCGCATCGGTGCGGGCCCACATCGCGGCGCCGTTCGCGGCCTGCACGGCGACCTCGGCATCGGGCACGACGCTGCCCTGCGCATCGCGCACCTGCAGCAGGTAGCGCTCGCTGATGTCGCGCTCGCGGTGCGCGACCTGGGTGCGGTTGCGGAAGGCCAGGTATTCGCCGAAGTCGGCGTTGTCGTCGACCATGCCGGCGGTGACGGGCTCGCTCGCGGGACGCTGGGCGACGGCGGCCGCGATGGGGGCCGGGACCGGCGCCGCGGCCGATTCCACGACCGCCGAGCGCGCCATCTTCGCGCTGGCGCGGGCTTCGGCCATGGGGGCGGCGCTGGGTGCCGGGGCCATCGGCGCCGCCATCGACGCGAGGGGCGGGGTAGGCATGGCCGGCGGTGCCATGCCCGGCGCGACGGGCGCGGGCATCGCGTGGGGCGCGCCGACGGCGGCCAGGGCGGACCGGTGCCGCGCGCTCCCGCCGCTGCCCGGGGTCTCGCTGGTCCGGATCGGGCGCGCGCAATGCTTGGCCGACGGCGCCTCGAAGTTCGGCATCGCCGGCTCGATCCTGCGCGCGGGCGTGGCGGTGTCGGTGGTCTGCACCGCCGGCGCGGGCCAGCGCGTGGCCGTGGCGGCGACGGCGGCATCGTTGCGGCCCGCTGCCTGCGGCTCGGTGGCGCCGCAGGCGCTCAGGACCAGGGAAGCGCACAGCAGCGCGACGAGCGGACGGCGAGGGCGAAAGGCCGGTGACGGGATCATGGAACGGCTCCGTGAAGTGAATCGGTGCAGGCTGTTACGGCCCACCGCCGCCAACGGGGTTAAGCCGATGCGTCTTTTTTTGCGCCGCGCCAACCCCGACCGGCGCCGTCCCGCGTACCAGCTGAGGTGAGAATCCACCGATGTCCGCGCTGCCCCGCGCCCGTTCCGCCACTGCCAGCCAGGCCGCGCCCGAAGCGACCGGCCGCGACGCCATGCCCGACGATCAGCTGATGCTGGCCTACGCGCGCGGCGACGCCGCCGCCTTCGACGTGCTCTATGCGCGCCACGAGGGCGGGCTGTTCCGCTTCGTGCGGCGGCTGCTGGGCGCGCGGCTGGCGTCGCAGGCCGACGAGGTGTTCCAGGACACCTGGGTGCGGATCATCACGGCGCGCGAGAGTTTCTCGCCGCAGGGCGCGGCCTGGCGCACCTGGGCCTTCACGATCGCGCACAACCTCGCGATGGACCGGCTGCGCGTGAGCGGGCGCGAAGTGGCGCTCGACGGCCATGCGGGCGAGGACGACGAGGCCATTCCGGCGCTCGAGCGCGGCGTGCACGGCGCCTCCGACGACGTCGCGACCCATCCCTCGGCCGAGGAACTCGCGTTCTGGCGCGCCGCGGGCCGTCGCCTGCTGGCCTGCCTCGACGAGCTGCCCACCGAGCAGCGCGCGGCCTTCCTGCTGCACCACGAGGACGGCCTGACAGTGGAAGCGCTGGCGGCCAGCCTGCAGATCGGTTTCGAGACCGTGCGCAGCCGGCTGCGCTATGGGCTGCAGAAGCTGCGCGGCTGCATGGAACGCTACCTCGCGGTGCTGGAGGGCGCGCGATGAGCGCCGGGTTCGACGACGACGACCTGCGCGACGCGCGCCTGCGCCGCGCGCTCGAGCATGCGCCCGACAACGAGGCGCTGCCCGAGGCACGCACGCGCGAGGCGATCCGCAAGATGGCGCACAACCTCGCGGCCGCCACGCCGCCGGCCGCCGCCAACGTGCCGGCCGCGCAGCCGTGGTGGCGGCGCCTGTTCGGCGGCGGCGAAGCGCGCGCCCGCATGCCGTGGAACGCGGCCTTCGCGACCCTGTTGGTGGTCGGTTTCGTCACCGTGCTGTGGCGGCAGGAGCCGGTGCCCGATGCGCGGCTCGATGGCGAGGCACGCGTGGGGGGCGCGGTGGCGGAAGCGCCGCCGGCACCGCGCGAGGCGCCCGCGGTGGTGCCCGAGGCGCGGCCCGAAGCTGCCGCGCCCGTTGCGCCCGTTGCGCCCGTTGCGCCCGCTGCGCCCGCTGCGCCCGCTGCGCCTTCTGGTGCGGCGGCCGAGGCGGCCGGCAATGCCGACACGGTGCGTCGACCGTCCGCGCCCGCCGCGGCTGCGCAACGCGCGCCGGCACCGCAGGCCGAGCGGCGGCAGGCCCCGGCCGAGCCGGTTGCCAAGTCGCGCGAGTCGGCCTCGCTGGAGCGGGCCGCGCCGGTGCCCGCGACGCCGCCACCGGCCGTGGCCGTCGCGCCGCCACCGCCCGAAGTCGCTGCAGCACCCGTGGCGCCAGCGCCTCCGCCTCCAGCAGCCGTCGCCGCGCCGCCCGCAGCCGTGGCACCACCACCGCCTTCGGCGCCCGCGCCCGTGATCGCCGCTGCACCACCCGCACCAGGCGCAGCGCCGCCCGTCGCCGATGCCGCACCCGGCGCCGCGCCGCTGGCGGCCGAACAGTCGTACAAGAAGAGCGAAAGCGAACGGGCCTCGGTCCGCGGTGCCGGCTCCGCCCTGCAGTCCGTCCCGCCGGCACCCTCGTACGCACCGCCGCAGCCATCGGCCGCCGCGCCGGCCGCGCAGCTCTCGCAGGCCGAGTCCGCCGCGCTCCCGGCGCCCTCGCGCGCCCGGCTGGCCGGCGCCGCGGCGCCCGCCGTCGAGCGCGCGCCGTCCTTCGCCGCGCTCGATCGCTGGACCGCCTGGTCGGCCGCGGGCGACACGGCGCCGCGCCATGGCCGTGCCGACATCGAAGCCTTCCCCGCATTGCTGGGCGCGGTGGCGCGCTCGGCCATCCAGCCCGATGCGGCGCTGGCCGCGCCGGTCGAAGCGCGCATCGCGCTCTACCGCGGCCGCACCGTGGTCGCCGTGCTCGAGATCGCGGGCGAGCAGGTGCGCTGGTCGCCGCAGCCCGGTGCTTCGGCCTTCATCGGCGCGCCGCCCGCGCAGGCGCTGGCCTCGCTGCGCGCCGCGCTCGAGCGCGCACGCGCAACGCCTTCGACGCCGCAGCGCTGAAGGCATCAAGTTCCAGGGCAAAAAAAAGCGGGCCGTCCGGCCCGCCCGCCATCAGGCGTTCTTGAAGTCCGGCTGGCGCTTGGTCAGGAAGGCGTCCATGCCTTCCTTCTGGTCCTGCGTCGCGAACAGCGCATGGAACAGCCGGCGCTCGAACATCACGCCGTCGCTCAGGCCGCTCTCGAAGGCGCGGTTGACCGACTCCTTGGCCGCGATCACCGAGATCTGCGAGAAGCCGCAGATCACCAGCGCGGCACCCAGTGCTTCGTCGGCGAGCTTCTCGAACGACACCACGCGGCTCACGAGGCCTGCGCGCTCGGCTTCGGCGGCGTCCATCATGCGGGCGGTCAGCACCATGTCCATGGCCTTGCTCTTGCCCACCGCGCGCGGCAGGCGCTGCGTGCCGCCGGCGCCGGGGATCACGCCGATCTTGATCTCGGGCTGGCCGAACTTGGCGTTGTCGGCCGCGATGATGAAGTCGCACATCATCGCGAGCTCGCAGCCGCCGCCTAGCGCGAAGCCGGCCACGGCGCCGATCACCGGCTTGCGGATCGAGCGGATGGTCTCCCAGTTGCGCGTGATGTAGTCGCCCCGGTAGGTGTCGATGAAGCTGTACTTGGCCATCGCCGCGATGTCGGCGCCGGCCGCGAAGGCGCGCTCGCTGCCGGTGAGGATGATGCAGCCGATGGCGTCGTCGGCGTCGAACGCCTTCAGGGCCTGGCCCAGCTCGGTCATCAGCGCGTCGTTGAGCGCATTGAGCGCCTTCGGTCGGTTGAGGGTGATGATGCCGACCTTGCCAGCTTCGGTCCGCACTTCGATGTTCTCGTAGCTCATGGTGTCTCCGGGGAAGGGAAGAAAAACGCGCTTCACTATACCCACGGTGCCGTGCGCCACCGTGGCACGGGGCTGCTGGCCGGTGCCTTCGCCCTTCCCGCTGCATGGCTTTGTTGAGAATTGTTCTCAACTAGAATCCGCGGCCATGGAGTTCCCGATGCAAGAACATGCCGTGTTGCTGCGGGCCTATGCCCGCGTGCAGGAGCGCTGCTCGCAGCTGCTGGCCGAGCAGGCCGCGCTGGTGGAGCGGCTGGAGGCGCAGATCGTGCGCCTGCGTGGCGCGCTGGTGGCGCGCGATTCGGCGATGGCGATGGTGCGCGAGGAGCTGGCCGCGCGCGCGGCCGTCGGCGCGGCGCTGCCCAAGCGGCTGCATGCGCTGCTCGCGCCGGGCACCGCGCGCCGCCTGGCCGTGCCGGTGCCCGCGCCGGTGCCCGCCGACCTGCGCGAGAAGGCCGTGCTCTGCGTGGGCGGCGACGAGCGCACGCCCTCGCTCGCGCGCCAATTGGTCGAGATCGCGGGCGGCCGCTTCCTGCACTTCGAAGGCGCGGACGGCACCGACGATCCCGCGTTCGAGGCCAGCCTGCGCGCGGCCGACCTCGTCATCTGCCAGACCGGTTGCCTGAGCCACGACGCCTACTGGCGCGTGCAGGACCATTGCCGCCGCACCGGCAAGCCCTGCGTGATGGTGGGCGAGCCGCAGCCGATTCATTTCGTGCGGCGCGAGACGGCCGAGGAGGCCGCGGCCGAACGGGCCTTGCCCGCGGGCTGAAGCACCAAAAGAAAAACGGGCCGCTGACGGCCCGTTGTTCATGCTGCGTAGCTCGCCGGCCTAAGCCTTCGTCGCCGCGATCGCCACCGGCGCCAGCCACTTCGAGACCCGGCCCGTGTCCTGCGCCAGCAGGCGCCAGGTCGTGACGCCCGTGGGCAGCACCAGCGGCAGCTTCACCAGCTTGCGGTCGCGCGCGACCAGCGCGGTGCAGCGCTTGCCCGCGCCGAGGTAGAGCGCGAGATCGTCGAGCCGGCCGATGCGCCAGCCCTGCGCGCTCTTGCGTCCCGCGGCCGGCAGCTCGATGCCGATCCATTCGTCGCCGGCTGCGAAGCCGGCCTTCTCGGCCGCGCCGCCGCGCAGCACCACCTTGACCTGCACGCTGCCGCCGCTCTCCGCCACGCGCAGGCCCAGCGTCTGCGCGGGCTGCGAGGGATCGTCGAGCGTGGCCACGCCGTGCAGGCGCAGCAGCTCGGACAGCGGCAGCTCGGCGGTAGCATGCACCCAGGCCGCGAGCTCGGCCGCGTACGAGCGGCCGCCGGCGGCCTCGAGCGCGGCCGCGATATCGGCCTCGCTCACCGGCCCGCCGCCGCTCGCATTCCACAGGTGGCGCATCGCGTCGTCGAGCGTGCCGCGGCCTTCGGCGCGCAGCTTGAGGTCGAGGCACAGCGCGACCAGCGCGCCCTTGGTGTAGTAGCTGACCGTGCCGTTGGGCGTCTGCTCGTCCTGCCGGTAGTACTTGACCCAGGCGTCGAAGCTCGCATCGGCCACCGACTGCACCTGGCGGCCCGGCGTCTGCTGCACCTGGTTGATGGTCTTGTTGACCAGCCGCAGGTAGGCCGCGTCGTCGATCAGCTCGGCGCGGCGCAGCAGCAGGTCGTCGTAGTAGCTGGTGAAGCCCTCGAAGAACCACAGCAGCCGCGTGTAGTTCTCGCGGCCGTAGTCGTAGCGCGCGAACTCGGCCGGCCGCAGCCGCTTCACGTTCCAGGTGTGGAAGTACTCGTGGCTGATCAGGCCCAGCAGCGTGACGTAGCCGTCTGCGGACTTCTTCATGCCGAGCTGCGGCAGGTCGCGCCGGTTGCAGATCAGCGCCGTCGAATGGCGGTGCTCGAGGCCACCGTAGCCGTCGTCGACCGCGTTGAGCATGAACACATAGCGGTCGATCGGCGGCTTCGGACCGCCGCGCTTGCCGACCTTGTCGCCGTGCCAGAAGCGCATCTCGGCTTCGCAGATGGCCTTCGTGTCGGCCAGCAGCCGATCGCCGTCGAACGAGGCCGCGGCACCCGCGACCACGAAGCGGTGCGGCACGCCGCCGGCCTCGAACTCGCCGCTCCAGAAGGCGCCGAGCTCGACCGGGCTGTCGGCCAGTTCGTCGTAGTCGGCCGCGAGGTAGCGGCCGAAGCCATGGCGGTCGGTCTTCAGCGGCGGCAGCGCGGTGGCGCAGGACCAGGGCGCGGCGCCCTCGGGCAGCGCCGAGGCGGCGGGCGCGACGATCTCGATCGCATGCGGCGCATCGGTCTGGCCTTCGACCCGCAGGCACAGGCTGGTGCCGTTGAAGAAGCCGCGCTCGGCGTCGAGCCAGGCGGTGCGCACCGAGTTGTCGTAGGCGCAGACCTTGTAGCGCAGCACCAGCGGCTGGCCGGCCGTGCATTCGACGCGCCAGCTGCACTTGTCGAGCTGCGTCAGCACCGGTGCCTTGCGCCGGCCCTGCGAGGCCTGCAGCCCCTGCAGGTTCTTGGCGAACTCGCGCACGAGGTAGCTGCCCGGGATCCACACCGGCAGCGTCAGCTGCTGCTCGGCCGCGGGGCGGTCGATGGTGAGCGTGACCTCGAACAGGCGCGCATGCAGGTCGGCGCATTCCACGCGGAAGTGCACGCCGGGCGCGGCCACGGCCGCGGGCGCCGCGGCCGCGCGCCGCGAGGGGGACTTCGTCGCCATCAGCTGGCGGAGGCGGCGAGTTGCTTCTCGACCTGCTCGGCGGGCACGGCGCCCGGGGTGCGGGTGCCGTTGCTGTAGATCAGGGTGGGCGTGCCGGTGATGTTGTAGCGGCGGCCGAACTCGACGTTGCGCTGCAGCGCGGTCACGTCGCAGCTGCCGGGCGCGGTGGCCGGGCGCGTGCCCGCTTCCATCCAGTCGCTCCAGGCCTTGCCCTTGTCCTTGCTGCACCAGATGTCGCGCGACTTGACGGTCGAATCGGGTCCCAGCACCGGGTAGAGGAACAGGTAGACGGTGACGTTGTCGACCGACTTCATGTCCTTCTCGAAGCGCTTGCAGTAGCCGCAGTTCGGGTCCTCGAAGACCGCGAGCTTGCGCTTGCCGTTGCCGCGCACGATCTTGATCGCGTCCTTCACGGGCAGCTTGTCGAAGGCCACCTCCGACAGCTTCGCCACGCGTTCCTCGGTGAGGTTGCGGCGCGCGTTCACGTCGATCATGTTGCCCTCGAGCAGGTAGTTGCCCTGCTCGTCGGTGTAGTAGATCTGCGCGCCGTTGACGCGCACCTCGTAGAGGCCGGGCATCGGCGACTTGCTGACTTCGTCGATGGTCGGGAACTGCGGGATGCGTTCCTTGAGGTTCTTGCGGATCTCGGCTTCGCCGGCATGGGCGCCGAAGGCCGCGAAGAGCGCGAGCGACGCGAAGGCGGCGGGAAGCAGGTGGCGTGCGAGTGTCTTCATGGGTTCGAGGGAGTCGTGTTTCGGTTCGTCCGGGATCAGGTCTTCAGGCCCATGGCCTGCCGCGTGACCCAGTGCTTGACCAGGCGCGTGCGGTCGAAACCGCGCATGCCCCAGTTGCGCAGCGCGGGCAGCGGACCCAGGCTGTGGGAGAAGAGTTGCTGCAGCCCGTCGGTGGCGAGGCTCATCTGCAGCACCTCGGTGCGGCGCGCGCGTTCGTAGCGGCGCAGCAGGCGCGGGTCGCCCACGCTGCGCCAGTAGTCGCGCTCCTTGACGACGGCGGCCAGCGCGGCCGCGTCGGCCAGGCCGAGGTTCAGGCCCTGGCCCGCGAGCGGATGCACGGTGTGGGCCGCGTCGCCGGCCAAGGCCCAGGTGCGCGGCGCCTGGCCGGCGGTCTGCTCGGTGGCGGGCAGGGTGCCGGTCCAGCGGTCGGCGATGGCGCGCGAGAGCGGCCAGGCGGCGCGCTCGCTCACCAGCCGCAGCGCGCCGAAGGCCTGGTGGCTGGCCTCGGTCACGGCGGCATTGAATTCCTCGGCCGATTGCGCGAGCAGCGCCGGCGCGCGCAGCTGGTCGACCGACCACACCAGCGCCAGCCGGCGGCCGTGCACGCCGTCGAGCGGCAGCAGCGCGAACACCTCGCCCTTGTCGTTGAACCACTGGCGCGCCGTGCCGTCGTGCGATTGCTCGGCCTCGAGCCGCGCCGCGATCGCATGCTGCGGATAGCGCGTGACCGCGTAGCTCACGCCGAGCGCTTCGCGCGTGGCGCTGGCCTTGCCTTCGCAGACCACGGTGAGCGGCGCGGCGACCGGTTCGCTCACCACCTCGATCTGGGGCTGGAAGCGCACCGCGTCGACCAGCTGCTTCTCGAGCGCCGGCACGTCGACGATCCAGGCCAGCGCCTCGACCTTCTGGCGCGCGGCGCTGAACTGCACGCGGCCGCCCTCGTCGCCATCGACCACCATCTCGCGCACCGGCGTGGCGCTGATGCCTTCGGGCCAGGCGCGCAGCGAGGCCAGCAGTTCGCGCGAGGCGGCATTGAGCGCATAGGCGCGGACGTCTTCCCGCTCGGCGGCGGCGGGCGGCGCCACCAGCGCCACGCGCACGCGTTCGCGCGCGAGCAGCAGGGCCAGCGTGCGGCCGACGATGCCGGCGCCGCGGATACAGACTTCGGGGGGGAGGGCCATCGCGGCATTGTAGGAGGACGCTCTTGTGGCCGACCCCGTGGGGAAACCGGCCATTGGGGGTATGCCGGGAGCGAGGACAATCGAGCCCCCATCCGAGGAGCCCCCGTGACAGATTTCGATCTCCAGGCCACCATCGCGCGCCTGTTCGTGTACCCCGTCAAGTCGTGCGCCGGCGTCGAGCTGCCCGAAGCGCTGCTGACCGAGACCGGCCTCGAGTTCGACCGGGCCTGGATGGTGGTCGACGCACAGGGCGAGTTCGTCACGCAGCGGCAGCTGCCGCGCATGGCGCTGATCAAGCCGCAGATGAAGCACACCGAGGTGGTGCTGCGCGCGCCCGGCATGCTGGCGCTGCACCTGGCCTTCGACCGGGTCGAGCAGCCGATGCGGGTGCGGGTCTGGAAGGACGAGGTCGATGCCTACGACATGGGCGACATCGCGGCCCAGTGGTTCAGCGACTTCCTCTCCGAGCCCGGCAAGCCGCAGAAGCTGCGCCTGGTGCGCTTCGATCCCGAGGTCAAGCGGCTGTCGAGCCTCAAGTGGACCGGCGGCATCGAGGCGCAGACCCAGTTCGCCGACGGCTTCGCGCTGCTGGTGGCCAGCGAGGGCTCGCTGGCCGAGCTCAACGAGCGGCTGGCGCGCGACGGCCATGGCCCGGTGGGCATCGAGCGCTTCCGGCCCAACATCGTGCTGGCCGGCATCGAGTCGCACGACGAGGACCGCGTCGAGATGCTGCACGTGGCCAGCGGAGCCGACGGGTCGGAGGACGGCGCGCAGCTGCAGCCGGTCAAGCCCTGCACCCGCTGCCCCATTCCCGACATCGACCCGGCCACCGCGCTCAGCAGCCCCGAGGTCAACGACACGCTGCGCACCTACCGCGCCGATCCGCGCGTCGACGGCGGCATCACCTTCGGCATGAACTGCATCGTGATCCAGGGCATCGAGCAGATGCTCAAGGTCGGGCAGCCGGTGGGGGCGAACTACAAGTTCGAGTGAACAGGCCCTAGAAGGTCACGCCCGCGCACAGGATGATGTTCGCGTAGGGCGTGCATTCGCCCGTGCGCACCACCGCCCTGGCACGCGCGCTCAGGCGTTTCAGTTCCTCGTGCGACACCGTCTCGGGCACGACCGCGAGCTGACCCGCGCACCATTCGGGCAGTTCGCCCGTGGCGCGGCCCTCGACCGCCTCGCGCGCGAGCAGCGCGCGCTCGACCTGCAGTTCGCTCAGCACCGCCTTCAGCACCTCGGCCACGCGCGGCACGCCGGGCGTGAGCGCGAGGTCGATGCGGCGCGGGCCGTCGGGAATCGGCAGGCCGGCATCGCCGATCACGAGCATGTCGCCATGGCCCATGGTGGCGATGACCTGGGACAGTTCGGAGTGCAGCAGGGCGGTACGTTTCACAGCGGAATCCAGTCGGGAGGCAGGGGGCTGCGCAGCACGGCCTCGCGCTGCGGGATGGAAGGCTGGGCGCCGGGCTGCTGGATGCACAGCGCGGCGGCGCGGATGCCCAGGCGCACGGCCTTGTCGAAGGACTGGCCCTCGCCCAGTGCGGTGGCGAGCGCGCCGAGGAAGGTGTCGCCGGCGGCCGTGGTGTCGACCGCCTGCACCACCAGCGCCGGATGGTGGCGCGCGCCGTCGGCATCGACCGCCACCGCGCCGCGCGCGCCGAGCGTGACCACCACGCGCGCGATGCCACGCGCGCGCAGCGCCTGCCCGGCGGCCGCGGCCTCCTGCGGGCTGTCGGCGCCCAGGCCGCTGAGCGTGCGCGCCTCGATCTCGTTGACCACCAGCGTATCGATCTTCGGCCACAGGGGCTCGGCGATGGCCTGCACCGGCGAGGGATTGAGCAGCACCTTGCAGCCGGCCTCGTGCGCGAGGGCGATCGCGCGCTCGACCTGCGCCATCGGGGTCTCGAACTGGGTCACGAGGAAGGCCGCGCCCTCGAGCCGGGTGCGCAGGTCCGCCGCGTCGAGGTCGACGCGGGCATTGGCGCCCGCGATCATCACGATGCGGTTCTGGCCGCTGTCCTCGACCATGATCAGCGCGGTGCCGGTCGGTTCGGCGGCATCGGTGCGCAGCGCCTCGGTGTCGATGCCGTCGCGTTCGAGCGCCTGGCGCAGCGCGCGGCCGTGGTCGTCGTCGCCCACGCAGCCGATCATCCGCACCTGCGCGCCCTCGCGCGCGCAGCTCACGGCCTGGTTGGCGCCCTTGCCGCCGGGAATGGTGGCGAAGGAGCGGCCCAGCAGGGTCTCGCCCGCGGCGGGTGCATGCGGCACGCGCAGCACCAGGTCCATGTTGAGGCTGCCGAGCACCACGATGCGCGGTGCCGCGGGGCGGGAGGAAGACGTCGGGCTCACGGGGTGCGGGACTTTCGGGTGTCGGCGGAAGAAGGGGCGCAGACGGGTGCGGCCGCGGGCGCTCCGGAATAGCGCGCGGTCGAGGCGCGCACGTGCAGCTCGGGCTGCAGCACCACCTTGCGCGCATCGCGGCGGCGGCCGCCCACGCGCTCGAGCAGCATGTCGACCGCCAGCGCGCCGATGCGCTCCTTGGGCTGGGCGACGGTGGTGAGCGCGGGACTGGTGTAGGCCGAGAGTTCGATGTCGTCGAAGCCGACGATCGAGAGCTCGTCGGGCACCCGCACGCCGCTCTCGTGCGCAGCGCGCAGCGCGCCGATCGCCATCAGGTCGTTGCAGACGAAGACGGCCGAGGGAATGTCGTTGGTGCCGGCGCGCAGGATGGCGTGCATCGCCTCGTAGCCGCCCTGGCTGGTGAAGCCGCCGCGCCACAGCAGTGCGTCGGCGTCGGCCGCGCCCGTGCTGTTGCCGCTCTCGGCCAGCGCCATGCGCCAGCCCGCGATGCGCTGCTCGCTCGGCGACACGCCCTGCGGCCCGCCGATGCAGGCGATGCGGCGATGGCCCAGCGACAGCAGGTGGCGCACCGCGAGCAGGCCGCCCTGCATGTGGGCGGTCTCGACCAGGTCGCAGTGCGGGTCGGCGATCTCGCGGTCGAGCAGCACGGTCGGCACCTTGAGGCCGTTGAGCTGCCTGGCCAGCGAGTCGTCGTCGCCGGTCGACACCACGATCAGCCCGTCGATGCGGCGCTCGGCCAGCACCTGCAGGTACACGCTCTGGCGGTGCGGCTCGTCGTCGGTGTTGCACAGGATCAGCGTGTAGCCGGCGCCGAAGCAGCGGTCCTCGATGATGCGCACGATCTCGGCGAAGTAGGGGTTCGAGCTGTTCGGGATCAGCATCCCGAGCGTCGAGGTGGTGTTGCTCTTGAGGCTGCGCGCCATCGCGTTGGGCACGTAGCCGAGTTCGCGGATCGCGAGCTCGACGCGCTCGCGGCCCTTGGCGCTCACGTGGCGCGTGTCGTTGACCACGTGCGAGACGGTGGTGACCGACACGCCCGCGCGCAGTGCGACGTCCTTGATGGTGGCCATGGCCTGGGTGTTCCTGTTGCGGGGTGCTGCTTCGTGGGGAGGGGGAGCGTCAGGCCAGCCGGCGGTCGGCGCGGCGCTGGCGCAGGGTGTCGATGATCACCGCAACCACGATCACCGCGCCGGTGATGATGCGCTTGCTCGGTTCGCTGGCGCCGACCTGCGCCAGGCCGGCCTCGAGCACCGCGATGATCAGCACGCCGAAGAAGGTGTTGACCACCGAGCCGCGCCCGCCCATCAGGCTGGTGCCGCCGATCACCACCGCGGCGATCACCTGCAGCTCGATGCCCACGCCCGAGTTCGGGTCGGCTGCCTCGAGGCGCGCCGACTGCATCAGCCCCGCCAGGCCGGCCAGCAGGCCCGTGACCGCGAACACCACGATGCGGATCGGCCGCGGGTCGATGCCCGCGAGGCGCATCGCTTCCTCGTTGGTGCCGATGCCCACCACGTAGCGGCCGAACACCGTGCGCGACAGCACCAGCTGGCCCACGATCACCAGCACCACCGCGAGCACGAAGGCCGCCGAGATGCCGCCGATCCACGGCGCCGCCAGGCCCGAGATGGCATCGCCCACGTACTGGGTGCGCGAGTCGGTCACCAGGTAGGCACCGCCGCGCACAGCCTCGAGCATGCCGAGCGAGACGATGAAGCTCGGCAGCCGCCAGGCCACCGACACGGCACCGGTGATCGCGCCGCAGATCAGGCCCGTGGCCAGGCCCAGCAGCGCGGCCAGCGGCACCGGCAGGTGCCATTGCAGGATGGCGGCGGCGGCCACCGCCGCGCTGAGCGCCAGCACCGAGCCCACCGAGAGGTCGATGCCCGCGATGATCAGCACGAAGGTCATGCCCACGGCCATCACGGCCAGCGCGGGGATCTCGTTGGCGATGGTGACGAAGGTCTCCACCGTGAGGAAGTATTCGCTGAGGCTGCCGAACAGCGCGATCATGCCGAGCAACACCACGGCCAGGCCGATGTAGGTGCCGAGCTGGCCCTTGAGGGAGCCGGCGCCGGAGGCGGGGGGAGCGGAAGCGGTGGTGGTCGTCATGGGGCGAAGGAGGATGAGGCTCAGGCGGCGGCCGCGAGAGCGTGAGCGGTGGGGGCTGCGGAGGTGGCGCGGCCGGTGTCGCCGAAGGCCGCGGCCAGGATCGACTGCTGGTCCCAGGCGCCGCGCTCGAACACCGCCACCAGGCGGCCGGCGTGCATCACGCCGATGCGGTCGCACATGGCCATGAGTTCGCGCAGGTCGCTCGACACCATCAAGAGCGCCTTGCCGGCCTCGGCCATGCGGTCGAGCTCGGCATAGAGGTCGGCGCGCGCGCCCACGTCGACGCCGCGCGTCGGCTCGTCGAGCAGCAGCACCTTGCATTCGCGGTGCAGCCAGCGCGCGAACACCACCTTCTGCTGGTTGCCGCCGCTGAGCGTGGCTACGCTCTGCTCCTCGCTGCGCGAGCGGATGCGCAGCGTCTGCACCAGCCGGCGCGCGATGCCGCGCTCGGCGGCCGCGCGCAGCCAGCCCAGGCGCGAGACCGCGCCGAGGTCGCTGAGCGTGGCGTTGACGCGGATCGACTGCGTCATCAGCAGGCCCTGCGACTTGCGGTCCTCGGTGACCAGGCCGATGCCGGCGCGGATCGCCTGCATCGGCGAGCGCCAGCGGCCCGCGGCCGGTTGTTGCGCGCCGGGCCAGTGGAGTTCGATCGTGCCGCGCTCGGCCTTGTCGGCGCCGAACAGCAGCCGCACGAGCTCGGTGCGACCCGAGCCCACGAGCCCGGCGATGCCCATCACCTCGCCCGCGCGCAATTGCAGGTCGACGTCGCGCACCGCGCTGCCGCGGCCGATGCCGTGCGCGCTCAGCATCGGCGCGCCGGCCACGCGGCGCGGGCGGCCATCGTGCTCGTGCACCGCGCGGCCGACCATGCGCTCGACCAGCTCGGATTCGCGCACGCCGGCCATCGGCCGCACGTCGACCAGGCGGCCGTCGCGCAGCACCGCCACGCGGTCGGCGATGCGCTGCAGCTCCTCGAGCCGGTGCGAGACGTAGACGATGCCCACGCCGCGCGCCTTCAGCAGCGCGATCTGCTCGAACAGGTGCTCGGTCTCGCGCGGCGTCAGCATCGCGGTCGGCTCGTCGAGGATCAGCACGCGGGTGTCGTCGAGCAGGTTGCGCGCGATCTCCACCATCTGCTGCTGGCCGATGCCCAGGCGCGAGACCGGCACGGCCGGATCGATGCGCGAGAGGCCGATCTTGGCCAACTGCAGCCGCGCGGCCGCGTGCAGCTCGGCGCGCTGCAGCCAGCCCATGCGCTGCGGCAGCCGGTCGAGCAGCAGGTTCTCGGCCACCGTGAGCGTGGGCACCAGCCCGAGTTCCTGCATCACCATGCGCACGCCGTGCGCCTCGGCGTCGCGGCGCGAGCCCGGCTGGAACGGCGCACCGCCCAGCAGCATCGTGCCGCGCGTCGGCGTGACCAGGCCGCAGACGATCTTGGAGAGGGTGCTCTTGCCGGCACCGTTCTCTCCGGTCAGCGCGAGCACTTCGCCGGCCTCCAGGGTGAGGCTCACGCCGTCGAGCACCGGCGCGGCGTAGTCCTTGCCGATGTCGTGGAGCGCGAAGAGCGGCGTGGCGGAAGTTGCGGACATGGGCGCCGGCAAGGGTGGTCTCTCGAGGTGTGTGACAGCGGTGAAGGAGGCGCGGTGCTTACTTCTTCGAGTCCTTGGTCACCAGCACCACGTCGGTCTTGATCTCGGCCGGCATGTCGGCCTGGCTCTTCTTGTCGGCGATCGCCTTCAGCGCGGTCTCGATGCCGAACACCGCCTGCTTGTCGGCGAACTGGTCGGCCGTGGCGAGCACGCGGCCGTCGGCCAGCATCGGCTTGATGGCGCCGATGTTGTCGTAGCCCACCACCTGCACCTTGCCGGCCTTGCCCGCGGCCTTCACCGCCGCCACCGCGCCCAGCGCCATGCTGTCGTTGCCGGCCAGCAGCGCCTTGAGGTCGGGGTTCTCGCGCATCATGCCGGCGGCCACCGTGTTGCCCTTGTCGATTTCCCACTGGCCCGACTGCACGCCCGCGACGTTGATGCCGGCGGCCTTCATCGCGTCCTGGTAGCCGAGGGTGCGCTGCTGCGCATTGAAGGTGGTCGACACGCCTTCGATGATCCCGACCTTGTCGCCCGACTTCAGGCTCTTGGCCAGGTAGTCGCCCACCAGCTTGGCGCCGGCGCGGTTGTCGGGGCCGACGAAGGGCACCTGGATGTTCTTCTCCTTCAGCGCGGCCGCGTCAAGGCGGTTGTCGATGTTGACCACCAGGATGCCCTTGTCGATGGCGGCCTTGACCACCGGCACCAGCGCCTTCGAATCGGCTGGCGCGATCACCAGCGCGTTGACCTTCTGCGCCACCATCTGCTCGACCATCTTGATCTGCGCGGCGGTGTCGGTCTCGTCCTTGATGCCGTTGGTCACCAGCGTGTACTTGCCCGAATTCGCCTTCTGGTGCGCCTTGGCCCCGTCTTCCATGGTGCGGAAGAACTCGTTGGCCAGCGACTTCATCACCAACGCGACCTTGGGCTTGTCCTGCGCGAGCGCCGGCATGGCGGCGAAGGTGCCCAGCAGGGCGAGAGCGGCGGCGGTCTGCACGGTGCGGCGGGTGAACTTCATGGTGCGTGTCTCCTGAGGTGTGTTGGAACGAACGATGACCGATCTGGCGGCCCGGCGCTGATGGTAATGGACGAAAACGTTTGCGCAAACGTTTGCTTATCGGGTTTTCATCGGGTTTTACCCTGACCCGCCGGCCCTGTTTAGCGGCCTGCCCGAACCGCCGGGCGAGGCGCCTCGCCTAAAATCGCCGGTTCACCTGAGGACCCCCCATGAGCTTGAAGTGCGGCATCGTCGGCCTGCCCAACGTCGGTAAATCCACCCTTTTCAATGCGCTGACCAAGGCCGGCATCGCAGCGGAAAACTATCCCTTCTGCACCATCGAGCCCAACGTGGGCATCGTCGAGGTGCCCGATCCGCGGCTCGCCCAGCTCGCCGACATCGTCAAGCCCGAGCGCGTGGTGCCCGCCATCGTCGAGTTCGTGGACATCGCGGGCCTGGTGGCCGGCGCCAGCACCGGCGAAGGCCTGGGCAACAAGTTCCTGGCCCACATCCGCGAAACCGACGCCACGGTGAACGTGGTGCGCTGCTTCGACGACGACAACGTGATCCACGTGGCCGGCAAGGTCGACCCGATCTCCGACATCGAGGTGATCCAGACCGAGCTGTGCCTGGCCGACCTGTCGACGGTCGAGAAGGCACTGCAGCGCCACACCAAGGTGGCCCGCTCGGGCGACAAGGACGCGCAGAAGCTGGTCGGCCTGCTCGAACGCTGCCAGGCCGCGCTCAACGAGAACAAGCCCGTGCGCGCGCTCGAGTTCACCAAGGAAGAGCTGCCGCTGGTCAAGAGCTTCACGCTGATCACCGCCAAGCCCGCGATGTTCGTGGGCAACGTGGCGGAAGACGGCTTCGAGAACAACCCCTACCTCGACCGCCTGCGCGAGTACGCCGCCAGGCAGAACGCGCCCGTGGTGGCGATCTGCGCCAAGATCGAGGCCGACCTGTCCGAGATGGACGACGAGGACAAGAAGATGTTCCTGGCCGAGATCGGCCAGGACGAGCCGGGCCTCAACCGCCTGATCCGCGCCGCCTTCAAGCTGCTGGGCCTGCAGACCTACTTCACCGCCGGCGTGAAGGAAGTGCGCGCCTGGACCATCCACGTCGGCGACACCGGCCCGCAGGCGGCCGGCGTGATCCACACCGATTTCGAGAAGGGCTACATCCGCGCCCAGACCATCGGCTTCGACGACTACATCGCCCTGAAGGGCGAGCAGGGCGCGAAGGACGCGGGGAAGATGCGTTCGGAAGGCAAGGAATACGTCGTCAAGGATGGCGACGTGATGAACTTCCTGTTCAGCTCCTGAACCTTTCGCGCCCTGCGCGATGAAAGCGCCGTGATCCGCAGCGTGACGGGTCCGGCGCCGTCTCCACCTCCCCCGCTTCACGCTTGCCAGCGGCGCAGCCTTCTGTTCGCGCTCGCGCATCCGGCCCATTCCTGTTCATTTCAAAGCCGGTTCGACTGGAGAGCGTGATTTGCTTCTCGGAAATTCGGATGTCTCCGAATTGAGTGGCAATTGATGAAATCCTGCGTGTGTATTATCCCGGGAGTTTTTGGGTTCCTGCGAGGTAAATTCTCTTTGGAATCCGACAAATTCTGATTGAAATCCAAGCCAAATCATTCCATTGATTTGAGTCGGGCTCGATTCGGAATTCTCGAGGGATGCTCAAACATCCAGGAATAAAAAAGGGGAGGGAATTCAATGAACGGGATATTCACGCGCCTGCTTGCCGCCTGCCTCATGGCCGCGGGCCTGCAGATCGCCGCCGCGGCGCCACCGGTGTCGGATGCGGCGTCCGACGAGTTGCTGCGCGCCGCGACCGACATCCTTCGCAAGGCCGACGCCGACCAGGTGAGCGAGCTCTGGGATTCGGGCTCGAGCGTGCTGAAGAGCCGCATGGGCAAGACCGCCTTCGTGCGGGCCACGCGAAAGGCGCGGCTGTCGATGGGGCCCGTCACGGATCGCGAGTGGTCGAGCGTGACGCGCCTCAAATACCAGGCCGACAACGAGCCCGGTTTTCCCGCGGGCCTCTATGCCAATGTCGTGTTCTCCACCCAATTGGACAGCGGCAGGAAAGCCTCCGAAAGAATCAGCTTCGCGCGGGAGAACAACCGCTGGATCTTCACGGGCTATGCGATAGCGCGGGAGGCACCGGATACCGCCGCGACGCAGGACACGTCGGCGGCGCCCGCCAAGCCTGCAACCCAGCCCGCAACCCAGCCCGCAACTCAGCCCGCAACTCAGCCGGCGGCGCCTGCGGCGCGCCCTGCCGGCGCCGCCGAGGTCGAGACCGCGGTGCGCGCCTGGGCCCAGGCCTGGTCGGCCCGGGACATGGATCGCTACCTGGCGGCCTATGCGCCGGACTTCACGCCGGCCCGCGGCCAGAGCCGCTTCCGGTGGGAAGAAGAGCGCCGTGCCCGCATCACGAGCAAGTCGAGCATCGGCGTCACGCTCGAGGACCTGGTGATCGTCATCGATGGCGAGACCGCAAGCGCCCGGTTCCGGCAGAACTACCGCGCGGACACCCTGAGGGAAGTGAGCCGCAAGACGCTGGAGTTGCAGCGCTCGGGCGGCCAGTGGCTGATCCGCAGGGAAAGCAGCGGCGGCTGAGCTCGCCGCGAACGGCCATGGCCTCGATGTCGAACGACGAACTCTTCGCCCAGGCCGTGTTCGCCTCGACCCAGGCGGGCGAGAAGCTCATGCGCAGGGACGGGGCGCTTCCTCCACTGGGTCTCGCGTTCCTGCGCGAGGGCGCCGATGTCCTGCTGGTCAATCCGCAGGAAGAAGACCGGGCGAAGAACCTCGATGGCGAGCGGCTCCAGGAGCGGGTGCACGAGCGTCTTCGCGCCATCGTCGGGCAGCGCGACGATGTGGTCGCCGTGTCGACCGTCCTGTACCAGCGGGGACGAGGACGGATCTATGTCCAGGTCGAGCTGCCCGAAGCGGTGATGCAGCCGCTGGTCTTCGCCGTGGCGCGGGTCAATGGCGTGTGGACCGTCTCGGACAGCTGGGAGTCGTTCCACCGCCTGATCGCGGCCCCCCTCTTCGCGCGCTGAGCTGAGTCGAGGGAGGGCGGTTCAGCGCGCCGCCTGCTGCTTGCCCCACACCACCGTGTTGTCCACCGCGTAGGCCGCGCACACCACCTTGCGCTGCGTGCAGCCCTTGAGATGCTCGGTCAGCGCGGCCGAGCTGGTGGCGGTGCCGAAGCGGCTGTCGCTGGTGATCAGGAAGGCGCGCGGCCGCGCCTGCAGCAGGAACTGGCGGTAGGCGACGCGGATCTGCTGCGGATCGGCGCCGACCACCGGCAGCGCGGCTTCGTCGGCGATGTCGGCATGGCCCGAGGGCGTGGGCTCGCCGTTCGACTGCAGCACCACGCCCACGGTCTTGAGCAGCTCGCGCCAGGTCTCGCGCTCGGCCATCACGCGCTGCGGCAGTTCCATCACCCATTGCGCCGGATAGGCGAAGCCCAGGTTCGAGCCGCCGGGCGAGATGCGGTCGGTGACGCCGATCAGCCGGCCGTCGGTATCGAAGAGGCCGCCGCCGCTCGAGCCCGAGGACACGGGCGCCGAGGTCTGGACGATCGGCAACTGCCCCGGCGCGCGCGGCCTCAGCGCCGAGATCAGGCCCTCGCTGAGCGTGCGCTCGAGGCCGTGCGGGCTGCCGATGGCGAACACGCGCTGGCCCACGCGCAGGCTGTCGGCCGGCGCAATCTCGACGGCGTGCAACTGCAACGGTGTCTCGGTCATCAGCACGCAGAGGTCGCGCGTCGCATCGGGGTCGCGCAGGATGCTGCCGATCTTGATCGTGGTCTGTCCCTGCATGACGGTCACGGCCGCGGCGCCGTCGACCACGTGGCAGGCGGTGGCCAGCGCGGTGGGCGTGACCGCCACGGCGCTGCCCACGGTCACCTGGTTGTCGCCGCGGTCGCCCTTGACGGTCCAGACCGCGGGCGAGGCGTGCTGGTAGAGGGCCTCGGGATCGAGCGCGGCCTGCGCGGGACGGTGGGCCACTGCGGCCGCCGTGAAGAACAGCGCGAACATCGCGCCGCGCCAGCCCCCGTGCATGCGGCGCGGCGGGGTCGGCGTGGTGGTCGGTGTCATGCGGCCAGTGTAGGAAGCGGCTTCGCCCGCGCCTGTAGGCGACCGCGCTGACAGGGCTGCGCTTTGCCGCGCGTCACGCTAGACTGCCGCGCCCCGTCGCCCTCGCTTCATTCCAACCTCGCCATGCTCACCGTCCACCATCTCAACAACTCGCGCTCGCAGCGCGTGCTCTGGCTGCTCGAAGAACTGGGCCTGCCCTACGAGATCGTCCACTACCAGCGCGATCCGAACACCATGTTGGCGCCCGCTTCGCTGCGCGCGGTGCATCCGCTGGGCAAGTCGCCGGTGGTGACCACCGACGATGGACTGGTGCTCGCGGAATCGGGCGCGATCATCGAGACCGTGATCGAGCGCTACGGCCAGGGCCGCCTCGCGCCCGCGCCGCTCACGCCCGAGGCGCTGCGCTACCGCTACTGGCTGCACTTCGCCGAGGGCACGGCGATGTCGCCGCTGCTGCTCAAGCTGGTGTTCGACCGCATCGAGAGCAGCAAGATGCCCTTCTTCGCCAAGCCGGTGGCCAAGGCCATCGCCGCCAAGGCCAAGTCGGCGTTCATCCTGCCGAACATCGCGAGCCACCTCAACTACATGGAAGCCGAACTCGGCAAGAGCGAATGGTTCGCGGGCGATGCGTTCAGCGGTGCCGACATCCAGATGAGCTTCGTGGTCGAGGCCGCGCATGCGCGCGGCGGGCTCGATGCGAAACGCCCGAAGCTCATGGACTGGCTCGCGCGCATCCATGCGCGTCCCGCCTACCAGCAGGCCCTCGAGCGCGGTGGCCCGTACGAGCTGCTGAACTGAGTCCCTCGCTCAGGACGGAAAGATGTAGAGCAGCGCCACCGTCATCGTGACGTAGCGCAGGAACTTGCCGATCGCCATGTAGGCCAGGCAGGGCCAGAACGGCAGCCGCAGCCAGCCCGCGACCGCGCACAGCGGATCGCCGACCAGCGGCAGCCAGCTCAGCAGGCAGGCCTTCGGGCCGAGCCGCTCGAGCCAGCCGAGCACGCGCACGTGGTGCTTCGAGTGCGAGTACTTGTCGGCCACCTTGTGCGCGCCGTAGCCCATCCACCAGTCGACCGCGCCGCCGAGCGTGTTGCCCACGGTGGCGACCGCGATCGCGGGCCAGAACAGCTCGGGATTGAGCTTGAGCAGGCCGAACAGCACCGGCTCCGAGCCCACGGGCAGCAGCGTCGCCGAGATGAAGGCGGCGATGAACAGCGTGGAGAGGCCGTATTGCGGCAGCGCGAGAAGCGCGAGGAGTGCGTCGAGCCAGGCTTGCATAAGGTCGGCGCAGTATAGGCAGCGCGTTCGCGATGCCGAGTCGGAAAAGGCGCCGCCGCGCATGGGATTTCCACCCGTGTTTACACCCGTACCAGCGGCGCGAATCGGCGCAAATCGTTTCAGTCACTGAAATGGCAGGTGGCTACAATCGTGCCTCATTTTTCAGCAGCCGACGCGCACAGCCTTCCTCCGTCATGACCTTGCAGATCGGCAACCACACGCTGGAGAACCGCCTGTTCGTCGCGCCCATGGCCGGCGTGACGGACCGGCCCTTCCGCATGCTGTGCCGCGCGCTCGGCGCGGGCTACGCGGTCAGCGAGATGGTGACCTCGCGCAAGGACCTCTGGAATTCGCTCAAGACCTCGCGCCGTGCCAACCACGATGGCGAGCCGGGCCCCATCGCGGTGCAGATCGCGGGCACCGACGCGGCCATGATGGCCGAGGCCGCGGTCTACAACATCGAGCGCGGCGCGCAGATCATCGACATCAACATGGGTTGCCCGGCCAAGAAGGTCTGCAACAAGTGGGCCGGTTCGGCGCTGATGCGCGACGAGCCGCTGGCGCTCGAGATCGTGAGCGCGGTGGTCGATGCCGCGCAGCCGCATGGCGTGCCGGTCACGCTCAAGATGCGCACCGGCTGGAGCATGGAGCACCGCAACGCGGTCAAGCTCGCGCGCGATTTCGAATCGGCCGGCGTGCAGATGCTCACGGTGCACGGCCGCACGCGCGAGCAGGGTTACAAGGGCCAGGCCGAGTACGACACCATCGCCGCCGTGAAGGCCGCGGTGCGCGTGCCGGTGGTGGCCAACGGCGACGTGCGTTCGCCCGAGAAGGCGCGCGAGGTGCTCGCGGCCACCGGCGCCGACGCGGTGATGATCGGCCGCGCGGCCCAGGGCCGGCCGTGGATCTTCCGCGAGATCGCCCACTTCCTCGACACCGGCACGCACCGCGCGCCGCCGCTGGTGGCCGAGGTGCGCCGGCTGCTGCTCGACCACCTGGTGGAGCACTACGCGCTGTACGGCGACTACAGCGGCGTGCGCACCGCGCGCAAGCACATCGGCTGGTACGTGCGCGCGCTGCCCGGCGGCGAGGAATTCCGTTCGCGCATGAACGCCATCGAGGACTGCGAGGCGCAGCTGCGCGCGGTCGGCGAGTATTTCGACGGGCTCGCGGACCAGATGGACCGCATCCCGCAGCACCAGGCGGCCGAAGAGCTGTCCGGCGAAGAGGAGGCGGCCTGCGCCGCCGATTGAGAGAAGAGAAGAAAAGCATGAGCAAGAAACACATCGAGGACTGCGTGCGCACCAGTCTGGAGAGCTACTTCCGCGATCTGCGCGGCACCGAACCCGACGGCATGTACGAGATGCTCGTGCGCGTGGTCGAGAAACCCCTGCTCGATGTCGTGATGACGCGCGCCGAGGGCAACCAGTCGAAGGCCGCCCAGTGGCTGGGCCTGAACCGCAACACGCTGCGCAAGAAGCTGGTCGAACACAAACTTTTGAAATGAACGAGAACGCACGGCGTAACGACACCATGGCCAAGACCGCACTGATTTCCGTCTCCGACAAGACCGGCATCCTCGAATTCGCGCAGGCGCTGCATGCGCTGGGCATCAAGCTGCTGTCCACCGGCGGCACCGCCAAGCTGCTGGCCGATGCCGGCCTGCCGGTGACCGAGGTGGCCGACCACACCGGCTTTCCCGAGATGCTCGACGGCCGCGTGAAGACGCTGCATCCGAAGATCCACGGCGGCCTGCTCGCGCGGCGCGACCTGCCGGCGCACGTGGCGGCCATCGAGCAGCACGGCATCGACACCATCGACCTGCTGATCGTCAACCTCTATCCGTTCGAAGCCACCGTGGCCAAGCCCGGCTGCTCGCTCGAAGACGCGATCGAGAACATCGACATCGGCGGCCCGGCCATGGTGCGCAGCGCCGCCAAGAACTGGAAGGACGTGGGCGTGCTGACCGATGCCTCGCAGTACGCGACGGCACTGGCCGAGCTCAAGGCCGACGGCAAGCTCAGCGACAAGACCAAGTTCGCGTTCTCGGTGGCCGCCTTCAACCGCATCGCCGACTACGACGGCGCGATCAGCGACTACCTCTCGGCGATCGACTTCGAGACCAGCCAGGGTCAATCGACGCCCACGCGCTCGCTGTTCCCGGCGCAGAGCAACGGCCGCTTCGTGAAGGTGCAGGACCTGCGCTACGGCGAGAACCCGCACCAGCAGGCCGCGTTCTACCGCGACCTGCATCCGGCGCCCGGTTCGCTGGTGTCGGCGAAGCAGCTGCAGGGCAAGGAGCTCAGCTACAACAACATCGCCGACGCCGATGCGGCGTGGGAATGCGTGAAGAGCTTCGACGTGCCGGCCTGCGTGATCGTCAAGCACGCCAACCCCTGCGGCGTGGCGGTCGGCAAGGACGCGGCGGAGGCCTATGCCAAGGCCTTCAAGACCGACCCGACCTCGGCCTTCGGCGGCATCATCGCCTTCAACCGTACGGTCGACGCCGCCACCGCGCAGGCCGTGGCCAAGCAGTTCGTCGAGGTGCTGATGGCCCCGGGCTACACGCACGAGGCGCTCGAGGTGTTCCAGGCCAGCAAGGCGAAGCTCAACGTGCGCGTGCTCGAGATCGCGCTGCCGCCGGGCGGCGCCACCGACTGGGACAACGGCCGCAACGCGACGGACGTGAAGCGCGTCGGCTCGGGCCTGCTGATCCAGACCGCCGACAACCACGAGCTCGCGCTGTCCGACCTCAAGGTCGTGAGCAAGAAGCAGCCCACGCAGCAGCAGCTGCAGGACCTGCTGTTCGCCTGGAAGGTCGCCAAGTACGTGAAGAGCAACGCGATCGTGTTCTGCGCCGACGGCATGACCATGGGCGTGGGCGCGGGCCAGATGAGCCGCCTCGATTCGGCGCGCATCGCGAGCATCAAGGCCGAGCATGCGGGCCTGTCGCTGCAGGGCACGGCGGTGGCCAGCGATGCCTTCTTCCCGTTCCGCGACGGCCTCGACGTGGTGGTCGACGCGGGCGCGGGCTGCGTGATCCAGCCGGGCGGCTCGATGCGCGACCAGGAAGTGATCGACGCGGCCGACGAGCGCGGCGTGGTGATGGTGCTGTCGGGCGTGCGCCACTTCCGGCACTGAGCCGGGCACGGTTCGAAAAGCAAAGGCGGCCTCGGCCGCCTTTTTTCATGGGCCTCGGCGGCCGCTCACTCGAAGCGGTACTTGAGCTGGAAGCTCAGCGCGCCATAGAGCCGGTTCTTGACCGTCGGCACGTAGGCGATGTTGAGGCCCCAGTTCTTGCCCTCGATCGCCGCGGTGGGGATCAGCGCCGGGAACCAGTTGCCGTTGCGGTAGTTGGGGTAGCCGTCGAAGCCGCCGACCACGGCGCCGAAGCGCACGCCGTGGAATTCGAACGGCAGCACGTAGAGGCCGAGGTAGTGCGACTGGCGCCGGTCGCTGTTGTGGAAGGTGCCGAGCGTGACGCGGTAGACGTCGTTGAGTGGGTACTCGAAGCCCAGGCCGGGGTTCTTGTTCTCGAGGCCCTTGTCGCGGTCGAAGTGGGCCGAGTAGAAGCCGACGTTGATCCAGGTCTTCTGGATCTCGAAGGGCTGGTCGAAGGTCGGCAGCGTGAAGTCCACCGACTGCGCGAGCGCCGGACCACAGACGAGAAGGGCTGCACTCAGGACCGGCAGCAGGCGCAGGGATTTCATGGCTGGATGTTCTGGAGATCTCGTGCGGCTCGAGGCTGGCCGCGATGTCTTCTTCCCTGGTGTCGTCGCGCTCCGCGAAGCGCGGGCGCAATATACACGCCGCCGCTGTCATCGCCGTGGCACCTGCGTGCGTGCCGCCGCTCAGGCCGGCCGCGCCAGGTACTTGCGAAACAGCTCGGCCAGCCGCAGCGCGGCCAGCGACAGCGGCTTGCCGCGTGGCGAGACGATGCCCAGCTCGAGCGGCGGCACCGGCATCGCGAGCGGCACGCGCTCCACCAGCGCGTCATAGGGCGGCATCGTGAGCATGCCCGCCGGGCCGACCATCAGCGCGTCGCTGCGCGTCAGGAGGCCCCAGCTCACGCCGAAGGAGGCGACCTCGATGCGGTGCTCGGGCAGCGGCAGCCCCTGCGCGGCGTACTGCTCGAGCAGGAAGCTGTGCTGGCTGCCCGGTGCCAGGTGCATCAGCCATTCGGCGCCCGCGATCTCTTCCCAGCGCGTGGCGTGGCGCAGCGGATGGCCGCGCCGGCACAGCACGGCCATCTCGATCATGTCGAGCCGCTCGAACGCGAAGTCGGCATCGAGGGCCGAGGCCACCGGGCCCGCCACCGCGAAGTCGACCGCGCCCTCGCGCAGCAGCGGCAGCACCTGCGGGATCAGGCCGTCGAACAGCTTGAGCTGCGCCTGCGGCATGGCCTTGCGGAAGGCGCGCACCACCTCGGGCAGCACGCCGAGGAACACCATCGGCGTGACCGCCACCGCCACGCGGCCGTGCTGGCTCCCCTGCAGGATGCGGATGTCCTGGCGCGCGAGCTCGAGCTGCTGGTGCGCGAGCCGCGCGCGCACCGTGAGCTGGCGCCCGGACTCGGTGAACTCGATGCCGCGCGAGCTGCGCAGCACCAGCTGCGCATCGACCTCGGCCTCGAGCTCGCGGATCGCCTTGGTCACCGCCGCCTGGCTCAGGTGCAGGCTGCGCGCGGCGGCGCGGATGCTGCCGGTGTCGGCCAGCCGCAGCCAGGCCTTGAGCTGGTGATCCTTCATGCGGGCGATTCTGCCGCGCGGCCCGGCGCGGGAATCTACCGACAAACGCAGGTTGTCATCGCGACAAGCGATTGTCTTTTGCGGCGCGGGCCCGGTTCCTAGACTTCGGCCACCAGCCGGCTCGTGGTGAACGGCGGGATTCCCCAAGAGGAGATGCTTCGTGCCCGCCCTGTCATTCGCATGGACCCGCCGCGCCGTCGTGGCCGCCCTGGCCGCCGCCGCGCTGGCCGCCTCGGCCCAGTACCCCGAGCGCCCGGTGAAATTCATCGTGCCCTATGCCGCCGGCTCCGGCGTCGACGTCGCGATGCGCCCGGTGGCCGACGCGATGGCGCGCGAACTGGGGCAGGCCATGATCGTCGACAACCGGCCCAGCGCGGGCGGCATCGTCGGCACGCAGGCCCTGGTGAGCTCGGCGAACGACGGCTACACGGTCGGCTACGGCAACCTCGTGACCCTGAGCATCAACCCGGCCTTCTTCTCGAAGCTGTCGTACGTGCCCGAGAAGGACCTGGTGCCGGTCGGCCTGATCTCGAGCAACGCCTACGTGCTGATCGTGCGCAAGGACCTGCCGGTGCGCAGCCTGCAGGAGCTGGTCGCCTACGGCCGCGAGCACCCGGGCAAGCTCTCGGTCGGCACGCCCGGCATCGGCAGCGCGGGCCACCTGACCGGCGAGCTGCTGAAGACCGAGACCGGGCTCACGATGGTGCAGGTGCCCTACAAGACCGGCACCCAGGCGGTCGCCGACATGGTCAACGGCCAGCTCGACGTGACCATCGAGAACATCTCGGCGGTGCTGCCCTTCGTGCAGCAGGGCCGGGTCAAGGCGATCGCCGTGACCAGTGCCAAGCGCGCCGCGGTGCTGCCCGAGGTGCCGACCGTGGCCGAGAGCGGCGTGCCGGGCTTCGAGGTGGTGGCCTGGGGCGCGCTGATGGCGCCCGCGGGCACCTCGCGCAAGACCGTCGACCGGCTCAACACCGCGCTGCGCGCCGCGCTGGCCGACCCGGCCGTGGTGCGCGCCAATGCCGCGCTGTCGATCGAGGCATTGCCCTCGAGCCCCGAGGAGCTCAGCGCGCTGATGAAGCGCGAGAAGCCGCGCTGGGCCGAGGCGGTGCGGCGCGCGGGCGTCAAGGGCGACTGATCCATCCATCTTTTTCGAGGAGACAAGCCATGCAACCCTGGCAACTGGAAGCCGCAGAACTCGCGCGGCGCATCGCGGCACGCGAGCTCTCGTGCGTGGAGGCGGTACGCAGCAGCCTGGAACGGCTCGAGGCCGTCAATCCGCGCCTCAATGCCGTGGTCGACGGCGGCGCCGAGGAAGCGCTGCAGGCCGCGCGGCAGGCCGACGCCGCGCTGGCCGGCGGCGAGGCGACCGGGCCGCTGCACGGCGTGCCGGTCACCATCAAGGTCAACGTCGACCAGCGCGGGCATGCCACCACCAACGGCGTGGCGGCCTACCGCAAGGTCGTGGCCGCCGAGGACAGCCCGGTGGTCGCGAACCTGCGGCGCGCGGGCGCGATCCTGATCGGCCGCACCAACACGCCCGCGTTCTCGATGCGCTGGTTCACCGACAACGCGGCCCACGGGCGCACCCTCAATCCGCACGACGCGGCGGTGACCCCCGGCGGCTCGAGCGGCGGCGCGGCGGCCGCGGTCGCGGTCGGCATCGGCGCCATCGCGCATGGCAACGACCAGGGCGGCTCGATCCGCTACCCGGCCTATGCCTGCGGCGTCTACGGCCTGCGCCCGAGCTTCGGCCGCGTGCCGGCCTTCAACCCGTCGGGCACCGGCGAACGGCCGCCGGTGGTGCAGCTCAGCTCGGTCCAGGGGCCGCTGGCGCGCAGCGTGCGCGACCTGCGGCTGGCCTTCGCCGCGATGGCCGCGCGCGACGTGCGCGATCCGTGGTGGGTGCCCGCGCCGCTCGAGGGCGCGCGGCCGGCCGGCCCGCTGCGCGTGGCGCTGTGCACCGCGCTGCCCGGCTACGCCTGCGATCCCGAGGTGGCCGATGCCCTGCAGCGCGCCGCGCGTCGGCTCGAGAGCGCGGGCTACCGCGTCGAGCCGGTGGAGCCGCCGCGGCTGCGCGAGGCGGCCGAGCTGTGGCTCGCGCTGACCATGGCCGACAGCCGGCTGCTGGTGGAACCGGCGCTGCTGCGCGACGGCGACCAGACCATCCGCCAGGCCTACCGCGCGATGGACGCGCACGCGCCGTCGTTCGACACCGAGGCCTACATGCGCGCGCTGGCCGCGCGCACGGGGCTGATGCGCGACTGGGCGCTGTTCCTGCAGCGCCATCCGCTGCTGCTGATGCCGGTGTCGTGGCGCCACCCGTTCCCGGTCGATGCCGACCAGCGCGGCGCGGACGCGATGCGCGAGCTGCTCGACGCGCAGAGCCCGCTGCTGGCGACCGCGATCCTGGGCCTGCCGGGGCTGTCGGTGCCGATGGGGTTGCGCCAGGGCCTGCCCACGGGCGTGCAGCTCGTGAGCGATCGCTTCCGCGAGGACCTGTGCCTGGCGGCGGCCGAGGTGCTCGAGGCCGAGGCCGGGCCGGTGATGCCCATCGACCCGGCCTGAGCCTCCCGCTCAGCGCTTGCTGAAGATCTCGCGCGCCGCCTCGACGGTGGCCGCGATGTCCGCGTCGCTGTGCGCGGCGCTCACGAAGCCGGCTTCGTAGAGCGCGGGCGCGATGTACACGCCGCGCTCGAGCAGGCCGTGGAACAGCGCGTTGAACTGCGCGTTGTCGGTGGTCATCACCTTGGCGTAGTTCTGCGGCAGCTCGTTCATCAGGAAGAAGCCGAACATGCCGCCCTCGCTGTCGGCGCTGAAGGGCTGGCCCTCGGCGGCGGCCGCGGCCTTCAGACCGTCGACCAGCGCGCGGGTCTTGCGGCCCAGCGCCTCGTAGAAGCCGGGCCTGGCGATCTCCTTGAGCGTGGCCAGGCCGCAGGCCGTGGCGACCGGGTTGCCCGAGAGCGTGCCGGCCTGGTAGACCGGGCCCAGCGGCGCGAGCTGTTCCATGATGGCGCGCGGCCCGCCGAAGGCCGCCAGCGGCATGCCGCCGCCGATGACCTTGCCGAGCACCGTGAGGTCGGGCTGGATGCCCAGCACGCCCTGCGCGCCGTGCAGGCCGACGCGAAAGCCCGTCATCACCTCGTCGAAGATCAGCAGGGCGCCGTGCTGCGTGCACAGCGCACGGCAGCGCTGCGCGAACTCGGGCGTGGCGCGCACGAAATTCATGTTGCCGGCGATGGCCTCGATCATCAGGCAGGCGATGTCGCTGCCGTGCAGCGCGAAGGCCTCCTCGAGCTGCTGCAGGTTGTTGTACTCGAGCACCAGCGTGTGCTGCACCACCTCGCTCGGCACGCCGGCCGAGGTCGGGTTGCCGAAGGTGGCGAGGCCCGAGCCGGCCTTGACCAGCAGCGCGTCGGCATGGCCGTGGTAGCAGCCCTCGAACTTGATGATGGTCTTGCGGCCGGTGGCGCCGCGCGCCAGCCGCAGCGCGCTCATGGCGGCCTCGGTGCCCGAGCTCACGAGACGGACCATCTCCATCGAGGGCACCAGCGCGAGGATGGCCTCGGCCAGCTCGATCTCGCGCTCGGTCGGCGCGCCGTACGAGAAGCCCTCGAGCACGGCCTTCTGCACCGCCTCGACCACCGCCGGATGGCCGTGGCCCAGGATCATGGGACCCCAGGAGCCGATGTAGTCGATGTAGCGCTTGTCGTTGGCGTCCCAGAAATAGGCGCCCTGGGCGCGCTGGATGAAGCGGGGCGTGCCGCCGACGGCCTTGAAGGCGCGCACGGGCGAGTTCACGCCGCCGGGAATCACGGCGCGGGCGCGCTCGAAGAGGATGTCGTTGCGATCGGAATTGGGCATCTGGAACGGGGAAGTGGAATCAGTGGCGGGTGTCGTGGGGCGGCAGGGCGAAGTCGGGCACGTCGTCGCCGGGCTCGCCGTCGTCCTCCTCGGGCTCGGGTTCGGCCCAGAACAGGCGGTCGGGCAGCACGTGGCCCATGCCGGGGCGGAAGCCCGCGTCGAGGCAGCGGTCCATGTAGGCCAGCGCCTCGGTGGTGGCGGCCACCAGGTCGGTGCCGCTGGCCAGCAGCGCGGCCAGCGCGGCCGACAGGGTGTCGCCGGCGCCCGAGAACACGGCCTCGAGGCGCTCGTACTTCTCGCTGGTCAGCACCGACTGCGGCGAGGCCAGCACGTTGTCGATGAACTGGTCGGGCAGCACCAGGCCGGTGACCAGGGTGTAGGGCACGCCGAACTCGCCGGCCGCCATCGCGATGTCGCGCGCGCCGGGCGGGCGCTCGCCGCTCCAGTCGGGCAGCAGCCAGCGCCACAGCGTGCTGTGGTTGCCGACCAGCACCGTGGTCTGGGGCAGCACCAGGTCGCGGAAGGCGTCGAGGTAGGCGTCGATCTCGTTCTCGTCCCACCACGAGAGGTTGGGCATGTACGCCACCACCGGCACCTCGGGGTAGTCGGCGGCGGTCTCGGCGATGGTGCTCAGCGCCTCGGGCGTGCCCGCGAAGCCGACCTTGATCAGCTGCACCTCGACGTCCTCGAGGATGGCGCGGGTCTGCTCGGCGATGGCCTCCTCGTCGAACGCGAAGTGGTCGAAGATCTCGGCCGTGTCGCGCGCGTAGGCGCCGGTCACCACCGGCAGCATGTGGGCGCCCACCGATCCCATGGCCAGCCCGTCGCCGGCCAGGCCGCCGGCGCCGCTCGGGTCGCTGGCATTGAACACCAGGACGCAAGGGGGATTCAGGTCCTGATCCGCCAATGCATCGTCGTCGGGCAGCGGATCGTTAAGATCGCCCGGTTTGTCAACGCTGTCTGCTGGATGTAAGTGGAAGGTCATACGCCGGGCGGAATCCGCTGGATGGTGGCATGGGCGCGACGTTTACACGGCGCCAGTGAGATACGCATAGATACACTCGTTGCATTTAATGAACAAGGACTTTAAGCTCCGATGAATACGAAAACTTGGATGTGCCTGATTTGTGGGTGGATCTATGACGAAGCTGTAGGTGTACCGGAGGACGGGATTGCGGCAGGCACGGCCTGGGCCGACGTCCCGATGAACTGGACCTGTCCCGAGTGCGGTGCGCGCAAGGAAGACTTCGAAATGGTTGAAATCTGAAAAGCATGGCATAGAGCTACGCGATCTGCGCCGGTGTACGGCGCGGCGGGCATCCAAGTCTCATGAGCAGGAGCTTTTGCAATGGGCCCGAATGGATCAGGTTACAAGGTGCTGGTCATCGACGACAGCAACACCATCCGGCGCAGTGCCGAGATTTTTCTGAAGCAGGGTGGTCACGAGGTTCTCCTCGCCGAAGACGGCTTCGACGCGCTTTCCAAGGTTAACGACCACAAGCCGCACCTGATTTTCTGCGACATCCTGATGCCGCGGCTGGACGGCTACCAGACGTGCGCCATCATCAAGCGCAACGCTCATTTCTCCAAGGTCCCGGTCGTGATGCTGTCGTCGAAGGACGGCGTGTTCGACAAGGCGCGCGGCCGCATGGTCGGATCGCAAGACTACCTGACCAAGCCATTCACCAAAGACCAGCTGCTGCAGGCCGTGCAGCAGTTCGGCAACGTTTCACAGGAAGTGCAGTAAATGCCCATTCGAAAAATCCTCGTCGTCGACGACTCCAAGACTGAATTGGTGTTCCTGTCCGACCTGCTCCACAAGAACGGCTTCGCCGTGAAGACCGCCGAGAACGCCGAGGACGCCATGCGCCGCCTCGAGGAAGACCAGCCCGACCTGATCCTCATGGACGTGGTCATGCCGGGCCAGAACGGCTTCCAGCTCACGCGCGCGATCGCCCGCGATCCGCAGTACGCCGCGATCCCGATCATCCTGTGCACGAGCAAGAACCAGGAAACCGACCGCGTCTGGGGCATGCGCCAGGGCGCGCGCGACTACATCGTGAAGCCGGTGAACGCGCAGGAGCTGATGTCGAAGATCAGCGCGCTGAACTGAGCGCGGATCTGCCGAGTCCATGGCGAATCGCGACGCACTGAGAGCCTTCCAGTCCCGGCTGGCGAGCCGCCTGCAGGCCGCGCGCACCACCGGCGTGGCCGCGACCTGGCTCGCGGTCGAGGCGGGCGAAGGCAAGTACCTGTTCCCGCTCGGCCATGCCGGCGAAATCTTTCCCTGGACGCCGCCGCAGCCCGTGCCCTACACGGCGCCGTGGTTCCTCGGCGTGGCCAACCTGCGCGGCGGCCTCTACGGCGTGGTGCAGCTGTCGGCCTTCGCCAGCGGCGCGCCCAGCGGTCCGGCCGCCAGCGAAGCGGCCCGCATCCAGTCCCGGCTGGTCGCGCTCAACGAGCTGCTCGACGTCAACTGCGCGCTGCTGGTCGACCGGCTGGCGGGGCTGCGCGGCGTCGAGGCCTTCGCGGCCTCCGAGCCCCCGGGCGCCGATGCGCCGCCCTGGGCCGGGCACCTCTACATCGACGCCGCCGGCGAACGCTGGCAGGAAGTCAACCTGCAGGCGCTGTCGCAGCAGCCCCAGTTTCTGAGTATCGGCGCCTAGCTGTCACAGGCGCCTCTGCACCCGACCACCACCTGAAGGACCGACCGTGAGCTCGATCGCCGACAAGTTCAAGAAATTACTGCCCGCCAGCGGCAACGACAAGGCCCGCGTCGATGGTTCGGGTTCGCTCGCGATCGACAACGTCGACACGGTGCAGGTCCCCGACGAGAAAACCGTGCGCATCGCGCGCGCGCCGGGCGACGGTTCGTTCGGCGGCGCGCCGGCCGCCGGCTCGTTCAGCGAAGGCGGTGCACTGGTCGATGGCGGCGAGGCCGCCAACGAACCGGGCCGGCCCGATGCCGCCGACCTGCTCGCGGACGACGGCCGCGCCGGCCAGAGCCCCGCGCGCCAGCAGCGCGTGCTCGCGATCCTGCTGGCGGTGGTGGTGCTGGCGCTGCTGCTGGTCGCCGGCCTCGCCATCCTGCGCGCCGAACGGCTGGCGCAGCAGGTGGCGGCCACCGGCCAGTCGCTGATGCAGTCGCAGCGCCTCGCCAAGTCGATCTCGCAGGCCCTGGTGGGCAGCGCGCCGGCCTTCACCGAGGTGAAGGACAGCGCCGACGACCTCACGCGCCGCGTCAACGGCCTGACCAACGGCGACGAGGCGTTGCGCCTCGAGGCCGTGGGCGAGGCCTACGGCGAGGACATGGGCAAGATCGGCCCGCTGGTCGCGCGCGCCGATGCGAGCGCCAAGGCCGTGCTGGCCCAGCGCCAGATCCTGACCCAGGTGGGTGCCGCCCTGCGCGACATCAACCAGCAGTCGTCCACGCTGCTCGAGATGACCGAGACCGTCGCCTCGCTCAAGATGCAGCAGAACGCCACGCTGCCCGAGATCTCGGCCGCCGGCCAGCTCGTGATGCTGACGCAGCGCATCGGCAAGTCGACTAACGAGTTCTTCACGGTCGAGGGCGTGAACCCCGACGCCGTGTTCCTGCTCGGCAAGGACCTGAACACCTTCCAGGAAACCACGCGCGGCCTGCTCGACGGCAATGCGCAGCAGCGCTTCCCCGGCTCGAAGGACCCGCAGACGCGCCAGCAGCTCGAAGCCATCCTGAAGACCTACGAGCAGATGCGCACGCAGGCCTCGGCCATCCTGGGCAACCTGCAGGGCCTGGTGGCGGCGCGCGAAGCGCAGGCGTCGATCCTGACCGACAGCGAACCGCTGCGCAAATCGCTGGGCGAGCTGCAGGACAAGCTGTCGGCGCGCACCGGCCTGGGCGCCGGCACCATCGTGCTGCTGTTCGTGCTCTCGCTGGCCGCCCTGGCACTGGCCGGCGCCATCGGTTTCGTGCAGGTGCGCGAAGGCCGCGAACGCGCCGCCAACGCCGAGCGCGAACGTCTCTCGGCCGAGCAGGCTTCGGAGGAAGCCAGCCGCATCAACAACGCCAACCAGGCCGCCATTCTTCGGCTGATGAACGAACTGCAGACGGTGGCCGAAGGCGACCTGACGCAGGAAGCCACCGTGACCGAGGACATCACGGGCGCCATCGCCGACTCGGTGAACTACACGGTGGAAGAACTGCGGCTGCTGGTGGGCAACGTGCAGAACACGGCCACGCGCGTGGCGCTGACCACCTCGCAGGTGGAAAGTACCTCGACCGAGCTGCTGGCGGCCTCGACCGAACAGCTGCGCGAGATTCGCGAAACCGGCCAGTCGGTGCTGACCATGGCGGAGCGAATCAACGGCGTGTCTTCGCAAGCGCAGGAATCCGCCACGGTGGCGCGCCAGTCGCTGCAGGCCGCGTCCTCGGGCCTGCAGGCCGTGCAGAACGCCATCGGCGGCATGAACGCCATCCGCGACCAGATCCAGGAAACCTCCAAGCGGATCAAGCGGCTGGGCGAATCCTCGCAGGAGATCGGCGAAATCACCGAGCTGATCTCGGACATTACCGAACAGACCAACGTGCTGGCACTGAACGCCGCCATCCAGGCCGCGTCGGCCGGTGAAGCCGGTCGCGGCTTCTCGGTGGTGGCGGAAGAAGTGCAGCGGCTGGCCGAACGCTCGGCCGATGCCACGCGCCAGATCTCGGCGCTGGTGAAGGCGATTCAGACCGACACGCAGGATGCGGTGGGCGCCATGGAGCGTTCCACGCAGGGCGTGGTCGAGGGGGCCAAGCTGTCCGACAACGCGGGTACCGCGCTGTCCGAGATCGACCGCGTGTCGCGCCGCCTCGCCGAGCTGATCGAGCAGATCTCGCAGTCCGCCTCCCGCGAGGCCGATTCGGCCAACGTGGTGGCGGCCAACATCCAGCACATCTTCGCCGTGACCGAGCAGACCGGCGAAGGCACGCGGACCACCGCGCAGCAGGTGCGCGAACTGTCGCAGATGGCCGAGGAACTGCGTCGTTCGGTGGCCCGTTTCAAGATTGCCTGACACAGAAGAACGGCGAGCATCCAAGGTGGCTATCCAATCCCCCGTCGCGGCCCCCCTCGCCGGCAATCCGCCGGCCACCGAAGACCTCGGGCCGCTGGCCTGGGTGCTCGGAGAAATCCAGAAGTCGCTCGAGAACGTCGGCAAGTCGCTGCGCCGCTTCGCACGCGACGTCGGCAACGCGGCCGAGATCGAGAGCGGTCCGCTGCAGATGGCGCGCCAGCAACTGCACCAGGCCGTCGGCGCGCTGCAGATGGTGGGCCACAACGCGCCCGCGCTGGTGCTCGGTTCGATCGAGTTCGCGGTGCAGGGCTTCGTGGCCGAACCGCAGCGCTGCACCGACAGCGCCGCGCTGAAGATCGAGCGCGCCGGCTTCGCCGTCACCGATTTCCTGCAGGCCCTGCTGGCCGGCAAGAACGTGTCCTCGATCGCGCTGTTCCCGCAGTACCGCGACGTGCTCGAACTGGTCGGCAACGAGCGCGTGCATCCGGCCGATCTCTGGAGCGCCAGCTGGCGCTGGGTCGAGATCCGTCCCGCGCTCACGCAGGCCTCGCTGGCCTACGACCCCTCGGTGCGCTCGCGGCTCGACCGCGAGGTGCTGCAGCTGGTCAAGACCGGCGACACGCAGGCCGCGCGCCGCCTGCAGGCGCTGTGCCTGGGGCTCGGCCGCGGCGCGCTGCTGCCGCGCGTGGCCAGCTTCTGGACCCTGGCGGCCGGTTTCTTCGAGGCACTGGCGCTGGGCCTCGTGCCCGCCGACAGCTACGTCAAGCGCGCCGCCTCGCGCGTGCTGCTGCAGTACGCCACGCTCGCGCGCGGCGACAGCGTGGTGTCCGACCGGCTCGGCCAGGACCTGCTGTTCTTCTGCGCCCAGGCCATGCCCACCGCGCGCGACGAAGCCACCACCCTGCGCAGCGTGCGCACGGCCTGGGGCATCGCGCATGAACAACGCGTCGACTACACGGTCGAGCAGTTCGGCCGCTTCGATCCGCTGGTGCTGGCCCAGGCCCGCAAGCGCATCGAGACCGCCAAGGAGATGTGGTCCGGCCTCTCGGGCGGCGACATCACGCGCACGCGCCAGGTCGCCGACACCTTCGCCCAGCTCGGCGAATCGCTGCACCGGCTGCATCCGCCGAGCGAGCCGATGGTGCAGGCGCTCGCGCATGCGGTCGACGCCTCGGTGCGCAGCGGCCAGCCGCCCGACACCGAGCTCGCGATGGAAGTCGCGACTTCGGTGCTCTACCTCGAGGCCGCGCTCGAAGACCTCGACCCCAGCGATCCGCAGCTCACCCAGCGCATGCTCAAGCTCGCCGGGCGCATCGAGCGCGTGCGCGCGGGCGGCCATTCCGAGCCGCTCGAGCCCTGGATGGAGGACCTGTACCGCCGCGTCAGCGACCGCCAGACCATGGGCACCGTGGTCGACGAGCTGCGCAGCCACCTGAGCGAACTCGAGAAGTCGCTCGACCAGTATTTCCGTCGCCCGGGCGAAAAGGGCCTGCTGCGCACCGTGCCGAGCCAGCTGCAGCAGATGCGCGGCGTGTTCTCGGTGCTCGGCCTCGACCAGGCCGCGCACACCGTGCAGCGCATGCGCGACGACGTGGAGTCCATGGTGGGCAGCGCCTCGCCGGCCGACGAGATGGCCGGCTTCGACGCGCTGGGCAACAACCTCGGCGCGCTGGGCTTCCTGATCGACATGCTGGGCTACCAGCCGGCGCTGGCCAAGCGCCTGTTCGTCTTCGACGCCGAGGTCGGCGAGCTCAAGCCGCTGATGGGCCGCCAGGCCGCCGATGTCGAGGACGCCGAGAGCGTGGCCGCGCCGGCCGCCGAGCCGCTGCTCAGCATCGAGGAAGTCGATGCCCAGATCGCGTCGAAGCTGGCCGCGCTGGCCACGCCGGCGCGCAAGGCCAAGCCCTCGCCGATCGAGGAATTCAGCCGCAAGGCCGACAGCTGGACCGCCAAGATCGTCGGCCCCGGCGCGCTGCCCGACACCGAGGTCACCGAGCTCGAGGAAGACGACCTGCAGAACATCTTCCTCGACGAGGCGCGCGAGGTGGTGCACAACGGCCAGAACGCGATCGTCGCGCTCGGCAGCCGCCCCGAGGACACCGACGAGCTCACGATCCTGCGCCGCGCGTTCCACACGCTCAAGGGCAGCTCGCGCATGGTCGGCCTCACCGACTTCGGCGATGCCGCCTGGTCGCTCGAACAGGTGGTCAACACCTGGCTGGCCGACCAGCGCCCCGCCACCCCCGAGCTGCTGGCCGGCACGCAGCAGGCGCTGCGCGACTTCGGCCTGTGGGTCGAGGACATCGCGGCCTCGGCGCCGCACGGCTGGCAGTCCGCCCCGTTCAGCCGCCTCGCCGAAGCCCTGCTGGCCGGCGAGCCGGTGCCGACCGCGCCGCCGCGCGTGGCCGATGCCGAGGCGCTCGCGATCGCGGCGCGCCAGATCGCGGCCGATCCCCTGCCCACCTCGCCGGCCCCGCTCGAGGAGCTGCCGCCGCAGTTCGCGCTGCCGGCCGCGGCCGCGCAGGCGCTGCCCGAGTTGCCCGAGCTGCCGGACCTGTCGCTCGAACCGGCCGACGCCTCCGACACCTCCGACGTGCCGCGGGCCGCGTCGCGCACCGTGGGCCCGGAGGACGACGACTTCGTCTCCACCGACTTCCTCGACTTCGAGACCCGCGAGCCTTCGTCCACCGCGCCGGCACCGCTGCCGACCGCGCTGAGCGACGGCATCGACTTCGATTTCCTGGCGCCGATCGGCGCTGCCGCGAAGGCGAGCCAGCCGGCCGAGGAGGCCGCGATCGAGGCCGCCGGCCTGGCCGAGCTGCCGTCCTCCGCGCTGTCGATCGACGCCGCGCAAGCCTCGGCCGAGCGCGCCGAGGCCACCGCGCCCGCGCTGCCCGACCTCGACTGGACGCCCGAGCCGCTGCCGCTGCGCGAAGCCAGCGATGCCGGCACGGCCGTGCCGATCGACTTCCCCGAGATCCAGCTCGAGCCCGTGGAGACGCCGGCCGAGTTCGCCCAGGCCACCGTGGTCGCGCCCGAACCGGCCGCGCCCGAGACCGCCGCGCTGCTCGATATCACGGCCGAAGCACTGCCGCTGGAGGCACCGGCCGAGCCCGAGGAAACGGTGCAGCCCGAGGCCGCGCCCGCCGCCGAGGTGCCGGCCGTTGCCGAGCCGCAGCCCGAATCCGTCGAGGTGACCGCCGCCGGCAGCGCCGACGACCAGGTCAAGGTGATCGGCCCGCTGCGCATCGGCATCGCGCTCTACAACGTCTACCTCAACGAGGCCGACGAATGGTCGCGCCAGCTCGCCACCGAGGTCGGCGAGTGGGCGCTGCAGCCCTACGAACGCGTGGCCGACTCGACCATCGCGCTGGCCCATTCGCTGGCCGGCAGTTCGGCCACGGTCGGCTTCCACAGCCTGTCGGGCATGGCGCGCTACTTCGAGGCCGCGCTGCAGCACCTGCAGATGCAGGGCAGCGGCACGCGCGAGCAGGGCATGGTGCTGGTCGCCGCAGCCGACGAGCTGCGCCGCCTGCTGCACCAGTTCGCGGTCGGCCTGCTGCGCGACCCCTCGCAGCAGACGCTGCAGGCGCTGCGCGATATCGCGGCCTCGCCGATGCCCTCGCCCTATGCCGAGGAGCTGGCACGCGACGAGCCGCGCGCGCCGCTGCAGGTGGTGTCGCCGCAGGGCGGCGCCGACGTGGCGCTCGACGACTCCGAGGACGCCATCGACCTGGCCGACGCGGTCGACGTCGACCTGTTCCCGATCTTCGAGGAAGAAGCGGCCGAACTGCTGCCGCAGCTCGGCGAGGCGCTGCGCCAGTGGTCGCACCACCCCGACGACGGCGCGCCGCGCACCTCGGTGCTGCGCACGCTGCACACGCTCAAGGGCAGTGCCCGGCTGGCCGGCGCCATGCGCCTGGGCGAGCGCGCGCACCGCATGGAATCCGAGATCGAACTGCTGGGTACGCAGGGCCACGTCGACCGTTCCGACATCGAGAAGCTGCTGGCACGGCTCGACACGCTGCAGGCCACCTTCGACGCGCTGCGCGCGGCCGACGATGCGACCCAGGTCGAACTGGCGCAGCGTGTGGCGGAAGCCACCGCGGCATCTGCGCCCACGCCCGTGGAGCACCCGGAGCTGCGCGCCGAGCCCGCCAACGACGCCATCGCCGCGGTCGATGCCGACACCGACGCCGAACCGGCGGCCGCCACGCCCGCACCGGTGCGCCCGGCCCCCGCCACGCTCGCGCCGCTGCGCGCGCCGGTCGGCCAGGCCGTGCGCATCCGCACCCAGCTGCTCGACCGCCTGATGGCGCAGACCGGCGAGGTCATCATCACGCGCTCGCGGCTCGAGGCCGAGATCGGTTCGCTGCGCGGCTCGCTGGCCGACCTCACGGGCAACCTCGACCGCCTGCGCCAGCAGTTGCGCGACATCGAGGTGCAGGCCGAGAGCCAGATGCAGTCGCGGCTGGCGCAGGCCAAGGATTCACAGCAGGGCTTCGACCCGCTGGAGTTCGACCGCTTCACCCGCGTGCAGGAACTCACGCGCATGATGGCCGAGTCGGTGAACGACGTGGCGACCGTGCAGCGCACCCTGCAGAAGACGGTGCAGGCAACGGAAGACGACCTCAGCGTGCAGGCGCGCCAGACGCGCGAACTGCAGCGCGGCCTGCTGCGCACGCGCATGGTGGAGTTCGAGGGCATCTCCGACCGCCTCTACCGCGTGGTGCGACAGGCCTCGAAGGACACCGGCAAGCAGGTGCGCCTCGACATCACCGGCGGCTCGATCGAAATGGACCGCGGCGTGCTCGACCGGATGACGCCGGCCTTCGAGCACCTGCTGCGCAACTGCGTGGCCCACGGCATCGAGGACGCCGCGCGGCGCGAGGCTTCCGGCAAGGACGCCAGCGGCCTGATCGTGATCGACCTCGCGCACGAGGGCAACGACGTGTCGGTGAGCTTCCGCGACGACGGCGCCGGCCTCGACCACGAGCGCATCGCCGAGCGGGCCCGCTCGCTGGGCCTGCTCGCGGCCGACCAGCCGCTCACGCCCGAGGAGGCCACCGAGCTGATCTTCCGGCCCGGCTTCTCCACGGCCGGCCAGGTGTCGGAGCTCGCGGGCCGCGGCATCGGCATGGACGTGGTGCGCGCGCAGGTCGCCGCGCTCGGCGGCCGCATCGAGACGCGCAGCCAGCCGGGCCAGGGCACAACCTTCAAGCTGGTGCTGCCGCTGACCACCGCGGTGACGCACGTGGTCATGCTGCGCTTCGGCGAGGTGTCGATCGGCGTGCCGTCGAACCTGGTCGAGCTGGTGCAGCGCGTGAACGCCACCGACCTCGAATCGGCCTACCTGCACGACACCCATCCGTTCGGCAGCGAACAGGTGCCGTTCTACTGGGGCGGCGCGCTGCTGCAGGCCTCGCCGCGCAGCGAGCACATCGCGGGCCGCACCAACACCCTCGTGATCGTGCGCAGCGCCGCGCAGCGCGTGGCGCTGCACGTCGACGAAGTGCTGGGCAACCAGGAAGTGGTGGTCAAGAACCTCGGGCCGCAGCTCGCGCGGCTGCCGGGCCTGGCGGGCATCTCGGTGCTGGCCTCGGGCGCGGTGGCGCTGATCTACAACCCGGTGGCATTGGCCGCGGTGCATGGCGAACAGGCGCGGGCGCGCCAGGCCGCGGCGCTGGCGCAGCCGGTGGCGGCGGCCGACGAGCCGCGCGGCCCGCACGGCCAGGACCCGGCCGCGGCGCTGGCACCGGTGGTGCCGCAGATCCCGCTGGTGCTGGTGGTCGACGACTCCATCACCGTGCGCCGCGTCACGCAGCGCCTGCTGCAGCGCGAAGGCTACCGGGTCTCGCTGGCGGCCGACGGCCTGCAGGCGCTCGAGCGGCTGCAGCAGGAACGCCCGGCGGTCGTGCTGTCCGACATCGAGATGCCGCGCATGGACGGCTTCGACCTCGCGCGCAACATCCGCGGCGACGCGGCGCTGGCCGAGCTGCCGATCATCATGATCACCTCGCGCATCGCCGAGAAGCACCGCGACTATGCGCGCGACCTCGGCGTGAACCACTACCTCGGCAAGCCCTACTCCGAAGAAGAGCTGCTGCGGCTGGTGCGGGCCTATACCAGCGACACGGCGGCGCTCGCGGCGGCCTGAGGCGCGCCCCACGAAAAAAAGCCCGGACGGCGACGAGCCTCCGGGCTTTTTCTTTGGGGGACGGCCGGCGCTACTTCTTCGCCAGCGTCTTGCTGCGCGCCACCGCGTAGCGCTGCAGCGTGCGCTCGCGCGCCTCGGCATGGTCGACCACCGGCACCGGGTAGTTCTCGCCGAGCTTCACGCCGGCGGCCTCGAGTTCCACCGGCGTCGCCGTCCACGGCGAATGGATCGCGCCGTTCGACAGCCCCGCGAGCTGCGGCAGGTAGCGCCGGATGAACTTGCCGTCGGGATCGAAGCGCTCGCTCTGCGTCACCGGGTTGAAGATGCGGAAGTAGGGCTGCGCGTCGCAGCCGCTCGAGCTGGCCCATTGCCAGCCGCCGTTGTTCGACGCCAGCTCGAAGTCGTTGAGGTGCAGCGCGAAATAGGCCTCGCCGCGGCGCCAGTCGAGCCCCAGGTCCTTGCACAGGAAGCTCGCCACCACCATGCGCAGCCGGTTGTGCATGTAGCCGCTCTGGTTGATCTGCAGCATGGCCGCGTCGACCAGCGGATAGCCGGTGCGGCCCTGGCACCAGGCCTCGAACAGCTGGTCGGCATGCTTGCCGTGGTGCCACTGGATCTTGTCGTACTCGGGGCGGAAGCTCTTCGATTCGCCCTTGGCGTGCACGTGCGGGAAATGGGCCAGGATCTGGAAGTAGAAGTCGCGCCAGATCAGCTCGCTGAGCCAGGTCGCGGCGCCCGCGTCACCCCGCAGCGAGAGCTGGCGCGCCACGCCCGCCACCTGCCGGATCGACACCGTGCCGAAGCGCAGGTGCACGCCCAGGTAGCTGGGCCCGCGCACCGCCGGGTAGTTGCGCGCCGCCTCGTAGCGCTCGATGCGCTCGAAGAAGTCCTCGAACAGGATCGCCGCGCCGCGCGTGCCGGTGGGGATCTCGAGCGTGCCGAGGTTGCTCTTGGCGAAGCCCAGCGCCTCGAGCGAGGGCACCGGCGCGCGCCAGCCCTCGGGCGGCGGCACCAGGGCGTCGGCATGGCCGCGGCTCGGGTAGGACTTGAGGAAGAAGTCGTCGACCTTGGCCAGCCAGGCCCGCTTGTAGGGCGTGAAGACCGTGTAGGGCTGGCCGGTCTTGGTCATCAGCTCGTCGCGCTCGAAGACCGTCGAGTCCTTGTGGGTGTGGAAGCTCACGCCCGCATTGGCCAGCGCGCCGAACACGCCGGCGTCGCGCGCCAGCGCCTCGGGCTCGTCGTCGCGGTTGGCGAACACCGCCTGCACCTCGAGCGCGCGTGCCAGCGCCGGGATCTCCTCGGCCGCCGCCGCATGGCGCACGATCAGCCCGCCGCCGAGCGCGCGCAGCTCCTCGTCGAGCTCCAGCAGCGATTCGCGGATGAATTCCACCCGCCGGTCGATCCGCGGCAGGGGGGCGAGGATCGTGCTGTCGAACACGAACACGCAGACCAGCTGGCGGCAGCTTCGCAGGGCGTGGTAGAGGGCCGCGTTGTCGTCCACGCGCAGGTCGCGGCGGAACCACATGAGCCCTTTGGGGTAGGTCTTGTCGACGGCCAGTAAAATCGGAGGCATATGGCTTCCGATTCTGCCCCGATGAACCTGACGCATCACTTTTTGATAGCGATGCCGGGCCTGGAAGACAAGACCTTCAACCGCAGCGTCGTCTACCTGTGCGAGCACAGCGAGCGCGGCGCCCTGGGCCTGGTCATCAACAAACCCAGCGACATCAACCTCAAGGTGCTGTTCGAGAAGATCGAGTTGCACCTCGCGCGCCCCGAGCTCGGCGAGGCCCCGGTCTTCCAGGGCGGCCCGATGCAGACCGAGCGCGGCTTCGTGCTGCACGAGCCGGTCTTCACCGAGGCCGACAAACCCGAGGAATCGGTCTACGCCTCGACCATGACCATTCCCGGCGGCCTCGAGATGACCACCTCGAAGGACGTGCTGGAGGCCCTGGCCACCGGCGCCGGCCCGCGCAAGGTGCTGGTCTCGCTGGGCTACGCGGCCTGGGGCGAGGGCCAGCTCGAGTCCGAACTGGCCGAGAACAGCTGGCTCACGGTGGGCGCCGACCCGGCCGTGATCTTCGACACCCCCATCGACCAGCGCTACGACAAGGCGCTGCTGCTGCTGGGCCTGGAGGCCTGGAAGCTCTCGCCCGACGCGGGGCATGCGTGAACGCCACGGCCATGCCCGACGCGCCAGCTTCCGTTTCCAGCCCCGCTTCCCTTCCCGTTCCCGCTCATTTCCAGAGCTTCCTGGCCTTCGATTTCGGCCAGAAGCGCACCGGCGTGGCGAGCGGCAACCGGCTGCTGCGCAGCGCCACGCCGCAGGCCACCATCAAGGCCGAGGGTGCCGATGCCCGCTTCGCGCAGGTCGAGGCGCGCATCCGCGAGTGGCAGCCCGATGCGCTGGTGGTGGGCGTGCCCTTCCATCCCGACGGCGCCGCGCACGAGAACACCCGGCGCGCGCAGAAGTTCGCGCGCCAGCTGCGCGGCCGTTTCAACCTGCAGGTGTTCGAGGTCGACGAGCGCTACAGCACCACCGAGGCGCTCTCCCAGGGCGCGCGCGATGCCGATGCCGCCTCGGCCTGCATCATCCTGGAGCAATTCTTGAGGAGTCTTCCGTGAGTTCCACCCCCGCCATTCCCGACGCCGAGGCGCTCTACACGCAACTGCTGGCCGGCGTCCGCGCGCTGCTGCGCCCCGACACCCGGCTGGTGGGCGTCACCTCGGGCGGCGCCTGGCTGGTCGAGCGGCTGCAGAAGGACCTGGGCCTGGCCGGTGCGCCCGGCGTGATCTCCTCGGCCATGCACCGCGACGACTTCGCGCGCCGCGGCCTCGCGGCCAGCGCGCAGACCGCGCTGCCCTTCGACGTCAACGGCGCCGACGTGCTGCTGCTCGACGACGTGCTCTACACCGGCCGCACCATCCGCGCCGTGCTCAACGAGCTGTTCGACTTCGGCCGTCCGGGCTGCGTGCGCCTGGCCGTGCTGGTCGACCGCGGCGGGCGCGAGCTGCCGGTGGCGGCCGACTTCGCCGCCACCACGCTCGCGCTGCCCCATTCGCAGTCGCTGGCTCTGGCGCGCGCGGACGACGGCGCCTTCAGCCTCCAGGTCGAGGAAAGCAAGTAAGCCATGCTCTACAAGCGCAATCCCCAGCTCAACAAGAACGGCGAGCTCATCCACCTGCTGTCGATCGAGGGCCTGCCCAAGGACATCCTCACCCACATCCTCGACACCGCCGCCAACTTCACGAGCGTGAGCGACCGCGAAGTGAAGAAGGTGCCGCTCTTGCGCGGCAAGAGCGTGTTCAACCTGTTCTTCGAGAACAGCACGCGCACCCGCACCACCTTCGAGATCGCGGCCAAGCGGCTGTCGGCCGACGTCATCAACCTCGACATCGCGCGCTCCTCGGCGAGCAAGGGCGAGTCGCTGCTCGACACCATCGCCAACCTGAGCGCGATGGCGGCCGACCTGTTCGTGGTGCGCCACAGCGAGTCGGGCGCGCCCTACCTGATCGCGCAGCACGTCGCGCCGCACGTGCACGTGGTGAACGCCGGCGACGGCCGCCACGCGCACCCGACGCAGGGGCTGCTCGACATGTACACCATCCGCCACTACAAGAAGGACTTCGCCAACCTCACGGTGGCGATCGTCGGCGACGTGGTGCATTCGCGCGTGGCGCGCTCCGACATCCACGCGCTCACCACGCTGGGCTGCGCCGAGGTGCGCGTGGTCGGCCCCAAGACCCTGGTGCCCGGCGACATGGCCGGCATGGGCGTGCGCGTGTGCCACACGCTCGAGGAGGGCATCAAGGACTGCGACGTGGTCATCATGCTGCGGCTGCAGAACGAGCGCATGAGCGGCGCGATGCTGCCCTCGTCGCAGGAGTTCTTCAAGACCTACGGCCTCACGCCCGAGAAGCTGCAGCTCGCCAAGCCCGACGCCATCGTGATGCACCCGGGCCCGATCAACCGCGGCGTCGAGATCGACTCGGCCGTGGTCGACGGCCGGCAGAGCGTCATCCTCCCGCAGGTCACCTTCGGCATCGCCGTGCGGATGGCGGTAATGAGCATCGTCGCAGGTAACGAAGCATAGACATGTTGCTCGCCCCCAGTCTTCGCGCACTTCGTGTCGCTTCGCCAACCCCCTGCCGGGGGCAACACCAGTGGCCCGGCGAAGCCGGTTCCACGGTGTTTCCCGACCAGGCCATGACCGTCACCGGACGTACAGACGCATGAACATCCACATCACCAACGGCCGCGCGGTCGATCCCGCATCGGGCACCGACGAGAAGGCCGACATCGCCGTCGCCGACGGAAAGATCGCCGGCATCGGCAACAGCATCCCCGCCGGCTTCAAGGCCGAGCGCACCCTCGACGCCACCGGTTGCATCGTTGCGCCCGGCCTGGTCGACCTCGCCGCGCGGCTGCGCGAACCGGGCTACGAGCACGAGGGCATGCTCGAGAGCGAGATGGCCGCGGCCGTGGCCGGCGGCGTCACCAGCCTGGTGTGCCCGCCCGACACCGACCCCGTGCTCGACGAGCCCGGCCTGGTCGAGATGCTGACCTTCCGCGCCGGCAAGCTGCCGGGCGCGCGCCTGTTCCCGCTCGGCGCGCTCACGCGCGGCCTGGCCGGCGGCGTGCTGACCGAGATGGCCGAGCTCACCGAGCGCGGCTGCGTCGGCTTCAGCCAGGCCGACGTGCCGCTGGCCGATACGCAGGTGCTGCAGCGCGCGATGCTCTATGCGAGCACCTTCGGCTACACCGTGTGGCTGCGCCCGCAGGACCGCGACCTCGGCAAGGGCGTGGCCGCCAGCGGCGCGCTCGCCACCCGGCTCGGCCTCGCCGGCGTGCCGGTGGCGGCCGAGACCATCGCCATCTTCACCATCGTCGAGCTGATGCGCAGCACCAAGGCGCGCGTGCACCTGTGCCGGCTCTCGAGCGCCGCGGGACTCGCGCTGGTGCGCGCCGCCAAGGCCGAGGGCCTGCCGCTGAGCTGCGACGTCAGCATCAACTCGCTGCACCTGGCCGACACCGACATCGGCTACTTCGACAGCCGCGCGCGCCTGAGCCCGCCGCTGCGCCAGCAGGGCGACCGCGACGCGCTCTCGGCCGCGCTGGCCGACGGCACCATCGACGCGCTGGTGTCCGACCACACGCCGGTCGAGGCCGATGCCAAGAACCTGCCGTTCGCCGAGAGCGAGCCCGGCGCCACCGGCCTCGAGCTGCTGCTGCCGCTGGCGCTGCAATGGGGCGAGCGCAGCGGCGCGGGCCTCGTGCGCGCGCTCGAGGCGATCACGAGCGCGCCCGCGCGGCTGTTGCCCGCGACCGAAGCCTGCGCCGGCATCGGCCGTCTCGCCGTCGGCGGGCCGGCCGACCTGTGCGTCTTCGATCCGTCCCTCGAATGGCAGGTCACGCCCGAGGCGCTGCGCAGCCAGGGCAAGTACACGCCGTTCGGCGGCTACGCCATGCAGGGCCGCGCGCGCCACACCCTCGTGGCCGGGCGCGTGGTGCACGGCTGAGCCGCGTTCCGGCGCGCGACGACGACAACAACAACAGGAAGAAGGCGGTCGGGCCGATGCTGCATTCACTCAAGGCACTGCGCCGGCTGCTGCATGCGATCGCGCATGCGGTCGCCGGCTGGTGGACCATCCGCTTCACCTTCCCGGGCCTCGACCAGGCCGAGCGCAACGCGCGCGTGCAGGCCTGGGCCGCGCGCATGCTCGAGATCATGGGCATCACCTTGCGCGTGCAGGGCACGCCGCCCGCGCACGGGCCGGTGCTGCTGATCTGCAACCACCTCTCGTGGCTCGACATCACGGTGATCCACGCGGCGCGCCACGTGCGCTTCGTGTCGAAATCCGACGTCAAGCACTGGCCGCTGATCGGCACGCTCTCGAGCGGCGCGGGCACGCTCTACATCGAGCGCGAACGCCGCCGCGACGCGCTGCGCGTGGTGCACCACATGACCGACGCGCTGCGCAACGGCGACATGATCGCGGTGTTCCCCGAGGGCACCACCAGCGACGGCCGCGGCCTGCTGCCGTTCCACGCCAACCTGCTGCAGGCCGCGATCTCCTCGGGCGTGCCCGTGGTGCCGGCCGCGCTGCGCTTCGCCGATGCCGCCACCGGCGAGACCAGCCAGGCACCGCGCTACATCGACGACGACAACCTCGCCACCTCGCTGTGGAACACGCTACGCGCGCCGCCGCTCCTGGCCATCGTGCGCTTCGGCGAGCCGCAGTCCTCGTACAGCCGCGAGCGCCGCACCTGGGCGCAGACGCTGCACGAGGACGTGCAGCAACTGCGTCGCGACACGCACTGAGCGGGTCTTCAGCGAGCCGGCTGCAGCGTCCGCGGCATGACGGCCGACGGGCTGTAGCCGCGCCGATCGGTGGGCACCACCAGCACGTCGCCCGTGGCCCAGCACAGCACGCGCTGCGCGACGCTGCCGAAGAAGAAATCGGCGAGCGGATGGGCGCGCCGCTTGCCCACCACGAGCAGCTCGGCGCGCGCGTGCTGCTGCTGCACCGTGGCCTGCCGCGCCGGGTCGCCGCGGCCGATGGTCGACAGCACGCGGTTGCGCCGCGCGCTCGATGAATCGGTCAGCGAGAACAGCCGCTCGCGCGCCTGCCGCTGGCAGTCGTGGCGGTAGGTCCTGATGGCGTGGTCCGAGACCTCGGCATAGCGCAGCTTGCTTTCGTGCATGGTGTTGAGCGCATGGAACAGCTCGAGCGCGGCGTTGGCGTCGAGGCCATGGGCCAGGCTCACGAGTTCGTGCGATGCGGGCGTGAAGTCCACCGCCACCAGGATGCGGCCATAGCGCGGCCGCGCGGCCAGCCGCGTCACGAGCACCGGGCAGCGCAGCTGCCGCAGCAGGCGCTCCACCGGCTGGCCCGTGAAGAAGGCGCCGGGCGAACGGTCGCGCTCGTGCCGCAGCACCACGAGGTCGGCGTGACGCGCTTCATCCACGATCTGCGCGAGGCCGCCGCTCGAGATCGCGACCTGCTTGACCAGCACATCGAAGCGCGCGGCCATGGCGCGGGCCAGGGCCGCGAGCGCGGTGGCCGCTTCGGCGTGCGCGAGCGGTGCGAGGCTCGAGGGCGCGTACATGAGCTTGAGCAGCGCGCCATGGTCCGCCGCGAGTCGGGCGGCCCGTTCGACCGAGGGCTGGCTGCGTGCCGACAGATCGGTGAGGGCGAGGATGGATTGAAAGCAAGGCGTGCCGGATGCGGCGTTGCCGTCGGGACGCACGTGCTCCCGCTGAACCTGGGGGTGATGCATGACGCACTCCATTCGAACGCGCCCCTGATGACGGGGGCGCAGTCACGCAGGGCGAGGGCCCGGCGGTCGATGGTCTGCGTTGAAGGTGAAGGGAAGGAGGTGGACCGCCGGGCTCAGGAATGTGCGGGCGTTGGCCGAGCCGCCGCCGTCATCCACGCACGCGCCAGCGTGCAGCCGCCGAAGCGGGACGCCAGGGTGTGGAACAGCGAGTGAGCGTGCATGCGGCGGAGTCTAGGCCGGATGCGGCCGGCACCCGCTCAGTACCCGCACGGCCTTTGCCAGATTGGCGGAGGCGGCGTGCACCCTCCCAAAAAAAGCGCGCCCCGAGGGACGCGCATCGGTGCACGAGGCACCGGAGGAGTAGAGGAAGAGCAAACGTAAAGTGACGAGCGCGGGTCAGAGAATCCCGAAGATCTTGAGACCGATGATCACGGTGATCGGCACGCCGCAGGCCCAGAGGATGAGGCTTTTCATGAAGGTTCTCCTGTGTTGTGAGTGGCTTGCAGATTCACACGCGGCGAGGGCCGCGCATTGCAAGAGAACCGAGGCACCGTGCGTGGGCAGGTGCCTACATCTTCAGCCGCGCGCGGCAGGCGCTTCGGGCGGCACGTAGCCGAGCCGGCGCGAGATCTCGAGCGCGCAGGCGCGCAGCGGCACCGCCACGCGGCCTTCCCAGTCGCTGTCGAAGGTGGCCTCGGGGCCCATCGCGGTGATGCCCAGCACGATGTTGTGGGTCGAGTCGAACACCGGCGCGCAGAAGGCGTCGATGCCCGGGATCGGCTGGCCCAAGGTGCGCGACATGCCGTGCATGCGCGTCTCCACCAGCAGCGCCTCGAGCTGCGACTGCGACAGCTCCTCGGTGCCGCGGCCGCCGGCCGGGCCGCGCAGGCGCGCGAGGTCGTCCACCATCATCTTCTCGACCACCTTGGGCGGCAGGTAGGCCGCGAACAACCGGCCCGTGGCCGTGTAGGCCAGCGACATCACGGTGCCGGTGCGCAGGTTCACGTGCAGCGGATGGATCGGTTCCTCGAGCCGCACCACGGTCGGCCCGAAGTTGCCCCAGACCGCGACCGCGATGCTCTGCTCGGTTTCCGAGGCCAGCGCCTCGATCAGCGGCGAGGCCTCCTTGATCGGATCGAGCCGCTGCAGCTTGGCCAGCCCGAGCTGCAGCGCCAGCGGGCCCAGCTCGTAGCGGCCCGCGCTGTCCTGCACCACGAAGCCGACCTTGAGAAAGCTCACCAGGTACGGATGGGCCTTGCCCACCGGCACGCCGGCGGCCTTGCCGAGGTCGCGCAAGGCCATGGGCGCGACATGCCGCCCGAGGGCGACGAGCAGCTGCGTTCCTATTTCGACGGATTGGATGCCACGTCTCGGCTTTTCCATGGGGCGCCCGGCGTGGGGGTTGAGAGTGGGGGCGAGTATAGCCATCAGGGTTTCTACTGATATTGTCGTGTTCAATCGACGATGACTGATCATCTGATAGTAACTAAACGACTTGACCATATCAATGTCGCTGCCTAAACTTCGCGGCAACTTAAGTCCTACAGAAACAAGGCAGACAGGCAGAGATGGAACAGAACACGTTGGAATGCGATGTGCTCGTCGTCGGCAGCGGCGCCTCGGGCATGGCGACCGCGATCACGGCGGCGTCGCAGGGTTTGAAGGTGCTGGTGGTCGAGAAGGAACCGCGCTTCGGCGGCACCACCGCGCGTTCGGGCGGCTGGCTGTGGATCCCGGGCACGCGCCTGGCCACGGAGCAGGGCATCCACGAGCCGGCCGGCGCCGCGCTCGACTACATGAAGCACGAGACCACCACCCACTTCGACGCGGCGCGCGTGAGCGCCTTCCTCGAGATGGGCCCGAAGGCGATCGACTTCTTCACGCGCAACACCTGCGTGCAGTTCGACATGCCGCCGGTGTTCCCCGACTACCACGCCGAGGCGCCCGGTGGCCAGCCCGGCGGGCGCTCGATGGTCACGCGCCCCTTCGACGGCCGCGAGCTCGGTCCGCGCATCAAGCAGCTCGCGCCGCCGCTGCCCGAGCTCACGGTGTTCGGGATGATGTTGGGCTCGGGCCCCGAGATCAAACACTTCATGCGGGCCTTCAAGTCGCCGACCTCGTTCTGGTACGTGACCAAGCGGCTGAGCCGGCACTTCCTCGACGTGCTGCGCCATGGCCGCGGCATGACGCTGACCAACGGCAACGCGCTCGCGGGCCGGCTCGCCAAGGCCGCGATGGACCAGAACATTCCCGTGTGGCTCTCCTCGCCCGTGAAGAAGCTCGTGGTCGAGTACGACGGCGTCTCGGGCGCGGTGGTGCAGCACGAGGGCAAAAGCGTGCGCGTGGTGGCCAAGCGCGGTGTGGTGCTGGCCTGCGGTGGTTTTCCTTATGACGTGGAGCGCCGCAAGCAACTGTTTCCGCATGCGCCCACCGGCAAGGAGCACTACTCGCCATCGCCTTCCACCAACACCGGCGACGGCCTGCGGCTGGCCGAGGCGGTCGGCGGCCGCGTCGACGGCACCATCCCGCATGCCGCGGCCTGGGTGCCGGCCTCGGTCACCACGCGGCCCGATGGCACCAAGGGGGTGATGCCGCACTTCATCGACCGCGCCAAGCCCGGCGTGATCGCGGTCACGCCCAAGGGCCGGCGCTTCGCCAACGAAGGCAACTCGTACCACGACTTCGTGCAGGCCATGGTCAAGGCCTGCGCCGGCGAGCCCGAGGTCACGGCCTGGCTGCTGTGCGACCACAAGGCACTGCGCGACTACGGCCTGGGCTGCGTGGCACCGGCGCCGCTGCCGATCGGCCGGCACCTGAAGAGCGGCTACCTCAAGCAGGGCGCCAGCATCGGCGAGCTCGCGAAGCAGATCGGCATCGCGCCCGCGGTGCTCGAGGCCACGGTGAAGGAGTTCAACGACAGCGCGCGCACCGGAGATGACCCGCTGTTCGGCAAGGGCAGCAAGGCCTACAACCGCTACCAGGGCGACGCCAACGTCACGCCCAACCCCTGCGTCGCGCCGCTGGAGCACGGCCCCTACTACGCGATCAAGCTCGTGGTCGGCGACATCGGCACCTTCGCCGGCCTGGTGGTCGACGAGAAGACCCGCGTGCTCGACGTCAACCGCCAGCCGATCAAGGGCCTCTACGCGGTCGGCAACGACGCGGCCAGCGTGATGGGCGGCAACTACCCGGGCGCCGGCATCACGCTCGGCCCGGCACTGACCTTCGGCTACGTCGCGGGCCTGCAGGTGGCGCAGGGCGCCACGGCGGCCGCCACGCTGCAGGTGGAGCAGCGCGAGGCCGTGCCCGTGCGCCGCACCGCCTGAGACCTCTTCCCTTCAACCACCCACATTCATCAGAAGGAACCTTTCCGATGGCCTTTCCTCCCCACGTCGCGCCGCGCCTGCTCGAAGGCCGCCTCGCGCTGATCACCGGCGCCGGCCAGGGCAACGGCCGTGCGCTCGCGCTGGGCCTGGCGCAGGCCGGCGCGCGCGTCGTTGTCACCGACATGAACGAGGCCACCGTGGGCGAGACCGCGCAGCTGGTGCGCGACGAAGGCGGCCAGGCCTGGTCCTTCGTGCTCGACGTGACCTCGCCCGAGGCCTGCCATGCGCTGGCGGTGCGCGTGGGCGACGAGATCGGCGCCATCGACCTGCTGGTGAACAACGCCGGCATCATCATCCGCGAGGGCACGGCCAGCCCCAATGCCGCGGCCAACTGGAAGAAGACGCTCGACGTCAACGTGCACGGCACCTTCAACGTCACCCACGCCTGGCTCGGCGCGATCAAGGCCACGAAGGGCGCGGTGATCAACATCGCCTCGATCGCCGCCTACGCGGGGCAGGGCGCGAGCCTCGGCTACTCGCCCTCGAAGGGCGCGATCAAGATGTTCACCCAGTCGCTCGCGCAGGAGCTCGCGCCCTTCGGCGTGCGCGTCAACGCGCTCGCGCCCGGCGTGATCGAGACGCCGATGACCGCCGCCACGCGCGAGAACCCGCAGCGCCTCGAATCCTTCATGACGCGCATCCCGATGGGCCGCGTCGGCCAGACCGAGGACCTCGTGGGCCCGGTGATCTTCCTCGCGAGCGACATGTCGCGCTACGTCACCGGCATCACGCTGCCGGTGGACGGCGGCTTCCTCGCGGTCTGAGCCTTCCGCCGCTTTTTCGCTTTCCCGACCGTCAATCCTCCAGGAGACAAAGAATGAAGACCTTCCGTCTGTACAAGACCTTGCTCGCGAGCGCCGCCTTCTGCGCGTTCGCCGCCGGTGCCTCGGCGCAGGACATCAAGCTCGGCTACAACGGCGACCTCTCGGCCTCGCCCTCGGCGCAGAGCGGCCAGGCCGCGGTGCTCGGCATGGAAGCCGCGATCGCCGACCTCAACGCCGCCGGCGGCGTGCTCGGCCGCAAGTTCACGCTGGTCACGCGCGACGACGTGTCGGCGCCACCCAAGTCGATCCAGAACATGAGCGACCTGATCGACAACGAGAAGGTGGTGGCGGTGTTCGGCCCCACCAACTCGGGCAACGCCATGGCCTGGAAGCACATCGCCAACCAGAAGAAGATCCCGGTGCTGGGCAACGTGGGCTCGGGCACCGACATCACCAAGCCGATGAGCGCGGGCGCCGACAACTACATGTTCCGCGTCTCGATGGTCGACCGCGAGCAGGTCGCGGCGCTGATGGCCTACGTGAAGAAGAACACCGCCGCCTCGAAGGTGGTGGGCCTGATGGCCGAGACCACCGGCTACGGCCAGGGCGGCCTCAAGGACATGGAGGAGATCGCCAAGCTGCAGGACATCAAGATCGCGGCCACCGAGCGCTTCGGCGTCGGCGACACCGACATGACCTCGCAGCTCAGCAAGATGAAGGCCGCCAACGTCGACACCGTGGTGGTGTGGGCGCAGGGCACGCCGATCGCGCAGCTGGTGCGCAGCATGGAGAAGATCAACTACTTCCCGCTGACGCTGACCTCCTGGGCCGCCGACAACATCACCTTCTACGACGCGGCCGGCAAGGCGCTGGCCGAGAAACCGATCTTCATGCGCACCGTGAGCGAGACCCGCACGCCCGCGCAGCAGAAGCTCTTCGACCGCATCGGCAGCAAGCTCAAGGCGCCGGGTTCGTTCTCGTTCGCGCTGCACGGCTACGACTCGGTGCTGCTGCTCGCGCAGGCGATGAAGCAGGCCAACGGCACCGACGGCGCCGCCGTGCGCGCCGCGCTGGAAGACCTCAAGACCCCGGTGCAGGGCGTGCTCAAGACCTACGAGAAGCCCTTCAGCAAGACCAACCACGAGGCGCTGACCGCCAAGGACCTGGTCTGGATCCGCTGGAAGGACGGCAAGCTGCTGCCCTACAGCGACGCGCTGATCCAGGGCCTGAACCCGGCCGACTTCAAGCAGTAAGAGCAAAAAGGAAGCGAGGCCGGCGCGCCCGCGCGGTGCCCGGCCTCGCCTCGCAACGGAGATACACACATGGTTGAAGCGCTCCTGCAGGCGCTCATCAGCGGGCTCGCCGTCGGCGGTGCCTATGCGCTGGTGGCACTGGGATTCAGCATCACGTTCACCACCACCAAGACGCTGAACTTCTCGCACGGCGAGTTCGTCTCGGCCGGCGCCTTCATCGGCATGAGCGCCCTGTTCCTGGTCCTGGGCAAGCCGCTGGCCTCCACCACCTTCGGCGATGCCGTGCCCGGTGCCGGCGCGCAGCTGTTCGCGCTGCTGGCGGCGCTCGGCGTGATGGGCCTCTTGGGCTGGCTGCTCTACGTGCTCGGCGTGCGGCCGTTCGCGGGCCGTCCCGGCATGGCCTGGGTGATGAGCACGCTGGGCTTCGGCGTGATCCTGCAGAGCGTGGGGCTCGCGATCTGGGGCCCGAAGCCGGTGGTGGTGCCCGCGCCCGTGGGCGACACCGTGATCCGCATGTTCGGCGTCGGCGTGCGGCCGCAGGAACTGCTGACCCTGGGCGTGGCCGTGGTCGTGATGTTCGGCTTCGACCGCGTGATGAACCGCACCATGGTCGGCAAGGCCATGCGCGCGGTGGCGCAGAACGGCAACGTGGCCAGCCTCATGGGCATCAACACCAACGCCATGATGATCGGCGCCTTCGTCGTCAGCTCGGCGCTGGCGGGCCTGTCGGGCTTCCTGCTCGCGCCGATCGCGCAGGCCTCGCTGTTCATGGGGCTCACCGTCGGCCTCAAGGGCTTCTCGGGCGCGATGATCGGCGGCCTCAGCAACCCGCGCGGCTGCGTCATCGGCGGCTTCCTGCTCGGCGTGCTCGAGTCGATGGTCAATCTCTGGCAGGCGCAGTGGCGCGAGGTGGCGGTGTTCGCGCTCGTGATCCTGGTGCTGGCCTTCCGGCCCACGGGCCTGTTCGGCAGCCGCGCGGTGGAGAAGGTATGAAGCGCCTGGTCCATCCCCTGGCCGTGGTGGCGGTCGCCGCGGCGCTGATCGGCATCGTCTCGCTGCTCGGCAACGACTACTACCTGCGCATCGCCTTCATGATGTGCGTCTACTACCTGTGCGCTGCCGGCATGAACGTGCTGGTCGGCTACGCGGGACAGAAGTCGCTGGGCCAGGCCGGCCTGTTCGCGGCCGGCGCCTACGGCGTCGCGCTGCTGACCTCGCGCACCGACATGGACCCCTGGCTCGCGCTGCTGCTCGCGGCCGTGATCTCGGGCCTGTGCGGCGTGCTGATCGCGCTGCCCTCGCTGCGCGTGAAGGGCCCCTACCTCGCGATGGTCACGCTGGCCTTCGGCATCGTGGTCGAGAAGCTGGTCGGCGAATGGACCGATGTCTTCGGCGGCGCGCAGGGCATCTACGGCATCCGCCCGCTGACCTGGAAGGGCGCGCCGCTCGACACCACGCAATGGGTGGTGCTGGGCATCGTGCTGAGCGCGGCGCTGCACCTGCTCTTGCGCAACCTGCTGCAGGGCCGCTTCGGCCGCGCGCTGCTGTCGCTGCAGGCCGACGAGATCGCGTCGTCGTCGGTGGGCGTGCGTGTCTATCGCGCCAAGGTCATGGCCTTCGTGGTCGCGGCCGTCACCTGCGGCATCGCGGGCGCGCTGGTGGCGCAGCAGAACCAGTACATCAACTCCGACTTCATCACCTTCCACCTGTCGATCTTCATCCTGCTGCTGGTGCTGTTCGGCGGCGCGGGCTCGATGTACGGACCGATCGTGGGCGCGGTGCTGCTCACGCTGACCGACGCGCTGCTCGCGCGCTGGCCCTCGGCGCAGCATTTCCTCTACGGCTTCCTGCTGCTGTTCGCGCTCTACGTGATGCCCGGCGGCGTGGTGGGGCTGGTCGACAAGTGGGTCAGCCGCTCGCGCCACCGCGGCGAGGGCGCCGGCGGCCAGGGCGTGCCGGGGCAGATCGGTCCAGGCGGCGAGGGCGAGCTGCTGGTGGTGCAGGGCGTGACCAAGTCCTACGGCGGCGTGAAGCCCGCGCAGGACGTGTCGTTCAGCCTGCAGCGCGGCCACATCCATGCGCTGATCGGACCCAACGGCGCGGGCAAGAGCACCATGATCAACATGCTCACGGGCGTGATCCAGCCCGATGCCGGCGCGATCCGCTTCCTCGGCGAGAACATCGTGGGCCGGCCCGCGCACACCATCTGCTGCCTCGGCATGGGCCGCACCTTCCAGAACCTGCGGCTGTTCGCCGAACTCTCGGTGCTCGACAACGTGATGCTGGGCCGGCACAGCCGCATGAGCAACGGCTTCCTGTCCTCGCTGCTGGCCTGGCCCACGGCCGGCAAGCAGGAACGCGAGACGCGCGAGCGCGCGCTGCAACTGCTCGACCTGGTCGGCCTCGGTCACCTCGCGCACTGGCCCGCGGGCAGCCTGCCCTACGGCCTGCAGCGGCGCGTGGAGCTGGCGCGCGCGCTGGCCACCGAGCCGCAATTGCTGCTGCTCGACGAACCCGCCGCCGGCCTCAACCCGCAGGAGACCGCCGAGCTCGGCGAGCTGCTGCTGCGCATCGGCAAGTGCGGCGTCTCGATCCTGATGGTCGAGCACCACATGGACCTGGTGATGTCGATCTCGGACCACGTCATCGTGCTCGACTACGGCATCAAGATCGCCGAGGGCCGGCCGGCCGAGGTGCAGGCCAATCCGCGCGTGGTCGAGGCCTACCTGGGCGTCGACGACGAGGCCGATCACGCGCCGCACGGCCTGCAGCCGCAGCCCGCCTGAGCGAAAGGACCCCCACCATCATGTTGAAGATCGAATCGGTGAAGGTCTCGTACGGCGCCATCGAGGCCGTCAAGGGCGTGAGCCTCGAAGTGCGCGCGGGCGAGGTCGTCACCATCATCGGCGCCAACGGCGCCGGCAAGAGCACCCTGCTCAAGAGCATCGTCGGCCTCGAGCCCGTGGCCCAGGGCCGCGTGCTGATCGACGGCAAGGACTGCACGCAGGTGCCGCCGCACCAGCGCGTGGGCCTGGGCGTGGCGCTGTCGCCCGAGGGCCGCGGCGTGTTCCCCGACCAGACCGTGCGCGAGAACCTGATGCTCGGCGCCTACTCGCGCCGCGCCGACAAGGCCTTCGTCGACAACGCCATCGAGCGCGAGTTCGCGCGCTTCCCGCGCCTGAAGGAACGCCAGCACCAGCCCGCGGGCACGCTGTCGGGTGGCGAGCAGCAGATGCTCGCGATCGCGCGCGCGCTCATGAGCGATCCGCGGCTGCTGCTGCTCGACGAGCCCTCGCTGGGCCTCGCGCCGCTGATCATCAAGGACATCTTCGATGCCATCCGCCAGCTGCGCAGCTCGGGCCTCACCATCCTGCTGGTGGAGCAGATGGCCAAGCAGGCGCTCGGCGTGGCCGACCGCGCCTACGTGCTCGAGACCGGCTGCATCACGCTCGAGGGCTCCGGCCGCGAGCTGCTCGACAACCCCAAGGTGAAGTCGGCCTACCTCGGCACGCACTGACCCCAACGCCCAACCCTTCGCAAGGAAACCCAATGACCGCACCCGTTACCAAGAAATTCGCCAGCCAGGCCGACCTCGAGGAGAAGAAGGTCTCGTTCACGCGCCTCTCGGAGAACGCCTACGCCTACACGGCCGAGGGCGACCCGAACACCGGCATCTTCATCGGCGACGAGGCCGTGATGGTGGTCGACACCCAGGCCACGCCCGCGATGGCGCAGGACGTGATCCGCCGCATCCGCGAGGTCACGCCGCTGCCGATCAAGTACGTGCTGCTGTCGCACTACCACGCGGTGCGCGTGCTCGGCGCCTCGGCCTATTTCAAGGAAGGCGCCGAGCAGATCATCGCCAGCCGCGACACCTACGACCTGATCGTCGAGCGCGGCGAGCAGGACAAGGCCAGCGAGATCGGCCGCTTCCCGCGCCTCTTCCGCAACGTCGAGTCGGTGCCGCCGGGCCTGACCTGGCCCACCATGACCTTCGACGGCACCATGAGCGTGTGGCTCGGCAAGAAGCTCGAGGTGAAGATCGCGCAGGTCGGCCGCGGCCACACCAAGGGCGACACCATCGCCTACCTCGAGGACCAGAAGATCTGCTTCGCGGGCGACCTGGTCGAATACCAGAGCACCGCCTACGCGGGCGACTGCTACTTCCGCGACTGGCCCACCACGCTCGACCGCCTGGCCGGCTTCGGCTTCGAGAAGCTGGTGCCGGGCCGCGGCGCCGCGCTCGAGAACGCCGCCGACGTGCGCAAGGCCATCGCCTCCACGCGCGCCTTCATCTCCGACGTCTACACGCTGGTCAACAACGGCGTGGCGCAGGGCAAGACGCTCAACGTGATCTACAAGGAGACTGTGGCCGCGCTGCGCCCGACCTACGGCCACTGGGTGATCTTCGACCACTGCATGCCCTTCGACGTGACGCGCGCCTACGACGAGGCCACCGGCCACGTGCATCCGCGCATCTGGACCGCGGAGCGCGACATCGAGATGTGGAACGCGCTGGAAAGCTGAGGTGAAGCGCAGCGCGGCCGCGCCGGTCGCCACGCCGGCCTCGGTGCAGGGCTGGATGCTGCTGGCCATGGTGCTGTGGGGCGTCAACGTCTCGGCCGTGAAGGCGCTCACCGCCTCCTTCGAGGCGCTGCCGCTGGCGGCGCTGCGCATGGCGGTGGCCTGCGTCGCGCTCAGCGCCGTCGTGCTGTGGCGGCGCGGCGGGCTGCCGTTGCTCGGCGCGCGCCAGCTGGCCGCGATGGCCGGCTGCGCCTTCCTCATGGTGTATGCCAACCAGATCCTGTTCGCGCACGGCCTGCAGCGCTCCACCGCCACCAACGGCGCGCTGATCATGGCGCTGAGCCCGCTGGTGTCGGCGCTGATGGCCGCGCTGGTGTTCCGCGAGCCGCTCACGCCGCGCCGCCTGCTCGGCGTGGCGCTGGGCTTCGCGGGCGTGGCGGCCGTGGTGCTGAGCCATCCGGGCGCCACGCTCTCGCATGCCGGCCTCGGCGACCTGATGCTCGCGCTGTCGGTGATCAGCTTCGCGGTCGGCGGCGTCGGCGTGCAGCGGCTCGCGCGGCAGCTCGATCCGCTGTCGATGAGCTGGGTGATCTACCTGATCGGCACCGCGATGCTGATCGTGCATGCCGCGCTCGGGCCTTCGCCGCTGGGCGCGGCCCAGCTCTTTCCGGGTGCGTGGCCCTGGGTGCTGGTGCTGTTCTCGGGCGTGGCCGCCACCGCGGCCGGCAACCTGATCTGGAACCGGTCGATCTCCGTCATCGGCATCGCGCGCACCGCCGTGTTCCTCTACTGGGTGCCGGTGTTCGGCGTCGGCTTCGCGGCGCTGCTGCTCGGCGAGACGCTGACCGTCTGGCACCTGTTCGGCTTCGCCGCCGTGATGGGCGGCACCTGGCTCGGCACGCGGCCGGCCAGGCCTTCTTCCTGAGTCACCCATGTCCGATCCGCTTCCCCTGCTGTTCCAGCCGCTGCGCCTGCGCGGGCTCGAGCTTTCCAACCGCGTCGTGATCTCGCCCATGTGCCAGCACGCGGCCGAGCGCGGCCATGCCACGCCCTGGCACCTGGTGCACCTGGGCAAGTTCGCGCTCGGCGGCGCCGCGCTGATCCTCACCGAGAGCACCGCGGTCGATCCGCGCGGGCGCATCGGCACCGCCGACCTCGGCCTGTGGAAGGACAGCCAGGTCGCGCCGCTGAAGGCCGTGGTCGATTTCGTGCACGCGCAGGGCGGCGCCATCGGCGTGCAGCTCGCGCACGCCGGCCGCAAGTCGGGCAGCGAGCCGCTGTGGGAAGGTGGCGCGGCATTGAATGCGCAGACCATGGCGGCCGACGAGGAGCCCTGGGAGCGCCTGGGTCCGAGCCCGCTCGCCGCCGGCCCGGGCTGGTCGGCGCCGCGCGCGCTCGGCCTCGACGAGATCGAGGCCGTGGTGCAGCGCTTCGTCGATGCCGCGCGGCGCGCCGACGAAGCGGGCTTCGACGTGGTCGAGCTGCACTTCGGCCATGGCTACCTGGTCGCGAGCTTTCTCTCGCCCAATGCCAACCGGCGCGACGATGCCTACGGCGGCAGCCGCGAGAAGCGCATGGCGCTCGCGCTCGAGATCGCGCGCCGCGTGCGCGCCGCCTGGCCGGAGCACAAGCCGCTGTTCTGCCGGCTGTCGGCGGTCGACGGCACGCTCGACGGCTGGAACCTCGACGACTCGGTGGTGCTCGCACGCGCGCTCGAGGACTGCGGCGTCGACGTCATCGACTGCTCGTCGGGCGGCCTCACCGAGGAGACGCGGGCCTTGCCCGTGCCGCGCGGCCTGGGCTTCCAGGTGCCGTTCTCGGCGCGCATCCGGCGCGAGGCCGGCGTGACCACGCAGGCCGTGGGAATGATCGTCGACGCGCACCAGGCCGAGGCCGTGCTCGCCGCCGGCGATGCCGACCTGATCGCGCTGGGCCGCGAGGCGCTGTTCGATCCCTACTGGGCCCACCACGCCGCCGCCGAGCTCGGCGCCGACCCCGCCTACCGGCGCTGGCCCGTGCGCCACGGCGTGTGGCTCGCCAAGCGCGCGCCGGGCCTCGCACGCGCGCGGGCCGAGGCGGCCGCCGCATCCAACGACAAGGAGACACCCCCACCATGACCGACGCCACGATTCCTTTGCGCATGGGCCTGATCCGCAAGAAGCACGACTGGACCGACGCGGCCTTCCGCCACCACTGGCGCCACAGCCACGGCCCGCTGGTCGCGCAACTGCCCACCCTGCGCGGCTATCGCCAGAACCTCGTGACCGACCGGCTGCAGCGCGGCATCGATTTCGCGCGCGGCCCGTGGGATTTCGACGGCTTCTCGCAACTCGGCTTCGACGCGGCGGCGCAGGCGAATGCCGCCTTCACCGACGGCGAGCTCGCCGCGCGCATCCGCGAGGACGAGCGCCATTTCCTCGGTGGCCTGCACATCGTGGGCGTCGCGCAGAGCACCGTCATCGCGCCGCCGGCCGAACCGCATCGCCTGCTCAAGCGCATCTCCACCCTGCGCCGCCGCACCGACATCTCGGAGGACGACTTCCGCCGCGAGTGGAAGGTGCATGCCGACCACGTGCGCCGGATGCCCGGCGTGGGCGGCTACCGCCAGAACGTCGTGACCGCGCGCGAGTTCGACAAGGGCACGCCCTGCGTCTACGAGACGCTGCCGATCGACGGCATCGTCGAACTGTGGTTCGAGAGCACCGACACGCTGGACGCCGCCTTCGGCTCGGCGCAGGGGCAGCGCACGATGGCGCATGCGAAGAGCTTCCTCGCGGAGATCACGGCGTTCGTGGTGGAGGAGCACCGGGTGGTGTGAGGCCGTCGCGGCCGAGGGCCGACAGGCGCGGATCCGCGGGATCGAAACCCCAGTCGCGCAAGGCCTCGTCACCGCCGCCGCGTGCATCGGCCGGCGCGCGGCCCGCGACGCTCGCGGTGCGCGAGAAGCGCGGCGCCGGCGCGGGTTGCTGCACGCCACCGACCGGCACGAAGCTCTCGCGCGCCACGTGGTGCGCATGGCCCGCCACTTCGCCGAGCGACAGCACGGGCGTCACGCAGGCCTCGGTGCCGTCGAAGACCGCGCACCACGCATCGCGCGTGCGCGTGGCGAAGAGGGCGGCGAACCGGCGCCGCGTTTCGGGCCACGCAGCGCGGTCGTGCTGCGGCGGCAGCGCATCGGGCGCCAGGCCCAGCCCCGCGAGCAGCGCCGCGTAGAACGCAGGCTCGATGGCGCCGACCGCCACGTGCCGGCGGTCGCTCGTCTCGTACACGCCGTAGAACGGGGCGCCGCCGTCGAGCAGGTTGGCCTCGCGCCGGTCCAGCCATTCGCCCGTGGCCACGCGCCCCAGGATCGGCGCCATCAGCAGCAGCGAACCGTCGACCATCGCCGCGTCGACGACCTGTCCCTGGCCGCTGCCGCGCGCCTCCAGCACGGCGGCCATGACACCGAGCGCCAGCAGCATCGCACCGCCGCCGAAGTCGCCGACGAGGTTGAGCGGAGGCACCGGCTTGTCGGCCGTGCCGGTGGCATGCAGCGCACCCGTGAGGCCGATGTAGTTGATGTCGTGACCCACGGCCCGCGCGAGCGGCCCGTGCTGGCCCCAGCCCGTCATGCGTGCGTAGACCAGCGCGGGCGATGCCGCGAGGCAGGCCTCGGGCCCGAGGCCCAGCCGCTCCATCACGCCGGGGCGGTGGCCTTCGAGCAGCACGTGCGCGTTGCGCGCCAGCGCGAGCACGGCATCGCGCGCGGCCGGGTCCTTGAGGTCGGCCGTCACGCCGCGCCGGCCGCGCAGCACCGTCTCGTGCCGCGCGTCGCGCGCGATGCCCATGCCGGCCGGCGCGGGCCGTGCGATGCGCAGCACGTCGGCGCCCATGTCCGCGAGCATCATCGCGGCCCAGGGCACGGGGCCGATGGCGTCGAACTCCAGCACGCGAAGGCCGTGCAGCGGTCCCATGGCCGAAGTCCTTCAGCGCGAGAAATCGACGAGCACGCGGCCCGAGCTCGCGCCATCGAGCTGCCGTGCGCTGTGCTCCATCAACGCGCCCAGCGCGATGTGCTGCACATGCGGCAGCACGGCCGCCATGTCGGGTTTCCATTCGACCGCGAGCTTCGTCCACAGTCGCTTGCGCTGCTCGACCGGCGCATTCGCCACGATGCCGAACAGCTGAGCGCGCCGCATGATGAAGGGCAGCACGCTGCCCTCGTAGCTGTTGCCGGCTGCATTCCCCACCGATGCCACGGCGCCGCCGTCGGCCATCGAGCGCAGCAGCCACGACAGCATCGGCCCGCCGACGTTGTCGATGGCGGCGGCGAAGCGCGGCTTCTCGAGCGGGCGTTGCGCCGCGTCGAGCACGGCGGCATCGATCACCTCGTGGGCGCCGATGGCGCGCAGCCGCTCTTCCTGCGCCATGCGGCGTGTGATGGCCGCCACGCGATAGCCGGCGCGCGCGAGGATGGCCGTGCCCAGCAGGCCGACCGCACCGCCCGCGCCGCTCATCGCCACGCTGCCCGTGCCGGGGGCGATGCCGAGCTCGATGAAGCGCTCGAGCGCCATCGCGGCCGTGAAGCCGGGCACGCCGATGACGGCCGCCTCGTGCGGCGTGAGCCCCTGTGGCACGGCCTGCACGTGCGCGGCGGGCACGCGCACGCAGGCGGAGAAGCCGCCGTCGAACGCGATGCCGGTCTGGAAGCCGTGCACGAGCACGGCCTGGCCGGGCTCGAAGGACGCCACCGATGACGCGAGCACCTCGCCGACCAGCTCGATGCCCGCCACGCGCGGGTACGACGCGATGATCTTCGCGCGGCCGTGCAGCGAGAGGCAGTCCTTGTAGTTCACGCCCGCATAGCGAGTGCGCACCACGACCTCGCCGGCCGACAGGTCGTCGAGCCGCAGGGTCTCCAGCCGGCTCTGGACCTGGCCTTCGGCGGTCTGGTGCGTGCGAAGGGCTTCGAATGTCTGGGGAATGGGCATGGGGCCATCTGACCAGCCCCGGACCGCATCCGCAAGCCGGTGTTTCGCCTGTCGAAACACGGCTCGACCGCGCGTGCCGCGCGGCGCCACCATGCCTGCCCTCAACAGGAGACCCACTCGATGACCACAGGCACCCGCGCCACCCGACTGTTCGGCGACCACTTTCTCGAACGCCTGCAGCCCGACGAGCAGGCCACCGTTCAACAGGTGCGCGACCTGTGCCGCGACACGCTCGGGCCGCAGGCCGACGCCGTCTCGCGCGAGGACCTGTTCGCCTGGGACACCTTCCGAACGCTCGCGCGCGAAGGCGTGATCGCCACCGCGTTCCCGCGCGAGTACGGCGGCACCGATGCGCGCCAGGCCCTGCGCATCCGCCTCATCGAGGAACTGGGCCGCGTGTGCAGCACCTCGGCCTCGATGATCACGGGCACCGACCTGTCGAGCCGCGCCATCGTCGCGGGAGCGAGCGAGGCACTGCGCCGCGAGATCGTGCCGCGGCTGTGCACCGGCGAGCTGCAGGCAGCCTTCGCGCTGACCGAGCCCGGCGCGGGCTCCGACGTGCGTGGCCTCTCGACCACGATCCGCCGCGAGGGCGGGCGCTACCTCGTCACGGGCCGCAAGAAGTTCATCACGCGCGCGAGCACGGCCGACTGGTTCGCGGTGGTGGGCCGCGCCGAGGACGATCCCTCGGTGTTCATCGCGGTGCTGATGCCGCGCGATGCCAAGGGCTTCCACATCGGCGCGGAGGTCGGCAAGCTCGGCTGGTTCGGCGTGCCGATCTCTTCGCTCGAGTTCGACGCGGTCGAGGTGCCCGCCTCGCACCGCCTCGGCGCGGAGGGCGATGGTTTCTCGCTCGCGCAGGACGCGCTGCTGCGCGCGCGCATCGGGCATGCCGCGATGGCGCTGGGCCGTGCCATCGGCGCGGTCGAGATCGCGAGCCGCTATGCGAGCGACCGCACCGTGTTCGGCAAGCGCGAAGGCGAGCACCAGGGCGTGCAGTGGATGCTGGCCGACATGGTCACGCAGATCGAGGCCAGTCGTGCCCTGCTCGCGCTCACGGCCGACAAGTACGACGCCGGCGCGAGCGACGTGTCGATCTTCGCGTCCATGGCCAAGCTGCAGGCCACCGACCTGTGCATGAAGGTCGTGACCGATGCGCTGCAGCTCACGGGCGGGCGCGGCTACCTGCGCGACTTTCCGCTCGAGCGCTTCTTCCGAGATGCCAAGCTCAACCAGATCGGGGAGGGTGCGAGCGAGGTGCACAAGACCGTCATCGGCCGCGACCTGATGCGCCGCGCGCCGCTGGCCGAGCGCAACCCGTGCCTGCGCGACGGACCGCTCACCGACTACTGAAGGCTCAGATCACCTTCTGCGCGCGCAGCGCGGCCAGCGCCGCGGCGTCGAGGCCGAACTCGCCATAGACCTCGGCGTTGTGCTCGCCGGTGTCGGGCCCCGTGCGCGGGATCGGCAGTTCGCGGCCCGGCACGCGCGGCACCACGCAGGGCGCGGGCAAGCTGCCGTAGTCGGGGTCGGGCAGCCGGATGATCGCCTCGCGCGCGCGGTAGTGCGGGTCCTGCTCGATGTCGGCGATGGTGAAGATCTTGCTGAAGGGAATGCCGGCGTCCTCGAGCCGGCGTTCGATGGTGTCGTAGTCGTGCGCGGCGAACCATGCGCCGAGCCCTTCGTCGAGCGCCACGAGGTTCAGCACGCGCGCGGGGTTGCTGGCAAAGCGCGGGTCGCTCGCCCACTCGGGTTTGTCGACGGCCGCGCACAGCCGCTGGAAGATCGGGTCCGACGACGCGACCACCGAGACATAAATGCCGTCGCGGCTGCGGTACATGTTCGAAGGCGCGGTGTAGCTCGCGCAGTTGCCCGCGGGCATGCGGACCGTGCCGAGCTGCTCATGCTCCACGGGCAGCGGGTCGAGCAGGCGGAACAGCGCCTCGGTGGCGGCCAGGTCCACCTCGCAGCCCAGCGCCTGCGGGTCACCGCGCAGCCGCGCCATTTCCGAGGCGATGGAGAAGGCGCAGAACAGCCCCGCCACCGCATCGCCCACCGGGAAATTGCTGTGCAGCGGCGAGCCACCCGCTTCGCCCGTGAGGTTGGTGAAGCCGCTCATGGCCTCGAAGATGCGCGCGAAGCCCGGCCGCGACTTGTAGGGCCCGGTCTGGCCGAAGCCCGTGAGCCGCACCACCACGAGCCGCGGGTTGGCGCGATGCAGCGTGGCCAGGTCCAGTCCCCAGCGGTCGAGCGTGCCGGTGCGGAAGTTCTCCACCAGCACGTCGAACTGCGTCACCAGCCGAAGCAGCAGCGCGCGGCCTGCAGGCTGGCGCACATCGAGCGTGATGCCGCGCTTGCCGCGGTTGGCGATCTTCCACCACAGCGCCTTGCCGTCCTTCACGGGCTGCAGGCCACGCAGTGCGTCGCCGCCGCCGGGCAGCTCGAGCTTCACCACCTCGGCGCCCTGGTCGGCGCACAGCGTGGCGCCCAGGGGCGCGGCCAGCACGGTGGCCATGTCGAGGATGCGCACGCCCGAAAGGGCGCCGCGCGCGGGTCGTCGTGGGGTGTCGTCGGGGGAATGCAAGCGTGGCTCCAAGCCGGGGCGAAGGGCTCCGGGTACGAGCCGGTTTTGCCAGACGGCGCGCGGGCCAACAATCGCTGTTTCGCACAGCGAAACACCCTCCGCGTTTCATTGACGCCCCATTTCGAACGGCCAATCATGCCCACACCACCGCGCTCCTCCTCCCGCATGACAAGCATCGCGCTCCCGGGTCTCGTCGATCCGCACGACCTCACCGCCGACCGCCAGTTCTCGATGAACCTGGCGCGCGGCATGGAAGTGCTGCGCGTGTTCACCAGCGCCGACCCGGTGCTCGGCAACCGCGAGATCTCGGACCGCAGCGGCCTGCCCAAGCCCACGGTCTCGCGCATCACCTACACGCTCACCTTGCTGGGCTACCTGAGCCGCGACGGCGCCACGCAGAAATACAGGCTCGGGCCCGGCGTGCTGTCGCTGGGCTACCCGCTGCTGGCCAGCATGCAGGTGCGCCAGATCGCGCGGCCCATCATGGAAAGGCTGGCGCGCGAGACGGGCTGCTCGGTGAACCTGGGCATGCGCGACCGCTCCGACGTGGTGTACGTCGACACCATCCGCACCGACAACACCAACACCCACATGCCCGACATCGGCAGCACGCGCCCGCTGCTGGCCGCGGCGATCGGCCGCGCGCTGATGCTGGCCTGCACCGCGCCGGAACGCTCGGCCATCCTCAACCGGCTGCGGCTGCAGGACGCGGCCCTGTTCCAGCAATTGCGCCCCGCGTGGGAAGCCGACCAGAAGCTCTTTGCCGCGCGCGGCTTCTGCCACTCGCGCGGCGACTGGAAGAAGGACATCCACGCCGTCGCCGTGCCCGTGCGCGTGCCGCCGCGCGAAACGCCGCTGGCGATGAACTGCACGCTCTCCACCTACCGCTCGCCCGGCGAGCGCATGGAGCGCAAGGTCGCGCCGCTGCTGCTCGATGCCGTGCGCCAGCTCGAAACCGCGCAAGGCCTGCGCTGAACCAGAAACCGGAACCCCGAACCCATGATCCGCAGCCCCGACAAGTTCAACGCCCTGCTCGCCGAAGTCCGCGACTTCATCCGCAACGAATGCATGCCCATCGAGGCCGAGGTCGACCGCGACGACCTCATCCCCGAGCCCGTGGTCGAGCGCATGCGCGCGCTGGGGCTGTTCGGCCACAGCATTCCTGAGCAGTACGGCGGCGCGGGGCTCACGAGCGAAGAGCTGTCGCTGGTGAACATGGAGGTCTCGCAGGCCGCCACCACCTTCCGCGCGCGCTTCGGCGGCAACACGGGCATCGCGTCCGAGTCGCTGGTGGTCGACGGCACGCCCGAGCAGAAGCAGCGCTGGCTGCCCGAGCTGGCCAGCGGCCGCCTCACGGGCTGCTTCGCGCTCACCGAGCCCGAGGCCGGTTCCGACGCCACCGCGCAGCAGACCGTGGCCGTGCGCGACGGCGACCACTACCGCATCACGGGCCGCAAGTGCTTCATCACCAATGCGCCCATTGCCGGCCTGTTCACCGTGTTCGCGCGCACCGACCCGCAGGCCAGGGGCGCGGCCGGCATCACGGCCTTCCTGGTCGAGCGCGACACGCCCGGCCTCTCGGCGCCCGCGGGCTATCGCAAGATGGGCCAGCACGGCTCGCCGGTCGGCGAGGTGATCCTCGAAGGCTGCCGCGTGCACGCATCGGCCATCGTCGGTGGCGTGCCGGGCCTGGGCTTCAAGACGGCGATGAAGGCGCTGAACAAGCAGCGCATCAACCTCGCGGGGCTGTGCATCGGGCCGGCCATCCGGCTGGTCGACGAGATGGTGGCACGCGCCGCATCGCGCCGGCAGTTCGGCCAGGCCATCGGCGAGTTCCAGCTGGTGCAGCAGATGATCGCCGAGAGCAACACCGAAGTGCACGCCGCCCGCGCGCTGCTGCTGGAGACGGCGCGCAAGCGCGACGACGGCGCCGACGTGACCATGGAGGCCTCGATGTGCAAGCTGTTCGCCTCCGAGATGTGCGGCCGCGTGGCCGACCGCGCGGTGCAGGTCTTCGGCGGCGGCGGCTACATCAACGACAACGTGGCCGAGCGCTTCTACCGCGACGTGCGGCTGTTCCGCCTCTACGAAGGCACGAGCCAGATCCACCTCACCAACATCGCGCGCCGCACCATGGCACGAGCCGGGCACCAGACCTGAGCCGGCGGCGCGCGCCAGCCATCATCAACGGAGACAACCCATGACCCTCAAAGGCACCCTGCTGGCCGTGCTCTTCGCCGTCCAGTCCCTCGCAATGACCGCGCCCGCATTCGCGCAGGGCAACTACCCGAGCAAGCCGATCCGCATCATCGTGCCGTTCACCGCCGGGGGCGTGGTCGACTCGATCGCGCGGCTGGTGGGCGAGCGGCTGTCGGCCAAGTACGGCCAGCCCGTCATCGTCGAGAACAGGACCGGTGCCGGCGGCTCGATCGGCACCGACTACGTGGCCAAGGCCGCGCCCGACGGCTACACGCTGCTGTGCGTGAGTCCCGGCCACGCAGTCACGCCGAGCCTGATCAAGGGCGTGGCGTGGAATCCCGTGCGCGACTTCCGCGCCATCGAGGGCTTCGGCGTGATCCCCAACGTGTTCGTGGTGCCGACCGAGGTGCCGGCCAAGACCATGGCGGAGCTGGTCGCGATGGCGAAGAAGGCCAATCCGCCGCTGACCTATGCGACGGCCGGCGTGGGCACCTCGAACCATCTGTCGGGCGAGCTGCTGGCGCAGAGCGCGGAGATCAAGCTCACGCACGTGCCCTATCGCGGCCAGCCCGATGCGCTCGGCGATCTGCTCGCGGGCCGCGTGACGATGATGCCGCTCACCGTCGCGCTGGCCGTGCCGCACATCAAGGCCGGCAAGCTGCGGCCGCTGGCCGTGACCACGAGCAAGCGCTCCAGCGCCTTGCCCGACACGCCCACCGTGGCGGAGGCTGCGGGCCTGAAGGGCTACGACGTGGGCACGTGGTTCGGCTTCGTCGCGCCGGTGAAGACGCCCGATGCCATCGTCGCCAAGCTGTCGGCCGACGTGGCCGAGATCCTGGCCGATCCGGCGATGAAGCCCAAGCTCGACGTGCTCGGGCTCGAGGTGGCGCCGCAGGGCCCCAAGCAGTTCGACGCCTTCATCGCGAGCGAATACGACAAGTGGAGCAAGGTCATCAAGACGGCGGGCATCGAGGCGCAATGAACATCGCAAGCGAATCGCCCGTGCGGCCGCCGTTGTGCGACCGGCTGGGCATCCGTCATCCGATCTTCGGCTTCTCGCACTCGGTGGACGTCTGCGCGGCCATTGCGCGGGCGGGCGGCTTTCCGGTGCTGGGACTCGCGCGCGAGCTGCCGCACGAAATTCCGCACATCCTGGCCGAGGCGAGCGAACGCATGGCGGGCCTGCCGTACGGCATCGACCTGATGCTGCCCTCGCAGGTGCCCGACGAGGCCGCGAGCATCGAGAGCGTGCGCGCGCAACTGCCTGCGCCGCACGTGGCCTTCGTCGACGGCCTGCGCGACCGCTTCCAGGTGAAGCCGCCGCAGCGGCCCAGCTTCTTCACGAGCCAGGTGCGCACCCGGGCGCTGTTCGACGCGCAGATCGAGGCCGTGCTCGACTCCGACGCGCGCGGCGTGGCCACGGCCATCGGCCTGCGCGCCGACCTCATCGAGCGCGCGAAGGCGCGCGGCAAGCTCACCTTCTCGCTGGTCGGCTCCGTGCGGCATGCGCGCAAGGCGCTCGACATGGGCGTGGAGGTGCTGGTGGCGCAGGGCTACGACGCGGGTGGCCACACCGGCACGGTCGGCACGCTCTCGCTGCTGCCGCAGGTCATCGCCGAAGCGGGCGAGGTGCCGGTGTTGGCGGCCGGCGGCATCGCCACCGGCGCGCAGGTGCTGGGCGTGCTGGGCATGGGCGCGCAGGGCGCGTGGCTCGGCACCTTGTGGATGGGCGCGAAGGAGAACCACACGCCGCCCGCGCTGCTGCAACGGCTCATCGCCAGCGGCAGCGAGGACACCCTGATCACGCGGGCCCACAGCGGCAAGCCCTGCCGCGTGGTGCGCAGCGACTGGATCGACGCCTGGAACGAGCCTGGCGCGCCCGCGCCGCTGGGCATGCCGCTGCAGCAGGCGCTCACGGGCGACGTGTTCGCCTCGATGCACGAGTTCGACGACGCGCGGCTGATCTACGAGGCGGCCGGCCAGAGCGTGTTCGGCATCGAGCGGGAGACCACGGTGGGCGAGCAGATGGATGCGCTGGTTGACGGCATGCGGGGGGCGTGGGAGCGCATGCGGGGCTGGGAGGCTCACTAGAGGCGAAGACCCCGATACAGCCACACGACCTCGCGCGGCTGCGGGAAGGCAAGCTATTGACTGAACATGTAGCTGAACATGTCGCCGAAGTCCTCATAGACCGGATTGTTGCCCGTCCCCGATTCGTGGATCACGATCATGTTGTTTGCCTTCAGCATGAAGTCGTTGTACTTCGCATTGGTCGATCCGGTGAGCGAGTAGTAGTGCGGCGTTCCACCCTGCGTGTACGCGAATTGCGAAGTCTTGCCGTGCGTCTTCTTGTTGCGGTGAACTTTGGCGCCAGGCAACGGGCTGTAGTCATCGCCGTCATCGTCGTCGTCCATGACGACAAACTTGACGTTCGATGTGGATGAACTCGATAGATCGAGGCCATGCTGCAGCGCCATCTCATGGATGTCGGTCATGAGCGCGGAACCCAGCTCCGACCACGCGTTGTTGTGGAAGCGGAGGTAGGCCTGATCCATCTTGACGTACGGGGCCGTGACATTGGCGCCCGTATTGATGGTCTGCATGATCTTGGCCATGGGATTGGCGGTGGTCGACCAGACGTTGGTTCCGTAGTACGGATAGAAGTAGGCAGAGATTCCGCTCGAGTCCTCGGCATAGTTCAAGCCGCCCGAGGCGGTGTGCAGGCTCTGCATGGTCGCCCGGAACGCGGCCGGGCTCGTGTCCTGCGCATGGGGCCACAGCGCGCTGTCGAAGTATTTCTTGTAAGCCCCGTAGAGACCATCGTTCTGGCTGACGATCACGCCCGCCTGGTGCCAGTTGTTGCCGCTGACCGGGCCATAGGCGCGCCACTCGTCGAAGTTTGCGGTGGCGGTGTAGACGACGCTGCTTTGATCGCTCGTTCCGCTGCGAATCTTGTTGATCAGCATGAACTTGTTGTGCATCTGTTCGTCGGACCCGGTGCCCCAGCCCACGAAACGGTAGGAGAGGTTGGGGCCGCCGTTGGCATCGAGATAGGCCTTGACCTGCGCGATGGAGGCGTCGCTCGCCAGGTGAATGATCATTTGTACCTTCACCCCGGCCTGTGCCGCCTTGCAGTACGAATAGATCAGTTTCTCGGAATCGCTTCCCGCGAAGTCCGAATCGGAAACGTTGAGGTAGGTCGATGCATTGCCCGGGTTGAATCCGACATAGGCATCGAGCGCCATCTTGTAGGTAGCGGAGCGGATTTCCACCGTTTCCGTGGGATGGGCGGTCTTGTAGGCAATGGCGTTCTGGATCAGGTCGGAAAACTTCGCGACCACATGGCCGGGTCCGCCCACCGTGCTCCCGCTTTCGGCCATGTGGCGTTGCTCGATGACTTGGACCTTGGCGGTCCCCTTGGTGCGGACCGGGTAGATCACTGCATGCGCGACATTGGAAAGAAGGATCGCCGCCAGGCCGATCCATACGCTCCTGCAAAGGAGGGAGGTCGATTTTTTCATCGGTAGAAGCTCGTTGGAATGGGTGAGGGAAACCTCGCCGTTCGATTCGTTCGGCGAGCGGGCTGCTTGTCTCCGGGTACTACAGCGTCATGAAATGCCTGGCGCATCGAAGCGATGTTTTTCTCCCTTCGCTGCTTTCCTCGGTGCGCCGCAAGGTGCATCCCCCGACCGGCGCAGTGTCGAGTTGGCATCGGGTGCCGTCCAATCGCATTTCCGAGGTCGGGGTGGTCGAAAACCGATGGGTCGGCGGTGCGGCAATCCGCGTCTTCCTCGGGTTCCATTCGAGGCATTGATCCGTCATGCGCGCGGCGAACTCGTTCATCGCCCCGCAGCGGGCAGTCTGGCTGGGAACCAATGAATGCAGGCCCATCGGCCAGCCACGGGGGAAAGCGCGCATGCGCGCCCCAGGCCGATGTGAGAGCCTTCGCGGCTCGCTGTCATCGAGCCTTGATGCCTCGTCCCATGTTTCACCAGTATTACAAGTGGATCCGATGCTTTCATGCTGTCGCCAGGACAGGCGGCTTCACCGCGGCGGCGCATTACCTGCGCATCGGCCAGCCCACGGTGACCGATCAGGTCAAGGCACTGGAGATTCGCTTCAATGTCGAACTCTTCCTGCGCGGAAGTCGTACCGTGAGGTTGACCCCGACGGGCGAGCGGCTCTATGGCATCACCCAGGGCCTGTTCGGCCAGGAAGAAGAAGCGATCACTTTTTTGCAGAATGCACAGAAGCTCGGAGCCGGATCGATCCGCATCGGAACGGTCTCTCCTCCCATCGCGCTGGAACTGGTCCGACGGTTCAAGAGCACCCATCCGTCGCTCGAGGTGACGGTCTCCATCGGATCGGAAGAATCGACCTTGCGCGGTTTGCACGATTTCGACATCGACGTCGGCCTGCTGGTGGAGCCGCCGCCCACCGAGGGCTTGCACAGCGCAGCATTTCGTAGCGAGCGAATCGTCGCGGTGGTTCCCGTCGACCACCCCTGGACGCATCGCACGTCGATCGTGACGCGGGATATCGAAGGCGAAGCGGTCATCCTTCGGGAGGCCGGGTCGAAGACGCGACAGCGTGTCGAGCGCGCGTGCCGGCAAAGGAACGTGCGCCTGAACTGCGTCATGGAGATCAACAGCCGTGAAGCCATCCTGCACGCCGTTGCCTGCGGCATGGGAATCGGTTTCGTCGCGCAGGTGGAGTTCATCCCCCTGCAGGGACTGTGCGCCATCGCGATCGAGGACGAGGAGCTGTCGATCAGCTATTCGCTGTGCTGCCTGTCGGTGCGCCGGGATCGCGCGCTCATTGGCGCGTTGTTCGAAGCGACCACGCCCTGAGCAGGGGCCGAACCGCCGACCTGCCCAGTTCCGCGGAATCGCTTGTTCCGCGACGCGGCTTCGGGCGCTGGAGACACGGAACCGTGTCATTGGTGCCTTCGACAGGAATCGAACCTGTATCTGAGTCTTAGGAGGACCCCGTTCTATCCATTGAACTACGAAGACGGTGGGCGGCTGGACTTTACCAGTTCGTCCGGTCTTTCCTGCGACAGCGCGCCCGCGCTCAGCGCAGCCCGACGCGCGAGGCGTGCCAGCGCAGGGCGGCGGCGCGGGCCGGGTCGGTGGCCTCGATGCGGTCGGCGCGGCGTTGCAGGGCGCGCATCTGCTCGACCTCGGCGATGACCTTGTTGGGGCTCAGCAGGGTGCCCAGCAGCATGTCGGCCTCGAAGGCCAGCCTCTTGAGGACGACCGTGGCGCGACGCAGCAGCTTCGCGGGGGCGGACGATCGGTCGAGGCTGGGCATGGCGGGAAGCTCCTGGGCATGGAAAGTGGACGGGGGCGTCGATTTTATAGGGTTAACCCGAATCCCCTGAGGAGGCGGGGTCGGGCCTGCGAAAGCGCCTCTCGCCAGCGCGCCGAACGCATCGCGCGAGCGGTCCGCGATGCGTTGCGCAGGGCCCGCGCGCGCATCGCCGCGACCGATCGCGGGGTGGGCTTACCCCGATACGGAATCTTCAAAAAATTGACCGCGATCAAGCCGGCGCGTTTCGCGCACGCGCACCATCTGCGCTGTTCGGATCCGGCTCAGACTCACGAAAAAAAAGAGCGCACCCTCTACAGCAGGAGACAACAGATGAAGCATTTCATTCCGCGCCTCGGCGCGTGTCGCGCACGAGTCCTGGTCGCCACCGCCGCCGCCGCGGTGATGGCAGCCGCCACCCCCGCATGGGCCTGGGAACCCGCCAAGCCCGTCGAGTTCGTGATCCCCGCCGGCACCGGCGGCGGCGCCGACCAGATGGGCCGGTTGCTGCAAGGCATCGTCATCAAGTACAAGCTGATGAAGGAGCCGCTGATCGTCGTCAACAAGTCGGGCGGCGCGGGTGCCGAAGGCTTTCTCTCGGTGAAGGAAGCCAAGGGCGATCCGCACAAGATCATCATCTCGCTGTCGAACCTCTTCACCACGCCGATGGCCACGGGCGTGCCCTTCAACTGGAAGGACATGACGCCGGTGGCGATGCTGGCGCTCGACCAGTTCGTGCTGTGGACCAACGCCGAGCAGCCGTACAAGACCGCGGGCGAGTACGTGGCCGCGGTGAAGGCGGCGGGCCCGAACAAGTTCAAGATGGCCGGCACCGGCTCGAAGCAGGAAGACCAGATCATCACGGTCGCGCTCGAGAAGGCCACGGGCACCAAGTTCATCTACGTGCCCTTCAAGGGCGGCGGCGAGGTCGCGGTGCAGCTGGTGGGCGGCCACGTGAACTCCACCGTGAACAACCCGATCGAGGCGGTGGCGCAGTGGCGCGCGGGCAAGCTGCGCGCGTTGTGCGTGTTCGACGACGAGCGCATGCCGTTCAAGGCCAAGGTCACCGACACGCAGTCGTGGAACGACGTGCCCACCTGCAAGGAAGCGGGCGTGCCGGCCAAGTACACGATGCTGCGCGGCATCTTCATGGCACCGGGCGTCAAGCCCGAACAGCTGGCCTTCTACAAGGACCTGCTGACCAAGGTGATCGCCACGCCCGAGTGGAAGGAATACATGGAGAAGGGCGCCTTCAACCCGACCTTCATGACCGGCCCCGATTTCGAGAAGTGGCTCGCCAGCGCGGAAATCACGCACAAGACGCTGATGACCGAAGCCGGCTTCCTGGCCGCCAGCAAGTAACAGGCAAGAAGGCTCCGGCGGCCGGGCGCGCCGCCGCGATGCATCGGACGACGTGAGCATGCGCCCGCGCGGGCGCGTGGCGTCGCGCCCGGTTTTCTCTCTCGACAACAACACGATGGGGGCTCCATGGAGCACGACGACAACGTATCCGACCCGGCCGCGCGCACGGGCGTGGCCACGAACAAGGTCGAGGCGGTGGTGGCACTGCTGCTGCTGGCGATCGGCCTGGTGGTGATCTTCGAAAGCCGCCGGCTCGGCGCGGGCTGGACCAGCGACGGCCCGGGCGCGGGCTACTTCCCGTTCTTCATCGGCCTGATCATCACGATCTCGGGCATCGGCATCCTCTACCAGTCGCTGCTGGGCAAGAACCGCAACACCGAGGTCTTCGTCGACCGCGAGCAGCTCAAGCGCGTGCTCTCGGTGCTGCTGCCGGCGGTGGTCTACGTGCTGGGCATCGCGCTGCTCGGCCTGTATGTGGCCTCGGCGGTCTACATCGCGCTGTTCATGGTGATCCTGGGCAAGTACTCCTGGGTCAAGGCCGCGATCGCGGCGCTGGCCGTGAACACGCTGTTCTTCTTCATGTTCGAGGTCTGGTTCAAGGTGCCGCTGTTCAAGGGCGCCCTGGATCCGCTCTCGTTCCTCGGCTACTGACACCTCACGGAGCACAAGCGAAATGGAAGAAATCGGTGCCCTGATGCAGGGCTTTTCGGTGATCCTGACACCGACCAACATCGGCCTGATGTTCGTCGGGATCATCCTGGGCGTGCTGATCGGCGTGCTGCCCGGACTGGGCGGCGCCAACGGCGTCGCGATCCTGCTGCCGCTCACGTTCACGATGTCGCCGACCTCGGCGATCATCATGCTGTCGTGCATCTACTGGGGGGCGCTGTTCGGCGGCGCCATCACCTCGGTGCTGTTCAACATCCCGGGTGAGCCCTGGTCGGTGGCCACCACCTTCGACGGCTACCCGATGGCGCAGCAGGGCCGCGCGGGCGCGGCGCTCACCACGGCCTTCACTTCGTCGTTCGTGGGCGCCTTCCTCGCGGTGGTGATGATCACCTTCCTCGCGCCGCTGGTCGCCAAGTTCGCGCTGAAGTTCGGCTCGCCCGAATTCTTCGCGGTCTACCTGCTGACCTTCTGCAGCTTCGTTGGCATGGGCAAGGGCTCGCCGTTCAAGATCCTGGCCTCGATGGCGCTGGGCTTCGCGCTCGCCAGCGTGGGCATGGACACGGTCACGGGCCAGCTGCGCCTGACCTTCGGCCAGCCCGAGCTGATGCGCGGCTTCGACTTCCTGATCGCGGTGATCGGCCTGTTCGGCATCGGCGAGATCCTGCTGTCGATGGAAGAAGGGCTGAAGTTCTCGGGCAAGAGCGCGAAGATCGATCCGAAGGTGGTGCTGCAGACCTGGAAGCAGCTGCCGCAGTACTGGATGACCTCGCTGCGCAGCTCGCTGATCGGCATCTGGATGGGCATCACCCCGGGCGGCGCCACGCCGGCCTCGTTCATGGCCTACGGCCTGGCCAAGAAGATGTCCAAGCGCGGCTCGAAGTTCGGCACCGGCGAGGCCGAGGGCGTGGTCGCGCCCGAGACCGCGGCGCACGCGGCCGGCACCAGCGCGCTGCTGCCGATGCTGGCGCTCGGCATCCCGGGCTCGCCGACCGCGGCGGTGCTGCTGGGCGGCCTGCTGATCTGGGGCCTGCAGCCCGGGCCGCTGCTGTTCGTCGAGCAGAAGGACTTCGTCTGGGGCCTGATCGCCAGCATGTACCTGGGCAACATCGTCGGCCTGATCGTGGTGCTGAGCACGGTGCCGCTGTTCGCCTCGATCCTGCGCATCCCGTTCTCGATCATCGCGCCGGTGATCATCGTGATCTGCGCCATCGGTGCCTACACCGTGCACAACGCGATGCTCGACATCTGGTTCATGCTGGGCTTCGGCGTCATCGGCTACCTGTTCAAGAAGCTCGACTTCCCGCTCGCGCCGCTGGTGCTGGCGCTGGTGCTCGGCGACAAGGCCGAGGACTCGTTCCGCCAGGCCATGCTGGTGTCGCAGGGCGACGTGATGATCATGTTCTCGAACCCGCTGGTCGGCGGCATCACCACCCTGGCGCTCACGCTGCTGTTCTGGCCGCTGATCTCCAAGCTGCTGGCGCTCTTCAAGCCGAAGAAGCCCGACGAGTTCGCCGTCGAGCGGCCGGTCGATTGAACCCGGAGGTCACGCCATGCCCGTCATCGCACTGACCCAGGAAATGGGATCGCTCGCCAAGGACGTGTCGGTTCAGCTCGCCGAGGAGATGGGGCTGGAATCGATGCGCCACGAGGTCATCGAGCGCGTCGCCGACCGCATGCAGGTCTCGACCAGCCTGATCGGCCGCCTGCGCGGCGGCAAGGCCGGTTTCGTCGAGCGGCTCACGACCGACCGGCGCAGCCTCGCGCTCTACACGGCCGAGGAGCTGTTCGCGCTGGCCGACCGCGGCAACGTGGTGCTGCGCGGCTGGGGCGCCACCTGCCTGCTGCGGCCGGTGCCGCACGTGGTGTGCGTGCGCATCACGCGCTCGCTGAAGAAGCGCATCGACTGGCTGATGACGCACCTGGAGACCGACGACGCCGAGTTCGCCGAGGCCGAGATCCGGCGCAGCGACGAGGCGCATGCGGCGCGCATGCATGCGCAGTTCGGCGTGAGCTGGGGCGACCCGGTGCTCTACGACCTGGTGCTCAACACCGACCGGCTCACGGTCGACAGTTGCGTGGCGCAGATCCGTGCGCTGGCGGCGCGGCCCGAGTTCGCCGAGACCGCGCGCTCGCGCGCGCTGCTGGCCAACATGGCGCTGGCGGCACGCGTGAAGGCGGCGCTCAAGGACGCAGCGGCCACGGCCGACATCCGCGTCACGGTGGAGGCCGACCACGGCCGCGTGAGCTTGCGCGGCATCGTGCTCGACGCGGACGAGCGCGCGCAGACCGAGGCCGTCACGGCCGCGGTGGAAGGCGTGGGCGCGGTGGACAACCAGCTGCGGCTGATGGCGACGACCCGGCGCTTCGCGTCAGCGAAACAGACCTAGGGGGTCTTGGGCGGCCTCAGATCTTCCCGCGCTTGCGCAGCCGACTCAGGGTTTCTGCGGAGAGATTGAGGTAGGACGCGAGCTCCTTGCTCGGGATGCGGTCCACGAGCTCGGGGTGCTTGCGCAGGAAACGGTGCACCCGGCCCGGCGCGTCCAGCAGGTGCAGCGTGATGGTGTGCGCCATGATCTCGCTCATGCCGCGCATCACGAGGAACTCGAACAGTTCCTTGGTCTGGGGATGGCTCGCCAGGAAGGCGGTCCATTCCTTCAGCGGCAGGCTCGCCACGCGGGCCTTGGTGACGCAGACGATGCCGTAGGGCGTGGGCGTGCCCAGGCGCATGGCCGCGTAGCTGGTCTCCATGTCGTTCTCGTCGGCGAAGCGCAGGATCATCTCCTTGCCCTCCGGGTTGCTCACCACCCGCTTGAGGATGCCGTCGAGGATGAAGTACTGCTCCATCTCCCGCACCCCCTGGTGCAGCAGGAAATCGCCCTTGTTGCCGTCGACGATCACCAGGTGAGCCTCGAGCTCGGCGCGCTCGCCCTCGTTCAGGTCCTTGAGCAGGATGTTCTGCCGGAGCTGGGCGCGAATGATGTTCTTCTCCGGGTGGTTTTCCAACAACGTCATGGTCACCGTCTTGCTCGATTTCGTCGCCTGCGGCGCCGCTTCATCGGGGGTCGGCGCCGTTTTCGGGAAAGTTGACCGAGGTCAACGGCCGAAAGGATGGCCCGAATCATAGTCGCGGCTCGGGCCTCGGCCATTCACCCCAGCAGAAGGAGAGACATGTCTTCAGTTAGCACAGCCAAAGAGGCGGCCACGACGCTCGATGAGGCGATCAAGCCCAAGAGTCGGCCAGCCAACGGCGCCGCCGACGATCAGCAACTCGTCGCGCGCGCCCTCCAGCAGATGACGCAGGAAGCGCCGGAAGCGGAAACCACCGATGGTTTCCACCTGGTGATCGATGCGCTGAAGCTGAACGACATCGACACCATCTTCGCGCTGCCGGGCATCCCGATCACCGACCTGACCCGCATGGCGCAGGCCGAGGGCATGCGCGTGATCTCGTTCCGCCACGAGCAGCACGCCGGCAATGCCGCCGCTGCCGCCGGCTTCCTCACGCAGAAGCCCGGCATCTGCCTCACGGTGTCGGCGCCCGGCTTCCTCAACGGCCTGACCGCGCTGGCCAACGCCACCACCAACTGCTTCCCGATGATCCTGATCAGCGGCTCCAGCGAGCGCGAGATCGTCGACCTGCAGCAGGGCGACTACGAGGAGATGGACCAGCTGGCGATCGCCAAGCCGCTGTGCAAGGCCGCGTTCCGCGTGCTGCACGCCGAGGACATCGGCGTGGGTATCGCGCGCGCCATCCGCTCGGCCGTCTCGGGCCGCCCCGGCGGCGTGTACCTCGACCTGCCGGCCAAGCTGTTCGCGCAGACGATGGACGCCATCAAGGGCAAGAACTCGCTGATCAAGGTCATCGACCCCGCGCCGCGCCAGATCCCGGCCGCCGACGCCGTGCAGCGCGCGCTCGACCTGCTCAAGGGCGCGAAGCGCCCGCTGATCCTGCTGGGCAAGGGCGCCGCCTACGCCCAGGCCGATGCCGACATCCGCGCGCTGGTCGAGAAGACCGGCATCCCCTACCTGCCGATGTCGATGGCCAAGGGCCTCTTGCCCGACACGCATGCGCAATCGGCCGCCGCCGCGCGCTCCTACGTGCTGCAGGAAGCCGACGTGGTGCTGCTGGTGGGCGCGCGCCTGAACTGGCTGCTCTCGCACGGCAAGGGCAAGACCTGGGCGCAGGAGAAGGGCGCCAAGCAGTTCATCCAGATCGACATCGCGCCGACCGAGATCGACAGCAACGTGGCGATCGCCGCGCCGGTGATCGGCGACATCGGCTCCTGCGTGGCCGCGCTGCTCGCGGGCATCGACGCCAAGTGGGCCAAGCCGCCGACCGAGTGGACCGGCGCGATCGCCGAGCGCAAGGACAAGAACCTGTCGAAGATGGCCGCCACGCTCGCCGCGCGTCCCTCGCCGATGAACTTCCAGAGCGCGCTCAGCGTGATCCGCGACCAGGTCAAGGCCCGGCCCGATGCGATCGTCGTCAACGAAGGCGCCAACACGCTGGACTTCGCGCGCAGCATCGTCGACATGTACGAGCCGCGCAAGCGCCTCGACGTGGGCACCTGGGGGATCATGGGCATCGGCATGGGCTTCGCGGTGGCCGCGGCCGTGGTCACGGGCAAGCCGGTGATCGCGATCGAGGGCGACAGCGCCTTCGGCTTCAGCGGCATGGAGGTCGAGACCATCTGCCGCTACAACCTGCCGATCTGCGTGATCGTGTTCAACAACAACGGTGTCTACCGCGGCACCGACGTGAACCCCAGCGGCACGCCCGACGTGGCGCCCACCGTGTTCGTGAAGAACGCGCGCTACGACAAGCTGATGGAAGCCTTCGGCGGCGTGGGCGTGCATGCGACCACCGCCGACGAGCTGCAGGCGGCCCTGACCGAGGCCGTCGCCACGGGCCGCCCGACCCTGATCAATGCCGTCATCGACGAGACCGCGGGCACCGAGAGCGGCCGCATCACCAGTCTCAACCCGGCCACGGCGAAGAAGAAGTGATTCCTTTCATTCCAGGAGATTCGACATGAGCAACAAACCTCTCAACGGCATCAAGATCATCGACTTCACGCACGTGCAAGCCGGTCCGGCCTGCACCCAGCTGCTGGCCTGGTTCGGCGCCGACGTGATCAAGGTCGAGCGCCCCGGCGCCGGCGACGTCACGCGTTCGCAGCTGCGCGACATCCCCGACGTGGACGCGCTGTACTTCACCATGCTCAACAGCAACAAGCGTTCGCTGACGCTGGACACCAAGCAGCCCGAGGGCAAGGTGGTGCTCGAGAAGCTGATCAAGGAATCGGACGTGCTGGTCGAGAACTTCGGCCCCGGTGCGCTCGACCGCATGGGCTTCAGCTGGGAACGCATCCAGGAACTGAACCCGAAGATGATCGTCGCCTCGGTCAAGGGCTTCAGCGACGGCCACCACTACGACGACCTGAAGGTCTACGAGAACGTTGCGCAGTGCGCGGGCGGCGCCGCCTCCACCACCGGCTTCTGGGACGGCCCGCCGACCGTGAGCGCCGCGGCGCTGGGCGACAGCAACACCGGCATGCACTTGGCGATCGGTATCCTCACGGCCATCATCGGCCGCGAGCAGACCGGCAAGGGCCAGCGCGTGGCCTGCTCGATGCAGGACGCCGTGCTCAACCTGTGCCGCGTGAAGATGCGCGACCAGCAGCGCCTCGATCGCCTGGGCTACCTCGAGGAATACCCGCAGTACCCGCACGGCACCTTCAGCGACGTGGTGCCGCGCGGCGGCAATGCCGGCGGCGGCGGCCAGCCGGGCTGGGTGCTCAAGTGCAAGGGCTGGGAGACCGACCCGAACGCCTACATCTACTTCACCGTGCAGGGCCATGCCTGGGCACCGATCTGCGACGCCATCGGCAAGCCCGAGTGGAAGACCGATCCCGACTACATGACCGCCAAGGCGCGCCAGCCGCACATCACCGACATCTTCGCGACCATCGAGGGCTGGCTGGCCGACAAGACCAAGTTCGAGGCGGTCGACATCCTGCGCAAGTTCGACATCCCCTGCGCGCCGGTGCTGACGATGAAGGAACTGCTCAACGACGAATCGCTGCGCAAGAGCGGCTCGATCGTGGAAGTGCCGCACAAGGAGCGCGGCACCTACTTCACCGTGGGCAGCCCGATCAAGTTCTCGGACCTCAAGCCCGAGATCACCGGTTCGCCGCTGCTGGGCGAACACACCGACGACGTGCTGGCCGAACTCGGCTACAGCCAACAGCAGATCGCCGCGCTGCACGAAGCGAAGGCAGTCTGACCCAGGCGTTCCCCCGGGGCTTTTCCAGTCCACGAAGCGCCGGGGGGCGCGGTATTTCGGATGCGTCGAGGCGGGAGGCCAGCATGCAAGCTTCAGTGGATTTCAGGCAGCTCGTCGAAGGGGCGGGCGATGCCATCATGGTGTGCGATGCGGCCGGGGCCATCGTGCTGTGGAACCCCGCGGCCGAACGCATCTTCGGCTTCACCGAGGCCGAGGCGCTGGGTCGCTCGCTCGACCTCATCATTCCCGAGCGCCAGCGGCAGCGCCACTGGGACGGCTACCACAAGACCATGGACACCGGCATCACCAAGTACGGTGCCGATCTGCTGCGCGTGCCGGCCCTGCACAAGGACGGCCGCACCTTGTCGATCGCCTTCACGGTGTCGATGCTGTTTTCGCCACAACGCCAGGTCTCGGGCATCGTCGCCATCGTCCGCGACGAGACAGCCCGATTCGCGGAAGAGCGCAAACTGCGCGCTCGTCTGCTAGAAGCGGAAACCACGATCAAAGAAGGAGACAGTCGATGAGTCAAGCGCTGGAGGGTGTCCGCATCCTCGATTTCACCCACGTGCAATCCGGCCCCACCTGCACGCAGCTGCTGGCCTGGTTCGGCGCCGACGTCATCAAGGTCGAGCGCGCCGGCGAAGGCGATGCCACGCGCGGCCAGCTGCGCGACATCCCCGGTGTGGACAGCCTCTACTTCACGATGCTGAACCACAACAAGCGCTCGATCACGCTCGACACCAAGAACCCCAAGGGGCGCCAGGTGCTCGACGAGCTGATCAAGACCTGCGACGTGCTGGTCGAGAACTTCGCGCCCGGCGCGCTCGACCGCATGGGCATCACCTGGGAACACATCCAGAAGCTCAACCCGCGCATGATCGTGGCCTCGGTCAAGGGCTTCGGCCCCGGCAAGTACGCCGACTGCAAGGTCTACGAGAACGTGGCGCAGTGCGCCGGCGGCGCGGCGTCGACCACCGGCTTCGAGGATGGTCCGCCGATGGTGACCGGCGCCCAGATCGGCGACAGCGGCACCGGCCTGCACCTCGCGCTCGGCATCCTGGCGGCGCTGTTCCAGCGCAACAGCACCGGCCGCGGCCAGAAGGTGCTGGCGCCGATGCAGGACGCGGTGCTCAACCTGTGCCGCGTGAAGATGCGCGACCAGCAGCGGCTGGAACGCACGGGCACCATGCACGAATACCCGCAGTACCCCGACGGCAAGTTCGGCGACGCGGTGCCGCGCGCGGGCAATGCCTCGGGCGGCGGCCAGCCCGGCTCGATCCTCAAGTGCAAGGGCTGGGAGACCGACCCCAACGCCTACATCTACTTCATCACGCAGGCGGCCGTGTGGCCGGCGGTGTGCAAGGTGATCGGCGAGGAAGGCTGGATCACCGACGAGGCCTATGCCACGCCGGCCGCGCGCCTGCTGCACCTGAAGCCGATCTTCGCGCGCATCGAGCAATGGACCATGACCAAGGACAAGTTCGAGGCCATGGAGATCCTGAACCAGTACGACATTCCGTGCGGGCCGATCCTCTCGATGAAGGAGATCGCCGCCGACGAATCGCTGCGCGAGACCGGGACCATCGTCGAGGTCGACCATCCCACGCGCGGCAAGTACCTGACGGTGGGCAATCCGATCAAGCTGTCGGACAGCCCCACCGAGGTGAAGCGCTCGCCGCTCCTGGGCGAGCACACCGAGGAAGTGCTGATGCAGCTGGGCTACGGCCTGGAAGACGTCGCGGCGCTGCGCGCCGAACGCGTGATCTGACGACGAAGAACGCGGCGCGGTAATTCCGCGCCAATTCGAACGAATCCGCAATTGATTCGCCAATGGCATGGCCGGCGGCGAAGGGATTCGTTCGTCTTCTTTTCTTGAATTGAATTGGAGTCATGCATAACTCCAAATGAATGCTCTCAATAAAATAGTTTGACTGTTATTTATCGTTCTGCACTTCTACAGTTTGAACATGCCGGCAAGTCATCCAATTCACCGCACGGCAGTCATTCGAAAGGAGCAGACCATGCAGAACCTCACGCCCGTTCAATACTGGCTCGATGAAACCGAACGCAATGCCTACAACGCCGCCTTCTACGAACTGGGACTGCGCTGGCACTGGGACCGTCAAACTTATTGCGACCTGATGGGCACGGCGCAGGAACCCGAAAAGCGCATTGGCCATTATCTCGAGGCGAATCATCCGCATCTGCTGCGCGCCTACGACGCGGCATTCCTGGCCGATGCGATCGAACAGAAGAAGGAAGCCTACAAGCGCCGCGAAGGCGAAGGTTCCGCGCCGCTTTCCAAGCGCCATTTCAATTGGGCCGAATGCCGCGGTGCCGAACTCGGCGCCTGAATTGCAATTGAATAGATCAAACAACGGCTGATTCGATGAACATCCACGAATACCAGGGCAAGGAAGTGCTGCGCCGCCATGGCGTGGCGACGCCGCGCGGTTTCGTCTGCCGCACGAGCGACGAGGCGGCCGATGCCGCCGCCCGGCTCGGCGGGCGTTCGTGGGTGGTGAAGGCGCAGATCCATGCGGGCGGACGCGGCAAGGGCGGCGGGGTGAAGCTGGCCTGGTCGGGCGCGGAGGTGCGCCGCCATGCGCAGGCGCTGCTCGGCATGACGCTGCGCACGCACCAGACGGGACCCGAGGGCCGGGTGGTGCGGCAGCTGCTGGTCGAGGAGGGGGTGGAGATCGACCAGGAGTTCTACCTCGGGATGGTGGTCGACCGCGGTGCGCGGCGCGTGGCGCTGATGGCTTCGAGCGAAGGCGGGATGGACATCGAGGAAGTGGCCGCGCGTTCGCCCGAGAAGATCCACACGCTGTTCATCGACCCCGAGACGGGGATCAAGGCGACCGAGGCCGATGCGCTCGCACGCTCGATCGGCCTCGCGGGCCGCGACGTGGTGCAGGCGCGCGAGTTCATGCAGAAGCTCTACCAGGCCTTCGATGCGAGCGACGCTTCACTGGCCGAGATCAACCCGCTGGTGCGCACGCGCGACGGTCGGTTGATGGCGCTCGACGCCAAGCTCAGCTTCGATCCGAACGCGCTGTTCCGCCAGCCCGAGATCGCCGCGATGCGCGACCTCGACGAGGAGGATCCGACGGAGATCGAAGCCTCGAAGTTCGACCTGTCGTACATCTCGCTCGACGGCGACATCGGCTGCCTGGTCAATGGCGCGGGCCTCGCGATGGCGACGATGGATGCGATCAAGCTCTATGGCGGATCGCCGGCCAACTTCCTCGACGTGGGTGGTGGCGCGAGCGTGGAGAAGGTCACCGCGGCCTTCCAGCTGATGCTGCGCAACCCACGCCTGAAGGCGGTGCTGGTCAACATCTTCGGCGGCATCATGCGCTGCGACGTGATCGCCCACGGCATCGTCGCCGCGGCACGCGAGACGGCCCTCTCGGTGCCGCTGGTGGTGCGCATGAAGGGCACGAACGAGGACCTGGGGCGAACCATCCTCGCGCAGTCGGAGCTTCAGATCATCGGTGCCGAGGATATCGGCGAGGCGGCTCGGCAGGCGGTTGTCGTGGCTCGGGTTCCTAAGGGGCAGCGATGAACTGGCGCTGTTTTTTGGGGCGAGCTTTTTGTCGTTCGTTGCGGGCACGCGCCGACGGGGTACTCCCCTCCGCGAATGTCCCCCGGCCTTCGGCCTCCTCCTTTATTTCGCTGCGGGGAGTACCCCGCCGACGCGCGCCAGACGCGCAGCAGTTGATCGGCCGGCACGACCCGAGCGCCTCCGTGCACAGGGCAGTGGGTGCTTCCCGCAGCGAAATAAAGGAGGAGCCGAAGGCGGGGGACATTCGCGGAGGGAAGTACCCGCTGTCCTGTGCACGCGCCCCGAACAGCAGCTCCAACAAAACAAGAGCGGACCTCACAGAGCGGTAAAGGAAAAAGATGTCGATCCTCATCAACCGCCACACCCGCGTCATCACGCAGGGCATCACCGGCAAGACCGGCCAGTTCCACACCCAGGCCTGCCTCGAGTATGGCCACGGGCGCCACTGCTTCGTCGCCGGCGTCAATCCCATGAAGGCCGGGCAGGCCATGGCCGGCATTCCCATCTACGGCACGGTCAAGGAAGCCAAGGCCCGCACAGGCGCCACCGTCTCGGTCATCTATGTGCCCCCGGCCTTCGCCGCCGCCGCCATCGATGAAGCGGTGGATGCCGAGCTCGACCTCGTGATCTGCATCACCGAGGGCATTCCCGTGCGCGACATGATCCGCACCCGCCGCCGCATGGAAGGGCGCAAGACCCTGCTGCTCGGGCCCAACTGCCCTGGCCTCATCGTGCCCGACGAGATCAAGATCGGCATCATGCCGGGCCACATCCACCAGCGCGGCCGCATCGGCGTGGTCTCGCGCTCGGGCACCCTGACCTACGAGGCCGCGAGCCAGCTCGGGCGCTTCGGCATCGGCCAGTCGACCGTGGTCGGCATCGGCGGCGATCCGGTCGGCGGGCTGCGGCACATCGATGTGCTGAAGATGTTCAACGACGACCCGCGCACCGACGCCGTCATCATGGTCGGCGAGATCGGCGGCGATGCCGAGGAAGAGTGCGCGCGCTGGATCCACGCCCACATGCGCAAGCCCGTGGTCGGCTTCATCGCCGGCGCCAGCGCGCCGCCCGGCAAGCGCATGGGCCATGCGGGCGCCATCATTTCCGGCGGCAAGGGCACGGCGCAGGAGAAGCTCGCCGTCATGAAGGCCTGCGGCATCCACGTGACCGACAACCCGGCCGAGATGGGGAAGCTGCTGGCCTCGCTGGTCGTTCCCGACTACCTGCCGTTCGACTAGGCCCCGCACCCGCAGCGCCTGTCGACCCACCCACATTCACAGCATCAAAAGAAAGCACAACATGCCACAACGTTGGGTCCGTTTCGAACACGCCGGAGAAGCCGCCTTCGGCACCCTGGAGGACGATGCCGTGCGCGAGTATCGCGGCGACATGTACGGCACGCCCGAGCCCACCGGCCGCGTGTTCGCGCTGGCCGGCCTGCGCCTCTTGTCGCCGAGCGAGCCGACCAAGGTCATCGCGCTGTGGAACAACTTCCACGCCCTCGGCGAGAAGCTCAAGCTCGCCGTGCCCGAAGAGCCGCTCTACCTGTTGAAGGCACCGAACTCCTTCTCGGCGCACGAGGCGCCGATCCGCAAGCCGCTGTGCGACGGCAAGGTGGTGTTTGAGGGCGAGCTCGGCATCGTCATCGGCAAGACCGCCACCGCCGTCTCCGAGGAGCGCGCGCTCGATCACGTGTTCGGCTACACCTGCGCCAACGACGTCACCGTGGCCGACATCCTCAACCGCGATGCCTCGTTCGCCCAGTGGGTGCGCGCCAAGGGCTTCGACACCTTCTGCCCCATGGGCCCGGCCATCGCCACCGGCCTCGATCCCGCCACGCTGGTGGTGCGCACCGTGCTCAACGGCGAGGAGCGGCAGAACTATCCGATCAGCGACATGCGGTTTTCCGTGCAGCGCCTGGTCAGCCTCATCTCGCAGGACATGAGCCTGCATCCCGGCGACGTGATCCTGTGCGGCACGTCCGTGGGCGTGGGCTCGATGAAGCCCGGCAGCCTGGTCGAGGTGGAGATCGACGGCATTGGCCGCCTCTCCAACCGCTTCGGCTGACGCGAAGAATTTCAACTCTTGGGGATCGACATGAAGATAGCAATCATCGGCGCGGGGGCCATCGGCGGCCTGGTGGGCGCCAAACTCGCGCTGGCCGGGGAGGACGTGACCTTCATCGTGCGCGGCGCCAACCTCCAGGCCATCGGCGCCAACGGCATCAAGCTGGTGTCGGCCGAGGGCGAGGAGCAGGTGGCGCGCAACGTGCGGGCCACCGACCGCTACGACGAGGCGGGGCCGCAGGACCTCGTGATCCTCGCGATGAAGGCGCACCAGGTCGAGGCCGTGGCCGACGACGTGGCCAAGCTCTTCGGGCCCGAGACCGCGGTCGTGACCATGCAGAACGGCATTCCCTACTGGTACTTCCAGAAGCACGGCGGCGTGCTCGAGGGCACCACCGTGCGCAGCGTCGACCCGCAGGGCGTGCTCAACACCAAGATCCCTTCGCGGCGCGTGATCGGCTGCGTGGTGTATCCGGCCTCCGAGCTGATCGCGCCCGGCGTCATCAAGCACATCGAGGGCGACCGCTTCCCGGTCGGCGAACTCGACGGCACGACCACCGAGCGCGTCGAGCGCATCGCGGCCTGCTTCGCCAACGCGGGCTTCAAGGCGCCGGTGCTCGACAACATCCGTTCCGAGATCTGGCTCAAGCTCTGGGGCAACCTGACCTTCAACCCGATCAGCAGCCTCTCGCACTCGACCCTGGTCGACATCTGCCAGTATCCGCCCTCGCGCGAACTCGCGGCCGCGATGATGCGCGAGGCGCAGGCCGTGGCGCACAAGCTCGGCATCGAGTTCCGCGTGACGCTCGAGAAGCGCATCGCCGGCGCCGAGAAGGTCGGCAAGCACAAGACCTCGATGCTGCAGGACGTGGAGGCCGGCCGCGCGCCCGAGATCGACGCGCTGGTCGGCGCGGTGGTCGAGCTCGCGCGGCTCACCGAGACCTCGACCCCCCACATCGACACCGTGTATTCGCTCGTGAAGCTGCTCGCGCGAACCATGGAAGAACAGCGCGGCCAGGTCCGGCTGCGCGAACTCGCCTGAGGACACTGACACCATGCGACGCCTTCGCAGCGCCAAGATCGTGGCCACGCTCGGTCCCGCCACTTCCGACGAGCCCGCGATCCGCGCGCTGTTCGAGCGTGGCGTGGACGTGTTCCGCCTCAACTTCAGCCACGGCACGCAGCACGACCATGCGCGCCGCCTCGAGACCATCCGCCGGCTCGAGAAGGAATTCGGCCGGCCCATCGGCGTGTTGCTCGACCTGCAGGGGCCGAAGCTGCGGCTGGGCACCTTCGAGGGCGGCCGCGCGCAGCTCGAGGCGGGCGCGCGCTTCCGGCTCGACATGGACCGCACCAGCGGCAACGGCCGCCGCGCGCCGCTGCCGCATCCCGAGATCTTCGCGGCGCTGCAGGAAGGCACCGAGCTGCTGCTCGACGACGGCAAGCTGCGGCTGCGCGTCGACCGCCACGGCGCCGACTTCGCCGAGACCACCGTGCTGGTGGGCGGCCCCATCTCCGACCGCAAGGGCGTCAACGTGCCCAGCGTGCTGCTGCCGATCTCGCCGCTGACGCCGAAGGACCGCGACGACCTCGACGTCGGCCTCGCGATGGGCGTGGACTGGGTGGCGCTCTCGTTCGTGCAGCGGCCCGAGGACATCGACGAGGCGCGCGAGATCATCGGCACGCGCGCGGCCATCATGGCCAAGCTCGAGAAGCCCGCGGCCATCGAGCACCTCGACGCCATCGTCGAGCGCTGCGACGGCATCATGGTCGCGCGCGGCGACCTCGGCGTCGAGCTGCCGCCCGAGCGCGTGCCCGAGTTGCAGCGCCAGATCGTGCGCGCCTGCCGGCTGCGCGGCAAGCCGGTGGTGGTGGCCACGCAGATGCTCGAGTCGATGATCGCCGCGCCGGTGCCCACGCGCGCCGAGGTGTCGGACGTGGCGACCGCGGTCTACGACGGCGTCGACGCGGTGATGCTCTCGGCCGAGTCGGCCTCGGGCAAGTACCCGCTCGAGGCGGTGGCGATGATGGACCGCATCGTCGCGCGCGTGGAGGCCGATCCCTCGTACCGCACCGGCATCGACGCGACGCATGAGAGCGCGCAGTCGACCACCGCCGACGCGGTCTGCGCCTCGATGCGCCAGGTGGCCGCGCTGCTCGCGCCGGCCGCCACCGTGACCTACACCTCCTCGGGCTTCACCAGCCTGCGCGCGGCGCGCGAGCGGCCCGCGGTGCCGATCCTGAGCCTCACGCCCGACATCGCGACCGCGCGCCGCATGGCCATGGTGTGGGGCGTGCATGCGGTGCTGGTGGACGACGTGCACGACGTGGGCGAGATGATCGAGTGCGCCTGCCGCACCGCGCATGCCGAGGGCTTCGCGCAGCCCGGCCAGAAGGTGGTGGTGGTGGCGGGCCTGCCCTTCGGCCAGTCGGGCACCACCAACCTGCTGCACGTCGCGCGTATTCCAAACCATTCCTGATCGCGAATACTTGACCGCGGTCATGCGGCGCGCGCGCCGCCGGCCATAGCATGGGACTTCCGAACGAAGCAGTTCTCCAGGAATCCCCATGAAGCACGCGACCCTGCGCCAGTTGAAGGTCTTCGAGGCGGTGGCGCGGCTCTTGAGTTTTTCGCGCGCGGCCGAGGAGCTGCACCTCACGCAGCCCGCGGTGTCGACCCAGGTGCGCAAGCTCGAGGACCACGCCGGCAACACGCTGTTCGAGCAGTTCGGCAAGAAGGTCTACCTCACGGCCGCGGGCACCGAGCTGCTGCAGCTCAGCCGCGCGATCATCCAGCAGTTCGAGGCGGCCGAGAACGCGATGCTGCAGTTCAAGGGCATCTCGGGCGGCAAGCTCAACGTGGGCGTGATCAGCGCGGGCGACTACTTCTTTCCGCGCCTCTTGGTGGAGTTCGCGGGCCGGCACCGCGGCGTGACGCTGAACTTCACGGTGCACAACCGCGAGGGCCTGCTCACGCACATCGCCGAGAACCTCACCGACCTCGCGATCATGGTGCGGCCGCCCACCGACCTCGACACGCTGAACCAGCCCTTCGCGCCGCACCCCTACGTGATCATCGCGGCGCCCACGCATCCGCTGGTGGGCGTGAAGGGCGTGCCGCTCAAGCGGCTGATCCGCGAGCCCTTCGTGGTGCGCGAGCGCGCGTCCGACACCTGGCATTCGATGGAGGAGGGCTTCGGCGCCGCGCTGTCCGAGATCAACATCGCGATGGAGATCCGCAGCACCGAGACCATCAAGCAGGCGGTGATCGCGGGCATGGGCGTGAGCTTCGTGTCGGCCCACACCATCAGCCAGGAGCTGCGCGCGGGCAGCGTGCGGGTGCTCGACGTGCAGGGCTTTCCGCTGATGCTCAACTGGTACGTGGTGCACCGCCGCGGCAAGCGGCTGCCGCCGGTGGCGCAGGCCTTCAAGGACTTCCTGCTGAACGACGGCACCGCGCTGATCTCGCAGATCGTGCCCTTCGATCCGGCGATCTGAAGGCGAAAAAAAAGAGCGCTCGCGGCGCTCTCTCTTCGGGGGGGAGCCTCGAGGGCTCCGGGCATCAACGCTGTTGCAGCGCGGCGCGCACGGCCTTGGCGAAGATCACGATCGGCAGCGCGGCGATCAGATCGCGCAGCACGCCGTTCGAGGCGAAAGAGGGGGCCTTGAGGGCGGCGGAATTCAGTGCGGTGTTGTTCATGGATGTGCTCCGAATACGGGTGGGTGGGAATGCGAACCTCCGAATTATAGGGTTTACCCTGGATTAGGGCAAACCACGAGTGACATGCCCTTTTCGCGAGCAGGGCGCGCCGAAGCACTCCAGAGTGGGCTGCGATGCGATCGACGCGATCGCGAGGAACCTGCCGAAGACGCCACCGACTTGCATCAAGCCGCGCCTCGCGTCGCGAGACCCGCGCGCCGTCGCGCGCGTTCTCATCGCACGCTAAGACGACCATGCTAGGGAATCCACGGGGGTCCGCGGCCGGGTCCCTTCGAGGGAACTTGACGAGGGTCAAGAGTTTTTGGGTCGCTGCAACCGACAGTCATCCGCACGCAGGAGGCTGCGGGTCGACGGTGTCGCGAAGCGGGGCCGACGGGACCGGAGGATCAGCCGAAGCGTGTCGATTGCGTGATGCGACGCCGTACTTGTTCGCATCTCTGCTTCGGGGACCGGTGACTCGGAACGAAACCGGCGGCGCCTCGATGCGATCCGCCGGACTTCAACTCAAACACAAAGATGAAGGACATTCAATGACTCGGCAAACGACCACGATCGCGGGTGCGAACCCCGCGATCTATTCCCCCTCGGGACACTCTGGCGCCGCGGCGGCGCAGCGCTCGCACAGTTACCGATGGGGGCAGCTCCTGATCGGCATCGTGTGCATGGCGATGATCGCCAACCTCCAATACGGCTGGACCCTGTTCGTCAACCCGATCGCGGAGAAGCACGGCTGGAGCCGCGCCGCGATCCAGGTGGCCTTCACCATCTTCGTGCTCACCGAGACCTGGCTGGTGCCGATCGAGGGCTACCTCGTCGACCGCTTCGGCCCGCGTCCCGTGGTGCTGGTGGGCGGCGTGCTCTGCGGCATCGGCTGGGTGATCAACTCCTTCGCGGCCTCGCTGCCGGTGCTCTACATCGCGGCGGCCATCGGCGGCATCGGCGCGGGCGCGGTCTATGGCACCTGCGTGGGCAATGCGCTCAAGTGGTTCCCCGACCGACGCGGCCTCGCGGCGGGCCTGACCGCGGCCGGCTTCGGCGCGGGCTCGGCGCTCACCATCATCCCGATCTCGGCCATGATCAAGAACAGCGGCTACGAGGCCGCCTTCCTGTATTTCGGGATCGGGCAGGGGCTGATCGTGTTCCTGCTCGCATGGATGCTGACGCGCGCGCCCGAGCATTCGAAGGCCGTGAACACCCGCAACGTGCAGCAGTCGCGGCGCGACTACGCGCCCTCCGAGGTGCTGCGCTCGCCCGTGTTCTGGGTGATGTACGCGATGTTCGTGATGGTGGCCGCCGGCGGCCTGATGGCGACCGCGCAGCTCGCGCCGATCGCCAAGGACTTCAAGATCATCGACGTGCCGGTGAACATCATGGGCCTGGTGCTGCCCGCGCTGACCTTCGCGCTGGCGATCGACCGCGTGCTCAACGGCCTGACGCGCCCGTTCTTCGGCTGGGTGTCGGACAAGATCGGCCGCGAGCAGACCATGTTCATCGCCTTCGCGATCGAGGCGGTCGGCATCCTGATGCTCTACAAGTACGGCCACAACCCGCTGCTGTTCGTGGTGCTGACCGGCATGGTGTTCTTCGCCTGGGGCGAGATCTACAGCCTGTTCCCCTCGACCTGCGCCGACACCTTCGGCGGCAAGTACGCGGCCTCGAACGCGGGCATGCTCTACACCGCCAAGGGCACGGCCTCGCTGCTGGTGCCGCTGTCGAGCGTGCTGGCCGCTAGCACCGGCAGCTGGGAGGCGGTGTTCTTCGTCGCGAGCGGCGTCAATGCCGTTGCCGCGCTGATGGCCTGGTTCGTCTTGCGCCCGATGCGTCGCCGTCACATCGAACGCAGCGAACTCCCGCACTGAGCGCCGACGGGTCGCGAGCCGCTACCATCGACGCCTTTGTCCAGGAGAACGGCGTGACCCTCTACAGACTCGACGAACATGAACCGTCCATCGACGCCAGCGCGCGCGTGGCGGACACGGCGAGCGTGATCGGTCAGGTCGTGCTCGGCGCGCGCAGCAGCATCGGGCCGCGCTGCGTGCTGCGCGGCGACAACGAGCCCATCACGGTGGGCGCGGGCAGCCACCTCGAGGACGGCGTGATGCTGCATGCCGACCCGGGCTTCCCGATGACCATCGGTGCCGACGTGACGGTCGAGCGGCACGTGATGCTGCACGGCTGCACCATCGGCGACGGCTCGGTGGTCGGCGAGGACACCGTGGCGCTCAACGGCGCGGTGGTGGGGCGCGAATGCATCGTCGCCACCGGCGCGCTGCTGACCGAGGGCAAGGTCTTTCCCGACCGCTCGCTGATCTCGGGTCGCCCGGCCAAGGTCACGGGCCAGGTCGACGATGCCGAGGCCGCGCGCCTCGTGCAGCGCGCGCGAGAACTGGCCGCGCGCTGATCCACACGGGGCCTCCGGCGCGAACGGCCCCGCGTTCTTCTCCTTCCGTTCCCGCGCGCCGCGACGGATTCGCGCGCGGAATACCTCGGTGTTGCGAACGGTTCGCACGCGTCCTTGCGAGGCCCCCGGATATTCCGGCCGCGGCCCAGCGAAAGAGTCCTTTTCACAGGGCTCGCTCGCATTGACACCACCCCTGTTTCGATGGAAATTGACCTGCGTCAAGGTCATCCGCGCGCGATTCATCGACAGTGAATCCCGAGGCAGATGACCGCGCGCGGCTTCCGGTCCCCGCACAGGGAGGCGAGCGCGAATTGACGCCACGATGACAACGGATCCGCCGGCAGGCAGACAGCGGCGGACCGGCAACGGCACCAGATCGGACGGGACCATGACAACAGAAGCGCTGAACGCGTACGCAGCACCGCACCTGGCCGCACCCGCGGCCTGCGTGGAGGCCGGCCAATGAGCGAGGCCCCGCGACTTTCCGCGGCCGACGAACTGGCCGAGGTGCGCCGCGTGCTCGACGCGCATGCGGACGAACAGGGCGCGCTGCTGCCGATCCTGCACGAGGTGCAGGACACGCTGGGCTACGTGCCCTCGCATGCGGTGCAGACCATCGCCGACGCGCAGAACCTCTCGCGCGCCGAGGTGCATGGCGTGATCACCTACTACCACCACTTCCGCGCCGAGCCGCCGGGCCGGCACGTGATCCAGATCTGCCGCGCCGAGGCCTGCCAGGCCATGGGCGCCGATGCGCTGCTCGCGCATGCCGAGAAGCACCTGGGTTGCGCGGTGCACGGCACCACCAAGGACGGCGCCTTCACGCTCGAGCCGGCGTTCTGCCTCGGCCTGTGCGCTTCCTCGCCCGCGATGACGCTCGACGACGAGCCGCATGCGCGCGTCACGCCGCACCGTTTCGAAACGCTGGTCGCACAGGCGGGAGATTGCGCATGAATGCCGCCGTGAAGATCTACGTGCCGCGCGATTCCGCGGCGCTCGCGGTCGGCGCCAACGCCGTGGCCCAGCGCATCGCGCAGGAGGCCGCCGCGCGCGGCCTCGCGATCGAGCTGGTGCGCAACGGCTCGCGCGGCATGCTGTGGCTCGAGCCGCTGGTCGAGGTCGAGACGCCCGCGGGCCGCATGGCCTACGGCCCGGTCACGGTCGACGAGGTGCCGGCGCTGTTCGATGCCGGGCTGGGCACGGGCGCGCGCTCGCATCCGCTGTCGCTCGGTCCCACCGACGAGATCCCCTACCTCAAGAAGCAGGAGCGCCTGACCTTCGCGCGCGTCGGCATCACCGACCCCGTGTCGCTGACCGACTACCAGGCGCACGAGGGCTACGCGGGCCTGCGCGCCGCGCTCGCGATGGCGCCGGCCGACATCGTGCAGCAGGTGCTCGACTCGGGCCTGCGCGGCCGCGGCGGCGCGGCCTTCCCGGCCGGTATCAAGTGGAAGACGGTGCTCAACACGCCGTCGGAACAGAAGTACATCGTCTGCAATGCCGACGAGGGCGACTCGGGCACCTTCTCCGACCGCATGACGATGGAGGGCGACCCCTTCGTGCTGATCGAGGGCATGACCATCGCGGGCATCGCCACCGGCGCGACGCAGGGCTACATCTACGTGCGCTCCGAGTACCCGCATGCGATCGCCGCGCTCAACGAGGCGATCCGCCATGCGGAGGCCGCGGGCTTCCTCGGCGACAACGTGCTGCGCTCGGGCAAGCGCTTCCGGCTCGCGGTGCGCAAGGGTGCCGGCTCCTATGTCTGCGGCGAGGAGACGGCATTGCTCGAGAGCCTCGAGGGCAAGCGCGGCATCGTGCGCGCCAAGCCGCCGCTGCCGGCCATCGAGGGCCTGTTCGGCCAGCCCACGCTGATCAACAACGTGATCACGCTGGCCAGCGTGCCGATCATCCTGGCGCGCGGCGCCACCTTCTACCGCGACTACGGTGTGGGCCGCTCGCGCGGCACCTTGCCGATGCAGCTGGCCGGCAACATCAAGCACGGCGGGCTGGTCGAGAAGGCCTTCGGCGTCACCTTGCGCGAACTGCTCTACGACTACGGCGGCGGCTCGGCCTCGGGCCGGCCGATCAAGGCGGTGCAGGTCGGCGGCCCGCTGGGCGCCTACCTGCCCGAGTCGCAGTGGGACCTGCCGCTGGACTACGAGGCCTACGCGGCCGTCGGCGGCACCGTGGGCCACGGCGGCATCGTGGTGCACGACGACACGGCCGACCTCTCGAAGCTGGCGCGCTACGCGATGGAGTTCTGCGCGCTCGAGTCGTGCGGCAAGTGCACGCCCTGCCGCATCGGCTCGACGCGCGGCGTCGAGGTCATCGACAAGATCCGCGGCAACCAGAACCGGCCGCAGCAGGTGATCCTGCTGCGCGACCTGTGCAACACCATGGTCCATGGCTCGCTGTGCGCGATGGGCGGCATGACGCCGTTCCCGGTGCTCTCCGCGCTCGACCACTTCCCGCAGGACTTCGGCATCGAGGCACCCGACCGCAAGGCCGCCTGAGCCCCCAGAGAAAGCAAAGACATGTTGAACCATCTCAAGGAAACCGACTACGGCACGCCCAAGCGCGAATCCGAGCGCGAGGTCACGCTGGAGATCGACGGCACCGAGGTCACGGTACCGGCCGGCACCTCGCTGATGCGCGCGGCCGTCGACGCCGGCATCCAGGTGCCCAAGCTGTGCGCCACCGACAGCCTCGAGCCCTTCGGCTCGTGCCGGCTGTGCCTGGTCGAGATCGAGGGCCGCCGCGGCTTCCCGGCTTCGTGCACCACGCCGGCCGAGGCCGGCATGAAGGTGCGCACCCAGACGCCGAAGCTGCAGGACCTGCGCAAGGGCGTGATGGAGCTCTACATCTCCGACCATCCGCTCGACTGCCTGACCTGCTCGGCCAACGGCAACTGCGAGCTGCAGGACATGGCCGGCGTGACCGGCCTGCGCAACGTGCGCTACGGCTTCGACGGCGCCAACCACATCAAGAGCGAGAAGGACGAGTCGAACCCGTACTTCACCTACGACCCCTCCAAGTGCATCGTGTGCAACCGCTGCGTGCGCGCCTGCGAGGAAACCCAGGGCACCTTCGCGCTGACCATCAGCGGCCGCGGCTTCGAGTCGCGCGTGTCGCCGGGCCAGGACCAGCCCTTCATGGAATCGGAGTGCGTGAGCTGCGGCGCCTGCGTCGAGGCCTGCCCCACCGCCACCCTGCAGGAGAAGTCGGTGATCTGGCTCGGCCAGCCCGAGCACAGCGTGATCACCACCTGCGCCTACTGCGGCGTGGGCTGCGCCTTCAAGGCCGAGATGAAGGGCAACGAGGTGGTGCGCATGGTGCCGTGGAAGGACGGCAAGGCCAACGACGGCCACTCCTGCGTGAAGGGCCGCTTCGCCTGGGGCTATGCCTCGCACCAGGACCGCATGCTCAAGCCCATGATCCGCCAGAAGATCACCGACCCGTGGCAGGAGGTGAGCTGGGACGAGGCCATCAACTATGCGGCCGGCGAGTTCAAGCGCCTGCAGGAGAAGTACGGCCGCAACGCCATCGGCGGCATCACCTCTTCGCGCTGCACCAACGAGGAAACCTACCTGGTGCAGAAGCTGGTGCGCGCGGGCTTCGGCAACAACAACGTCGACACCTGCGCCCGCGTGTGCCATTCGCCCACGGGCTACGGCCTGAAGCAGACGCTGGGCGAATCGGCCGGCACGCAGACCTTCCAGTCGGTCGAGAAGTCCGACGTGATCATGGTCATCGGCGCCAACCCGACCGACGGCCACCCGGTGTTCGCCTCGCGCATGAAGAAGCGGCTGCGCCAGGGCGCGAAGCTGATCGTGGTCGACCCGCGCCGCATCGACATCGTGAAGTCGCCGCACATCCGCGCCGCGCATCACCTGCAATTGCGCCCCGGCACCAACGTGGCGGTGGTCACGGCGCTCGCGCACGTGATCGTCACCGAAGGCCTGATGGCCGACGAGTTCGTGGCCGAGCGCTGCGACACCGCCTCGTTCGCCGAATGGAAGGCCTACGTCGAGCGCCCCGAGCAGTCGCCCGAGGCCACGGAAGCCTTCACCGGCGTGCCGGCCGCCGAGATGCGCGCCGCCGCGCGGCTGTTCGCCACCGCCGGCAACGGCGCCATCTACTACGGCCTGGGCGTGACCGAGCACAGCCAGGGCTCGACCACCGTGATGGGCATCGCCAACCTCGCGATGGTCACCGGCAACGTGGGCCGCGAGGGCGTGGGCGTGAACCCGCTGCGCGGCCAGAACAACGTGCAGGGGTCGTGCGACATGGGCTCGTTCCCGCACGAGCTGCCGGGCTACCGCCATGTGTCGGACAGCACCACGCGCGGTTCCTTCGAGGCCGCCTGGGGCGTGCAGCTCGACCCCGAGCCGGGCCTGCGCATTCCGAACATGTTCGACGCCGCGATCGGCGGCAGCTTCAAGGGCCTGTACTGCGAGGGCGAGGACATCGTGCAGTCCGACCCCAACACCCAGCACGTGGCCGCCGCCATGATGGCGATGGAATGCGTGGTGGTGCAGGACATCTTCCTCAACGAGACCGCCAAGTACGCGCACGTGTTCCTGCCGGGCTCCTCCTTCCTCGAGAAGGACGGCACCTTCACCAATGCCGAGCGCCGCATCTCGCGCGTGCGCAAGGTGATGCCGCCGAAGGCCGGCCTGGCCGACTGGGAAGTCACGGTGAAGCTGGCGAATGCGCTCGGCTACCCGATGAGCTACAAGAACCCCGAGGCGATCATGGACGAGATCGCCGCGCTGACGCCGAGCTTCCACGGCGTGAGCTACAAGCGCATCGACGAGCTCGGCAGCATCCAGTGGCCCTGCAACGACGCGGCGCCCGAGGGCACGCCGACCATGCACATCGACAAGTTCGTGCGCGGCAAGGGACGTTTCATCGTCACGCAGTACGTGCCGACCGACGAGAAGGTCACGCGCCGCTTCCCGCTGCTCCTGACCACCGGGCGCATCCTGTCGCAGTACAACGTGGGCGCGCAGACGCGGCGCACCGACAACAACATGTGGCACGGCGAGGACCGGCTCGAGCTGCATCCGCACGACGCCGAGGAGCGCGGCGTGAAGGACGGCGACTGGGTCGGCATCCAGAGCCGCGCGGGCGAGACGGTGTTGCGCGCGACGGTGTCCGAGCGCATGCAGCCGGGCGTGGTCTACACCACCTTCCACTTCCCCGAGTCGGGCGCCAACGTGATCACCACCGACAACTCCGACTGGGCCACCAACTGCCCCGAGTACAAGGTGACGGCGGTGCAGGTGATGCCGGTGATGCAGCCCTCGGCCTGGCAGCAGGAGTACAGCCGCTTCAACCGGGTGCAGAACGAGCTGCTCAATGCGGCTTCGGCGGCCTCGGCGCCTTCGCCGTCGAACGAGACGGTGCCGGCCAAGTAGGGCACGGGAGCGCAGCGCCATGAACATCGCCACCCTGCCGCTCGCGAGCGCCGACACGGCCGCCTTCTGCGAAGGCGCGCGGCTGCTGCCGGTGCGCGGCGTGCGCGGCGGCCAGCCGTTCGCGGTGCAGGACTGGGTGGCCGAGGAAGTACCGGTGGCGCTCGAATACAACGGCATCTCGCACGCGGTGATGCTGGCCACGCCGCTCGACCTGGAAGACTTCGCGCTCGGCTTCTCGCTGAGCGAGGGCATCCTCGATGCGGCGCACGAGCTCTACGGCAGCGAGATCGAGAGCGCCGAGCGCGGCATCACGGTGCGGCTCGAGGTCTCGGCGGCCGCTTTCGCGCGGCTCAAACAGCGGCGCCGTTCGCTGGCCGGACGAACCGGCTGCGGCCTGTGCGGCACCGAGAGCCTGGCGCAGGTGGCGCGCGAGCTGCCGGTGCTGGCCGCGGGGCCGTCGTTCGAACGCGCCGCGATCGGCCGCGCGATGGCGCAGTTCCAGTCGCTGCAGACATTGCAGGAAGCCACGGGCGCGGTGCATGCCGCGGCCTGGTGCTCGGCCGATGGCGAGGTCGTGTGGCTGCGCGAGGACGTGGGCCGCCATAACGCGCTCGACAAGCTGGTGGGCGCGCTCGCGGCCAACGAGGTCGATGCCGCGGCGGGCTTCATCGCCGTGACCAGCCGCGCGAGTTTCGAGATGGTGCAGAAGGCCGCGATGGCCGGCGTCTCGCTGCTGGCGGCGGTGTCGGCGCCGACCTCCTTCGCGGTCGAGACCGCGCAGCGCGCCGGGCTCACGCTGGTGGGCTTCGCGCGGCGCGAGGACCTGGGGGTCTACAGCCACCCGCAGCGCCTGCCGGCCGACACGGTGCCGGCGGCGGCCGCAGCCAACGGGCGGCGCCCGCATTGATGACGAACAACCTCACGACGACAACGAGCGGAGACACAGCGCATGCATGACCAGTCGGTGCAATTGATCAAGATGGCCAACCAGATCGGCACCTTCTTCGAGGCCCAGACCCCGTCGGATGCCGGGGCGGCCACGCAGGCCATCGCGGCGCACCTCAAGTCCTTCTGGGCGCCGAGCATGCGGCTGGCGCTGGTGGAGAGCTTCGACCAGGGCAAGGCGCAGGCGATGCTGCCGATCGTGGCCACGGCCGTGCGCGACCACCGCGCCAAGCTTCTGCCCGACGGCGGGCACATGGTGGCCGAGGCGAAGCTGCTCTATCCGCAAGGCGGCGGCGACGCAGGGTGAAACCCGGCTACACCGCCGCGTGCGACAAGGCCTTCGCCTCGCGCCGCTCGGCGTTGCGCGCGCGGCGCCGCTCGTGCGCCTGCAGCAGCGATTCGTAGTAGAGGCCCAGCGGCATCGCCACGAACACCATGCCCGCGACGTAGATCACGAGGCTGGTGATGGGGAAGCTGTCGCCGCCCCAATGGGGAACGGAAGCCGCCGCCGCGATGGCGGCGACGATCGCGATCGCGGCGCGGAAAGCGCCGCGCAACCAGGCGATGCGGGTCTCGTCGCCCTGCGGTGCATCGTCTGTTGGACGGTCTGATGCCGTGTTCCTCCCGCCTTTGTCTCCGTGCTCGTTCATCGTCGGCTCCTTGGAAGGCGTCTTCGATGATTCTTATCACGCGCCATCGCGGGGTCAAGATCGAAGTCCCGTACGAAACGCGGCTTCGTGCATGACGCGCGCGCCGCATGCGTACCTCAGTCGTACTTCACGGTGTAGATCAGGTCGAGGCCGCTGGTCTGTCCGGCCTGGCCGCGCAGGGTGAGGCGCTGCGTGAGGTCGTAGAAGATGAACAGCGTGCCGAAGGTGCCGCCGATGCTGCGCTCGTAGGTGACGTAGAAGTCCTTCGACAGCCGCTTGCCGAAGGTGACGGCCGAATCGCGCACGTCGCCGCCGCTGCCCGGGCCCTTGAAGCCCAGTTCGTCGAGGCCGAAGCGGCTGGCCAGGCTGCCGCCGCTGGCGCCCTTGCTGATGCGCCCGAGCAGCGAGAGCGCGGCCTGCTGCAGCAGTGCCGATTCGCCGCCGCTGGTGGCCGAGGCGCGGCCGAGCACCACCCACGACAGCGTCTCGGCATCGGACAGCGCGGGCTCCGAATAGAGCTTCACGCGCGGCGACTGCGCGCTGCCGCTGATCTGCACGCCGGCGCGCTGCGTGATGTTGGGCCGGATCGCGAGGATGTCGAGCTGCGGGTTGTCGTAGGGACCGTTGAAGCGCGCGATGCCGGTCTCCACGTCGAGTTGCTGGCCGTAGGCGCGGTACTGGCCCTTCACGGTCTTCACCTCGCCGGTGATGCGCGGCGGCGCATCGAGCCGCGTGCTGCGGATGTCGAGCTGGCCCTCGAGCCGGGTCGTGATGCCGCGGCCCTGCACCGCGAAGTCGTCGCCGAGGTCGAACTCGACCGCGATGTCGGGCGGCTTCGCGGTCTGCGGCTTCGCGGCCTGGGCCGCCTGCGCATCGCTGCGCGCGGCCTCGCGCTCGCGCGCCTCGGCCGCCTCGCGGTCCTTGGCGGCCGAGCGCACGATCACGTCGCTGCCGAGGCTGGGTGCGGTCTCGTCGGGCAGGATGATCACGGCGCGGTCGGTCTTGAGCTTGCCGCGCACGATGAACTGCCGGTTCTCGAGCCGCGCCTGCAGGTCGCCCGACAGGGTGACCTGGCGGTCGGTGCGCACCAGCACGCGCAGCGCGCGCAGCTCGGCCTGCAGCGCCATGCGGATGCCGGGCGCGCCGGCGGCCGTGCCCGCGCCCGACCAGTTGAGTTCGCCGCGCGCGCTCAGCGTGCCGCCATCGGTGCCGGCCTCGCTGGCCGCGGTGCTGCGGTTGCCGCTCTGGCCCGCGATGCGCGCCGTGCTGCCGGCGCCGCCCTTGAGTGTGAACTCGGCGATCTCGACGCGGTCGCCCGACAGGTTGGCGCGCAGCCGGCCGTCGCGCAGGTCCAGGCCCTCGACCGGCGCGCGCAGCGCCAGCTTGTCGGCGCCCAGCGTGCCGTTCCAGCGCGGCGCCGCGCGGCTGCCCGAGAGCGTGGCATTGGCGTCGAGCGTGCCGGCCACGCGCCAGCCCGGCGGCGCGAGCATCGACCACACGCCGAGGTTCGGCAGCTTGGCGGCGACGCGGCCCGTGAGCGGCGCGTCGGGCGCCCACTGCCAGCCGCCGGCGCGCTGCTGGAAGCGCGTGCCGGCCTCGGCATCGATCTGGCCCGCGCGTTCGCTGTCCCAGGCCAGCGTGGCGCGCACCGCCTCGCCCTGGGCATCGAGCCGCAGCTCGGCGCGGCGCAGCCCGGCCGGCGTGCTGGGGCTCAGGCCGGCTTCGCTGGAATTCATCTTGCGTTCGCTCGCGGTACCGGTGCCGCGGCTCTCGATGCGCGTGATCAGCGCGGCCTCGCCGGCCTGCACGCGGATGTCGCCGCTCTGGCGCGCGAGCCGGGCCTGGGCGCGCAGCGTGTCGCCGGCATCGATGTCCCAGTCGCCGTCGAAGATCAGGTCGCCGCTGATGCCGAGTTCGCCGAAGGTGGTGCTGGCGCCGAAGGCCTCGGCCCAGGACATCGGCAGGCCCTTGAGCTCGCCCTTCGACTGCACGCGGAACACGCGATTGGCGGCGGCGCCGCTCTGGCTGAAGCGCAGCGGCTGCCAGTCGATGCGCACCGTGCCGGGCACCGGGCCGCGCAGGGTGGCGCCGGCGGCCGAGGCCTCGACCTCGAGGCGGTCGCTGCCGGTGCGCACCGTGGCCGTGACCTCGCGGCCGAGTTCGAGCACCCAGGGCGACTTCTGCGTGGCGGGCTGGGTGCTGTCCTGTGCCTGCAGCCGCAGGCTGGCGAGCGCGGCGCGCCATTGGCCGGCGCCCGCGAGGCCGCCGCTGGCGCGCGTGTCGAGCACCAGCTTCTGCGTGCCGGTGGCGGCCTCGCCCTGCAGCGACAGCGTGGCCTGCGCGATGCTGCCCGCGAGCTCGGCGCGCAGCGCGCTCAATTGCACCTGGGTTGCAGCGCCGCCGGCCTGGGCCGCGGGCAGCAGCAGGTCGAGCCTGGGCACCGCGAGGCTGGCCTTCAGGCTGGGTTCGGCGTTGCCGCGCGCGAGCGGCGCGGCGGGGTTCTGCAGCCGGCGCTGGAAGTTCTGCCAGCCACCCTGCCAGCTCGCGTCGAGCCGGGCCGAGCCCTTCGCGCTGCGGCCCGCGAACAGGCCTGCCATCTCGGGCAGGCTCTCGATCCAGCGCTGCACGGCCTCGGTGTCGTCGATGCGCGCCTTGAGTTCGCCCGTGCCCTGCGCGGGCGCCATGCGGGCGTCGAGCTGCGCCTCGGCGCCGGGCAGCGCGAGCTTCAGGTTGCCGCTGCCGGCCTGCTCGGCCACGCGCACCTGCAGCTTGCCCTCGACGCTGGCGCGCTGCGCATCGATGCGCAGCGTGCGCAGGTCCAGCACCTGGTCCTTCCACTGGCCCTGGGCCAGCACGCGGTCGAGCCCGAAGCCCGGCAGCGCCTTGCTGCCGGCGCCGCCCTCGGCGCGCAGCGCGAGGTCGAAGCCGATGCCGCCGTTGTCGTCATCGCGCTGCTGCGCGGTGACGCGGCCGCTGATCGGCGCTCCCGAGAGTTCGCTGTACAGCGCGCCCAGCCGCACGCCCTGCACCTCGGCGCGCGCCTGCCAGGGCGCGGGCGCGGGGCTCCAGCGGCCCGCGGCCTCGATGCGGCCGCCGCCCGCGCGCAGCGTGGCCTGCGGGATGTCCCAGCTGGTGCCGTCGTAGCCGACCTGGGCCTGCAACTGCTCGAGCGGCAGCTTGCCCTGGTCCCACGGGCCGGGCCGCGCGTTGCGCAGGTCGGCCTGGGCCTTCCAGGCGGCGGGGCCGGTGGCGGCATCGGGTTCGAGCGCGACGCTGCCCGTGAGCAGCGTCTGCGGCGCGCCGGGCCACAGGCTCGACGCGTCGACGTTGCGCAGGTCGGCCTTGGCCGCGATCACGGGCTGCGGCTGCCAGGGCGCGATGGTGGCTTCGAGCTTCGCCTCCATCGGGGCGTCGGCATCGGGCTCGGCCGGCGCCAGTTCGGCCTGGACGTTCAGGCGCGCGTCGGCGCCCGCGAGCGTGCCCTGGATGCCGGCCTTGGCCAGCACCTCGAGGCTGCGTTCCTCGGGCAGCGGCGCCTTCACGCGGCCGTCGAGTGTCGCCTCGATCGCCATCGGCGCCGCGCCCTGCAGCTTCACGCGCGCGCTGTAGTGGCCTTCGGCGATGTCGACGCCCTCGACGTCGAGCTTGTGCTCGCCGCCGGTGTAGCGGTAGTGGCCCGCGAGCCGTTGCGCCTGCAGCGCGGGCGGGCCGGCCCAGCGCAGTTCGTCGATGCGGAACGGCAGGTCGACCTCGACCGGCAGCACGATCTTCTCGAGCGGCTCGGCGGGCTTGTCGCTGGGCGCACCGCGCCGCTCGATCAGCAGCTGCGCCGCATGCACCTCGCCGAGCTGCACCTTGCGCTCGAACAGCGGCGCGAGCTGCCAGCCGATCTTGGCCTCGTGCACCTCGACCGCGAGGCTCTCGCTCTGCCAGCGCAGCCAGCCGATGCGCCCGCCGGTGCGCAGCGAGCCCGTGACCTCGCGGCTCTCCAGCGTCTGGCCGGCCGGCAGGTAGGCCGCGGCCTTGGCGAGCGCGAAGGCCAGCGACTGGTTCGAGCCCAGCCACCACCAGGCGACGCCCAGCACCAGCAGCAGCGCGACGAACAGGCCGGCGACGGTCCAGGCCAGCGCGCGCAGGGCGCGGCGGGTGCGCGAGCGCCGGGCCGGCGGCGTGGGCGGGGTGGGAGTCTCGGTCGCTGCGTTCGCCATCGTGCTCAGAAGGTGAAGCCCAGCCGCACGTGCAGCCGGAACTTGCGCGTGTCCACGCCATAGGCCAGGTCGGCCTGCACCGGCCCGACCGGGCTGCGCCAGCGCGTGCCCACGCCCACGCCGACCTTGGGCTTGAGCTCGCTGGGCTTGTCGGCCACCGCGCCGGCATCGACGAACACCACGCTCTCGAAGTCGGTGAGCTTGTCCTTGTAGACGAAGGGGCGCTGCCACTCGAGGCTCAGCACGCCGAGGTAGCGGCCCGCCACCGTCTGGCCGTCGGCGCGCACGGTGCCGATGTCGCGGTAGGCGTAGCCGCGCACCGTGGTGTCGCCGCCGGTCAGGAACATCAGGGTGGACGGGATCTGCGCCGAGTCCTTGCCGACCACCGCGCCGGCCTCGGCACGCAATTGCAGGCGGCTGCGGCGCGCCAGCGTGGCGGCGTCCTTGCCGTCGGCCCAGCCGACCGGCACGATGCCGAGCCAGCGAACGTAGGTGCGCGTGAACGGCAGTTGCTGGCCGGTCAGCGTGTAGCCCGCGGCCAGTTCGAGCGCGAGGCCGTAGCCGCGCCGCGGCGAGCCGTTGTCGTCGAAGTAGCGCCCGGTCCAGCCCCAGTTGGCGGTCACGGCCGAGGCCGAGGGCGGGGCATCGGTGCCGCGGTTGGTCGCGTAGTCGTACTGCAGGAAATAGCTGCGGTCGATGTGGTCGCTGGTCTTGTTGCGCCCGCCGCGCAGCCGGCCGCTGTCGACCACGTAGCTGCCCGACTGCTCGCTCTTGAGCTCGGCGCCCGAGAACCAGCGCCAGCCGTCGTCGCCGGGGATCGCCTTCCACTCGGTGCCCAGCGACTGGATGTCGCGGTCCACCGACAGCCGCGACACCGCGCGCCAGCCCAGCAGCGGCAGCTGGTTGTGGATGTGGTCGATCGACAGGCGCGGCCCGTTGTCGGTGGTGAAGCCCACGCCCAGCACCACCTTCTGCAGCGGCGCCTCGCGCAGCTGCGCGATCACGGGCGCGGCCAGCGGCGTGCCGCTCTCGGTGTCGAGCGTGAGGAACACCGAATCGAAATAGCCGCTGCTGGCCAGGCGCTGCTGGGCATCGAGCAGCTTCTGTTGATCGTAGTCGGCGCCGCTGGGCAGTTGCGCGATGCGGCGGATGCCGTCGGCGCTGTAGCGCTGGTTGCCGCGCAAGAGCAGCGGGCCGAACTTGTAGGCCGGGCCCGACTGGTAGGTGGCGCTCAGGCGGGCCTCGTGGCGGTCGGCGTCGACCTCGGCGCGGCTGATCTCGATGTTGCCGGTGGGGAAGCGCTTGGCCGTGAGGCTGCGCAGCGCGACCGCCTTGGCATCGTCCCAGGCCTGCTGGGTGAAGGGCTGGCCCGCGCGCAGCGCCCAGGCGGTGCGGATGGTGTCGCGCTGCGATTCGGCGCTCGGGTCGTCGGCGATCGGGCCGGCATAGCTGAGCTGCACGTTGCTCACGGTCGTGATCTCGCCGGGCTCGACGGTGACCACGATCTCGCGCGGCGCCTTGTCGCTCGCGGGCGTCTCGTGCAGCGCGAGCGTGAGCGCGGGCGTGAAGTAGCCGAGCGTGGCGAGCAGCTCGCGCGCATTGGCCTCGGCCGCGACCATCAGGCGCGAGATCTCGGTGGCGCCGAGGTCGTCGAGCGTCTTGTAGCGCTGGATCTCGAGGTGCAGCGAGAGGTACTCGCGCACGCTGTCGGGGCCGCGCACGTCGACCGAGAAGGCATCGCGGCGCTTGCCGTCCTTGCCCTCCCTCTCGCCCTCCGTGGACGCGCTGGCCGCGCGGTCGCCGCCGTCGCTCACCAGCGCGGGGGTGGACGCGGCCGAGTCGCCCGCGTCCTTTTTCGGCAGCAGGCTGCAGCCTTGCAAAAGCAGGACGCCGGAAAAAAGCAATGCCGGCCAACACGCCGGCAAAACGACACGAACCACCCTGAACATGGGCGACGATTCTGACAGCATGATCCGGCGCGTCCGTGTCGGACGCGTTCGGATACATGGATGTGCGGGCCGCCAGGCCCGCGCGGCCGGGGCTCGAGGGCCGTCAAGGCCCGGTATGCCGGGAGGTCTTTTCCGTTACTTGGACAGCAGCCGCATCGCCTCTTCGAGGCCGCGCAGGGTCAGCGGATACATGCGGTTGGACATCAGCTGCTGCATCACCGAGATGCTCTGGCGGTACTGCCACACGCCCTGGGGCTCGGGATTGATCCAGGCGAACTTGGGGAAGGCGTGCGTGAGGCGCTGGATCCACTCGGCGCCGGCTTCCTCGTTGTTGTATTCGACGCTGCCGCCGGGCTGCAGGATCTCGTAGGGGCTCATGGTCGCGTCGCCCACGAAGATCAGCTTGTAGTCCTTGTTGTACTTGCGCAGGATGTCCCAGGTCGCGAACTTCTCCGAGAAGCGGCGCCGGTTGTTCTTCCACATGAAGTCGTAGACGCAGTTGTGGAAGTAGTAGAACTCCAGGTGCTTGAACTCGGTCTTCACGGCCGAGAACAGTTCCTCCACGCGCTGGATGTGCTCGTCCATCGTGCCGCCCACGTCCATCAGCAGCAGCACCTTGACGTTGTTGTGGCGCTCGGGCCGCATCTTGATGTCGAGGAAGCCGGCGTTGGCCGCGGTCGAGTGGATGGTGTCGTCGAGGTCCAGCTCTTCCTCGTGGCCCTCGCGCGCGAACTTGCGCAGCCGGCGCAGCGCGACCTTGATGTTGCGCGTGCCCAGTTCCTGCGTGTCGTCGTAGTCCTTGTAGGCGCGCTGGTCCCAGACCTTGACCGCGCTCTTGTTCTTGCCGGCGCCGCCGATGCGGATGCCCTGCGGGTTGTAGCCGCCGTGGCCGAAGGGCGAGGTGCCGCCCGTGCCGATCCATTTGCTGCCGCCCTCGTGGCGCTCCTTCTGCTCCTCGAAGCGCTTCTTGAGCGTCTCCATGAGCTCGTCCCAGCCCATCTTCTCGATCTTGGCCTTTTCCTCGGCCGAGAACTCGCGCTCCAGCGTCTTGCGCAGCCAGTCGAGCGGCACTTCCTTGGTGAAGTCGGTCAGCATCTCCACGCCCTTGAAGTAGGCGGCGAAGGCACGGTCGAACTTGTCGTAGTGCTTCTCGTCCTTCACGAGCGCGGTGCGCGAGAGGTAGTAGAAGTCGTCGAGGCCATAGGCATCGTCGGAATTCGGGCCCACCACGTCGGCCTGCAGCGCCTCGAGCAGGGTCAGGTATTCCTTGACGGAGACCGGCAGCTTGGCCGAGCGCAGGGTGTAGAAGAAATCGATGAGCATGGGACGCTCCTTGGGGTTTCAGTCGCGCGGCTTGTCGAGCAGGTAGAGCAGCTGCGCCCTGACCTCGGGCCACTCGCCCGCGCGCAGGCTGTACATCACGGTGTCGCGGATGGTGCCGTCGCGGCGCATCGCGTGGCCGCGGATCACGCCGTCCTTCTTCGCGCCCAGCCGCTCGATCGCGCGCTGCGAGGCGTGATTGAAGTTGTCGGTGCGCCAGCCCACCACGTTGCAGCCCAGGGTGTCGAAGGCATGCGTGAGCATCAGCAGCTTGCAGGTGGTGTTGACATGGGTGCGCTGGCAGCGCTTGGCGTACCAGGTGTAGCCGATCTCCACGCGCTTCACGGCCGGCAGGATGTCGTGGAAGCTGGTGCTGCCGAGCACGGTGCCGGTGGCTTCCTCGGTCACGGCGAAGGCGAAGCGGTCGGCGGTCTTGAGCGCGGTCTCGATGTAGGCGCGCGTGTCCTGCGGCTCGGGCACCGAGGTCACGCGCAGCTTCCAGAGCTCGCCGTCGGCGGCCGCGGCGCGCAGGCCCTCTTCGTGCGCGAGCGCGAGCGGTACCAGCGCGAGGCCGCGCGATGTCAGGGTGACGGGTTCGACGAAAGCCATGGTTGCGCGGTGTCTCGTGTCGTTCAGGGTGCCGGCTTGCCGTAGCGCCGGTCGTACCAGGCGCGCGCGAGCTGCACGCCCGCGCCGCCGCCGAGGCCGATCAGCAGGATGCCGAAGATCTCGCGGTTGCCGTAGCCGTTGGGGCCGAAGGCATCGAGGCCGAAGTACAGGCCGATCCAGCGGCCGAGCAGTGCGCCGATGACGAACAGCACGGCCTGGGCCACGCCCAGCACCAGCAGCTGGCCGACGGGAGGCGATGGCCGCACAGGCATGAGCGACGCTGCCTCAGCGGTTGTTGCGCTGCATGAAGACCAGCTTCTCGAACAGGGTCACGTCCTGCTCGTTCTTGAGCAGCGCGCCCACCAGCGGCGGCACGGCGACCTTGTCTTCCTTGCTCTGCAGCGCCTCGAGCGGGATGTCCTCGGCCACCAGCAGCTTGAGCCAGTCGAGCAGCTCGGAGGTCGAGGGCTTCTTCTTCAGGCCGGGCAGGTTGCGCACGTCGTAGAAGGTCTTCATGGCCGCGGCCAGCAGTTCCTGCTTGAGGCCGGGGAAGTGCACGTCGACGATGCTGCGCATGGTCTCGGCATCGGGGAACTTGATGTAGTGGAAGAAGCAGCGGCGCAGGAAGGCGTCGGGCAGCTCCTTCTCGTTGTTCGAGGTGATGAAGACCAGCGGACGATGCTTGGCCCGGATCAGCTCGCGCGTCTCGTAGCAGTAGAACTCCATGCGGTCGAGTTCGCGCAGCAGGTCGTTCGGGAATTCGATGTCGGCCTTGTCGATCTCGTCGATCAGCAGCGCCACCGGCTGCTCGGCCGTGAAGGCCTGCCACAGCACGCCCTTGACGATGTAGTTGTGGATGTCGCGCACGCGCTCGCCGCCATCCAGGTCCTTGAGCTGCGAGTCGCGCAGGCGGCTCACCGCGTCATACTCGTAGAGGCCCTGCTGTGCCTTGGTGGTCGACTTGATGTGCCACTGCAGCAGCGGCAGGTTCAGCGCCTGGGCCACTTCCTCGGCCAGCATGGTCTTGCCGGTGCCCGGTTCGCCCTTGACGAGCAGCGGGCGCTTGAGGGTGATGGCGGCATTGACCGCGAGCATCAGGTCCTGTGTCGCGACGTAGTTGTCTGAGCCCTTGAATTTCATGCGTGAACGGGAGGCTGTGGTGGAGAAAAGAACACACTCGATCGGCAACGTGCGTCCTTCGGGTCGGCCCGCACAGGCGCCCGCGGGAGCCTTGCATATAATCGAAAGTTGGTTCGAAAAACGGTATCTCCACGAGATTGTGCGCGCAAAATGAACAAGTTGTTGACCACGATGTTTGCCCTTGCTGTCGCTTGCGGGACGGTGTCGGTACAAGCCCAGCAAGTCACGGGCAAGCCCCAGGACGGCGCCAAGAAGGTCCAGATGTGCGTGGGTTGCCACGGCATCATCGGCTACCAGGCCAGCTTTCCTGAAATCCACAAGGTGCCGATGATCGCGGGCCAGAGCGCCACGTACATCACGGCGGCGCTCACCGCCTACAAGGGCGGCGACCGCAAGCACCCGACCATGCGCGCGATCGCCGACACGCTCACCGAGCAGGACATCGCCGACCTCGCCGCCTACTACAGCCAGCTCGGCGTGAAGGAAGGCGACGCGCCCCCGGCCGCGCTGGCCAAGGCCATGCCCGAGAACATCCAGGCGCTGATCAAGAAGAACGGCGAGGACAACAGCTGCACCAAGTGCCACGGCGCCAACTTCAACACCCCGAACGACGGCACTGTGCCCAAGCTGGCCGGCCAGCATGCCGACTACCTGTTCGTGGCGCTGAAGTCCTACCGCGTGAAGAACAACATCCACCTCGGCCGCTCGAACGCCGTGATGGCCGGCCAGGTCGAGCCGAAGAAGTTCAGCAACGCCGAACTCAAGACCCTCGCGAGCTACATCGCCTCGGTGCCGGGCGAGCTCAAGACGGTGCCCGAGTCGCGCATCCACCACGCCGAGAAGTAACAGCGGGCGAGCCGGCTCGCCGGCCTTGCGCAAAAAGCAAAAGCCCGCGGACGCGGGCTTTTTGCTGTCCGGGAGGCGGGCGTGTTCAGTGCCCGGCCACCGCCCCGGCGCCCCGGTCGGCATCGGCCGCATGCGGGTGCACCACCTGCTTGACCAGCAGCGCCACGGTCGCGATCAGCGCCGGCACCGCCAGCACCGCGAAGATCTGGGCGAAGCCCAGCTGACGGCTGGCCAGCTCGGCCACCAAGAACGAGCCCGCGATGCCGCCGAAGCGGCCCAGGCCCAGCATCCAGGCGATGCCGGTGGCACGGCCCTGCGTCGGGTAGAAGGCCGCGGCCAGCGCCGGCATCGAGGACTGCGCGGTGTTCATCAGCGTGCCGCCCAGCAGCACCGTCAGCACCAGCGCCGCGAGGCTGCCGAGCGACTGGCCGATCAGGTAGACGCTGACGGCGGTCAGCGCATAGCCGGTGGCGATCACCAGGTTGGCGTTGAAGCGGTCCATCAGCCAGCCGAAGAAGATGGCGCCCACGCCGCCGAGCGCGAACAGCGCCGAGATCACGGTCGCGGTCTGCGGCGGCACGTTGGCCTCGCGGAACAGGATCGGCATCCAGTTGATCATGGCGTAGAAGATCACCAGCCCCATGAAGTAGGCGATCCACAGCATGGCCGAGCCTACGAGGTAGCGCGGCGAGAGCACCAGCGCGAGGCCGCCGCCGCTGCCGTCCACGGGCGCCGGGCCGGCCTCGGTGAGGGTGAAGGCGCGCGCCTGCGCCGCGCTCTCGGAGATGCGGCGCAGCACGGCGCGGATGCGCTCGGTGGCGTACTTCTTCGCGACCATGTAGCGCGCCGATTCGGGCAGCAGCGTCGCCATCAGCAGCACCAGCGCCAGCGGCGCGATGCCGCCGAGCACCAGCACGCTGCGCCAGCCCAGGTGCGGGATCATCCAGGCCGCGAGGAAGCCGCCGAGCGCCGCGCCCAGCGGGAAGCCGCAGAACATGGTGTTGGTGATGGTGGCGCGTCGGTGGCTCGGGCAGTATTCGCTCATCAGCGTCACCGCGTTGGGCATGGCCGCGCCCAGGCCGAGCCCGGTGACGAAGCGCAGCCCCACCAGCTGCGGCATGTTCTGCGAGAAGGCCGAGGCCAGGCAGCCCAGGCCGAACACCAGCACCGCCCCCACCAGCACGCGCTTGCGGCCGAGCCGGTCGGCCAGCGGCCCGGCCAGCAGCGCGCCGGCCGCGAGGCCGAACAGTGCCGCGCTGAGCACCGGCGCGAGCGCCATCTTGCTGGCGCCCCATTCGCTCGCGAGCGAGGGCGCGATGTAGCCGATGGCCGAGGTGTCGAAGCCGTCGAGCAGCACCACGAGGAAGCTCAGCGCGAAGATGCGCCACTGGAAGGCCGAGAAGGGATGCCGGTCGAGGAATGACTGGACGTCCAGCGAAGCCGAGGGGGATGACATGCGTTGCTCCGTGTTGGAATGGTTTTGCGATGCGCAGCGGCGAGCGCGCGGCCGCCTTGCGGCTGCCGCGCTGTAAAGAAGAAGTCCGGGTACGAAAAAGCCGGCGCGGTGGCCGGCTTCGGTTTCAGGCGCTCAGACGTCGAAGAAGGCGGTTTCCTCCGCCCCCTGCATGCGGATGTCGAAGCGGTAGCTCACCGCGCCGCCGCGCTCGATGCGCTGCGCGACCAGCGTGTGGCGGCGCTCGGCCGGCACGCTCTGCAGCACCGCGTCCCTGGCGTTGGCCTCGGCCTCGTCGCTGAAGTACACGCGCGTGAAGGCATGCAGCAGCAGGCCGCGCATCAGCACGATCACGTTGATGTGCGGTGCCTCGCCGGGCGACTCGGCGCCGGGCTTCACGGTGTGGAACACGAAGCGGTTCTGCGCGTCGGTGCCGGTGCCCACGCGGCCGAAGGCGCGAAAGCCCAGTTCGCGCGCCTGCGCCGGCGTCTGCGGATAGCGGCCCTCGCCGTCGGGCTGGCTGATCTCGACCAGCGCGTCGTTGATGGCATTGCCGTCGCCGTCGATCACCCGGCCCTCGAGGCGGATGCGTTCGCCGGCGGCGTCGTCCAGCGCCAGCACCGCGTCGAAGGGCTGGTCGAAGTCGTAGCCGTACTGCGTGGCGGTGAGGCCGTAAGCGAAGTAGGGGCCCACGGTCTGGGAGGGCGTCTGGCCGAAGTCGGCTTCCTGGGCGCTCATCAGTTTGCTCATGGCGTGTCTCTTTCCTTCTGCGCTCAGCGGTTCTCGAACGGTGTTTCGTCGGCGCCGCGCAGCACCATGTCGAACTGGTAGCCCAGCGCGTAGCCTTCCTCGGTGATGTCGAGGCTGAAGTCGGCGATCAGCCGGTTGCGGTAGCGCTCGGGCGTGCCGGTGACCATCGGGTCGTACTGCAGCAGCGGGTCGCCCGGGAAGTACATCTGCGTGACCAGGCGGCTCGCGAAGCTCTGGCCGAACAGCGACAGGTGGATGTGCTGCGGACGCCAGGCGTTCGGATGGTTGCCCCAGGGATAGGCGCCGGGCTTGATCGTGAGGAAGCGGTAGCGGCCCTCGCTGTCGGTCAGGCAGCGGCCCGCGCCGAGGAAGTTGGGGTCGAGCGGCGCATCGTGCTGGTCGACCTTGTGCACGTAGCGGCCCGAGGCGTTGGCCTGCCAGAGTTCGACCAGCGTGTTGGCCACCGGGCGGCGGCGCTCGTCGAGCACCTGGCCCGTGAGGATCATGCGTTCGCCCAGCGGCTCGCCGTTGCGACGCGCGTTGCGCGTGAGGTCGTGGTCGAACTCGCCGATGCTCTCGTGGCCGTAGACCGGCTGCTGCAGCTCGCCGAGCGAGGCCTTGAGCGGGATCAGCGGCTTCTGCGGACCGCGCTTCACGGTCGACTTGTAGCCGGGGTAGACGTAGCTGGGATGGGCGTCCCAGTCACGCGGGGTGAGCTGGGGCTGGGTTTTGGTCAACATGCCTGTTGTCTCCTGTCGTGGGACGGACCGGGTCCGGATGGGCGAATTCTGGAATCCCGCTTCGATGATGTAAATTGAAGATTGATTCCGTTTCAATAACCATTGGTAATCCAGAAGACGAGGGCAAGAGGCCGATGACGAGCGACCTGCGGCTGGACTTCGTGCGCAACGTGCAGCTGCGCCACCTGCGCTGCCTGGTGGCGGTGGCGCAGGAGCGCCATTTGGCGCGCGCGGCCGAGCGGCTGGCGCTGAGCCAGCCCGCGGTGTCGAAGACGCTGTCGGAGCTCGAGGGCATCGCCGGCACGCGGCTGGTCGAGCGCAGCAGCGCCGGGCGGCGCGGCGTGCAGGGGCTCACGCCGGCCGGCGAGCAGCTGCTCGCGCATGCACTCAAGGTGCTCGAGGCGCTCGACGCCAGCGCCGAGGCCATCGCGCCCACGGCCGCGGGGCGCGTCGAGCGGCTGCGCATCGGCGCGCTGCCCAGCGTCGCGCCCGCGCTGCTGCCGGCCGCGCTGGCGCGGCTGCGCGGCCTCTGGCCCGCGGTGCAGGTGGTGGTGAAGAGCGCGGCCAACCCGGTGCTGCTCGACGAGCTGCGCGCCGGCGAGCTCGACCTGGTGGTCGGCCGCATGAGCGACCCGCGGCTGATGGGCGGACTGAGCTTCGAGCTGCTGCACACCGAGCCGCTCGTGTTCGCGGTGCGCACCGGCCATGCGCTCGCGCACCGGCCGGTGTCGGTGCAGGCCGTGCTCGACTATCCGCTGATGGTCTACGGCGAGGGCACGATCCCGCGCCACAACACCGAGAGCTTCCTGTCGGCGCGCGGCCTCGCGCTGCCGGCCAACACGCTGCAGACGCTCGACGTCGCGCTGGCGCGCGCTCTGGTCGCGCTGTCGGATGCCGTGTGGATCACGCCGCTGGGCGCGGCGCGCGGCGAACTGGCCGACGGCCGCATGGTACGGCTGCGCATCGACACCGCCGGCACCGAGGAGCCCGTGGGCCTGCTGCAGCGCAGCGATGCCGAGCCCTCGGCACTGCGTACCGCGATGGCGGGGCTGCTGCGCGAGGCCGCGAAGCCGCAGGGCTCGCTGCCGGCGCGGCGGCGCGGGGCGTCGGCGGGATAGCCGGGCTTCAGTCCTTCGTTGCGCGGCGCTGCACGCAGGCCACGTAACCATCGCCGTCGGGTGGGCGCCCCGCGCGCTGGCTCTCCCACATCATCTGCCCCAGGCATTCCATCGCCTCGTGATGCGCATCGAGCAGCGAACCGCGGCGCGCGGCCAGCAGCTCGACCGCCTGGCGGATGCCGCGCGGCTGGTCGATCGAGCACTGCTCGCTGATCGACAGGTGCATCGACAGATGCAGGAACGGGTTCTCGCGACCGTTCGATCCGTCGTAGACCCGCGCCACCGCCGCGTCGGCGTCGAGCAGGTCCTCGTGGTACTCGGGGTGCGCCTCGATCCAGCCGGCGGCGATGGTCTCGAGTGCTTCCATCGGCAGGCCCTGGCGGTGCTTGGCGTACACGTCGCAGAAGAAGCGGCGCACGTCTTCCTGGGAGGGATTGAACATATATAGATAGGCAGAGAAGAAGCGGAGGGGACGCAGGCCGCGAGGCCGTGGGCACGTGCGCGGCGATGACGCGTAACGCAGGTCCGTGGCGCTTGCGCGTGTCGGCCGAAAACCCCTGGGGTCGGGCCGGCGTTCCGGGGCGCACACGTTACATCGTTACGTAACGAATCGAGAAAAGACCTCGGTGAAAGCCCTCGCAAGCCGTCTCGCGAAGGACTGATTTGAAAGAAAAACCCAAGCAGATCAACGAGTTGCGGCGGTCGATGGGCAGTGGGTGCAAGGCCGCGAAAAGGCGGCACGCAAGTTGCCCCTGTAGTTCCATCTTTTGTCACAGAGGCCGCCATGACTGCACCACAAGCATCGACCCCTTCGACCGCGGGAACTGCCGATAACGGCGTTGCTCCAGTGGTCATCGCCCAGGCCACCGCAACGCCGATCGCCCCCATGGGCTCGGCACCGGTGGTCGCACCCTCCGCGCCTGTCGCGACGGGGCCCGCCAGCATCGGATCGCTATCCAATGCTACGCCGGGCACGGTCGTCATGCGCGATGGCGTGTCGATTCCCGTCGACGGCGGCCATTCGCTGATGGCCGGCGATCGCGTGATCGTTCCCGACGGTGGCCAGGCCAACGTCCTGTTCCCCGGCTCGGCCGGCAACAAGGCGCCGCTGGCCGGCGTCTTCACCGGCGGCACCGATGCCACCGTGGGTTCCACCAAGCTGCCTGGCGGCCTCGAGCAGGTGAACGTCGACGTGGCCTCGGGCGACCTGCAGGTCACGCCGCCCGACAGCGATGCGGATGCCGCCGCGCTGGCCGTCACCAAGAAGCTCGCTGCCGGCAGCGGCATCGGCCTGGGCGAGTTCGCCCTCGGCGCGCTGGGCGCTGCCGCACTGGGTGCCGCGCTGAGCGGCGGTGGTGGTGGCGATGGCGGCTTCATTCCTTTCCAGATTCCAGGCGGCGTGGGTGAGTCCGACGCCGATGCCGACGCGGACGCCGATGCGGACGCGGATGCCGATGGCGATGCGGACGCCGATGCCGACGCGGATGCTGATGCCGACGCGGACTCGGATGCCGACGCGGATGCTGACGCGGATGCCGACGCTGATGCTGATGCTGATGCTGATGCGGACGCCGACGCCGATGCGGACGCCGACGCCGATGCGGACGCCGACGCCGATGCGGACGCCGACGCCGATGCGGACGCCGACGCTGACGCCGATGCCGATGCCGATGCCGATGCGGATGCAGACGCTGATGCCGATGCGGACGCTGATGCCGATGCGGACGCTGATGCCGATGCGGACGCTGACGCCGATGCGGACGCTGACGCCGATGCTGACGCCGACGCCGACGCCGACGCCGACGCCGACGCCGATGCAGACGCTGACGCTGACGCCGATGCAGACGCTGATGCTGATGCTGATGCCGATGCCGATGCCGATGCCGATGCCGATGCAGACGCTGATGCCGATGCAGACGCTGATGCCGACGCAGACGCAGACGCAGACGCAGACGCAGACGCAGACGCCGACCACCTCCTCGATCCGGGCGACGGCCTCGTCAACCACGTGATCGATGCCGTGGACGACACCCTCGGCCTGGGCGGCGCGCTCGACCCGGTGAAGCCGGTGGTCGATGGCGTCACCGACCTGCTCGATGACGTGCTCTCGCCGATCGTCGGCGAAGAGTTCACGCCCGACGATCCGAACGAGTTCGATCCGGTAGACACGGCCGTGGACAACCTGACCAACGGCGTGGGCGGCGCGGTCGCTCCGGTCGTCGATGCCCTGCTGGGCAACGGCGTGACCGACGCGCTGATCGGCTCGCTCAACGGCCAGGTCGACTACGTCACCGACGCCCTGGGCAACGCGCTCGAGAACGTGCTGGGCAGCGATGGCCTGCTCGGTGGCGTGACCACCGGCCTGGGCATCGACGGCCTCGTCGACGGCCTGCTGGGCACCGACGGCACCATCGGCCAGGTGGTCGATGGCCTGCTCGGCGAAGGCAGCCTGCTAGGCAGCGCGCTCGGCGAAGACGGCCTCGTGGGCCAGCTGCTCGGCGACGACGGTCTGGTCGGTGGCCTGATCGGCGAAGGCACCGCGGTCGGCAGCCTGCTCGACACCCTGCTGGGTGACGGCGGCCTGCTCGGCGGCGTGGGCGGCGAAGGCGGCCTGCTGAGCGGCCTGCTCGGCCCGGCCCTCGGTTCCGACGGCCTGCTGGGCAGCCTGATCGGTGAAGACAGCGCCCTGGGCGGCCTGCTGGGCGAAGACGGCCTGGTCGGTGGCCTGCTCGGCGACGACGGCCTGCTCGGCGGCCTGCTGGGCAGCGAAGGCCTCGCCGGCGGTCTGCTCGGCGAAGGCGGCATCGTGGACAGCCTGCTGGGCCCCGATGGCCTGGTCGGTGGCCTGCTGGCCGACGGCCCGCTGGGCGGCCTGCTCGGCGGTGAAGACGGTCTGCTCGGCGGCCTGCTGGGCGACGACGGCCTGCTGGGTGGCCTGCTCGGCGACGACGGTCTGCTCGGTGGCGTGCTCGGCGACGACGGCATCCTCGGTGCCGGCGGCCCGCTCGGCGGCCTGCTGGGTGGCGACGGCCTGCTCGGTGGCCTGCTTGGCGACGACGGTCTGCTGGGTGGTCTGCTCGGCGACGACGGCCTGCTCGGCGGCGTGCTGGCCGACGACGGTCTGCTCGGTGGCCTGATCGGCGGCGATGGCCTGCTGGGCGGTCTGCTCGGCGACGACGGCCTGCTCGGTGGCGTGCTCGGTGACGACGGCCTGCTCGGCGGTCTGCTGGGCGACGACGGCATCGTCGGCGGCCTGCTCGGCGAGGACGGCCTGGTGCCGAGCCTGCTGGGTCCGGACGGCCTGGTCGGCGGCCTGCTGGCCGAAGACGGCCTGGTCGGTGGCCTGATCGGCGAAGACGGCCTGCTGGGCGGTCTGCTCGGTGGCCTGCTCGACGGCGGTGGCGGCGGCACGGGTGCCCAACTGCTCGACCCGACCGACAGCATCGTCGGTGGTCTGGTCGACGGTCTCAACGACGGTCTGCTCGGTGAGCTCGGCCTGGGCGACGTGCTCGCCCCGGTGGTCGGCCTGACCGACAGCCTGACCGATACGGTGAGCGGCCTGCTGGGCCCGCTGCTCGGCGACACCTTCACGCCGAACGACCCGAACGTGCTGGATCCGGTGGACGACCTCGTGGGCCAGGTCACCGACGGCCTGGGCGGCCTGCTGAGCCCGCTGACCGACCAGCTGCTGGGCGCCGGTACTACCGACGCACTGCTGGGCGCGGTGGGCACGCAGGTCGACTTCCTGACCGATGGCGTGGCGAATCTGATCGGCGGCGATGGGCTGCTGGGTGGCGTGCTGGGCGACGACGGTCTGCTGGGCGGCTTGCTCGGCGGTGACGGTGGTCTCCTGGGTGGCGTGCTGGGCGACGACGGTCTGCTGGGCGGTTTGCTCGGTGGCGACGGTGGTCTGCTGGGTGGCGTCCTGGGCGACGACGGTCTGCTGGGCGGTTTGCTCGGCGGCGACGGCGGCCTCCTGGGTGGCGTGCTGGGTGACGACGGTCTGCTGGGCGGTTTGCTCGGCGGTGACGGCGGCCTCCTGGGTGGCGTCCTCGGCGACGACGGTCTGCTGGGCGGCTTGCTCGGTGGCGACGGCGGCCTGCTGGGTGGTGTCCTGGGTGACGACGGTCTGCTGGGCGGCCTGCTCGGCGGCGACGGCGGTCTCCTGGGTGGTGTCCTCGGCGACGACGGTCTGCTGGGCGGCTTGCTCGGTGGCGACGGCGGTCTGCTGGGTGGCGTCCTGGGTGACGACGGCCTGCTGGGCGGCCTGCTCGGTGGCGACGGTGGTCTGCTCGGCGGCATCCTGGGTGATGACGGCCTGCTGGGCGGCTTGCTCGGCGGTGACGGTGGCCTGCTGGGTGGCGTGCTAGGCGATGACGGCCTGCTGGGCGGTCTGCTCGGTGGCGACGGTGGCCTGCTGGGTGGCGTACTGGGCGACGACGGCTTGCTGGGCGGTCTGCTCGGCGGTGACGGTGGTCTCCTGGGTGGCGTGCTGGGCGACGACGGTCTGCTGGGCGGCCTGCTCGGTGGCGACGGTGGTCTCCTGGGTGGCGTGCTGGGTGACGACGGTCTGCTGGGCGGCTTGCTCGGCGGTGACGGTGGTCTCCTGGGTGGCGTGCTGGGCGACGACGGCCTGCTGGGCGGTCTGCTCGGCGGTGACGGTGGTCTCCTGGGTGGCGTGCTGGGTGACGACGGCCTGCTGGGCGGTTTGCTCGGCGGCGACGGTGGCCTCCTGGGTGGCGTGCTGGGTGACGACGGTCTGCTGGGCGGCTTGCTCGGCGGTGACGGTGGCCTCCTGGGTGGCGTGCTGGGTGACGACGGTCTGCTGGGCGGCTTGCTCGGCGGTGACGGCGGCCTGCTGGGTGGTGTCCTGGGCGACGACGGTCTGCTGGGCGGTCTGCTCGGTGGTGACGGCGGCCTGCTCGGCGGCATCCTGGGTGACGACGGCCTTCTGGGCGGCGTGCTCGGCGGTGACGGCGGCCTGCTCGGCGGCGTGCTCGGCGGTGACGGCGGCCTGCTCGGCGGCGTCCTCGGCGACGACGGCCTTCTGGGCGGCGTGCTCGGTGGCGACGGTGGTCTGCTCGGCGGTGTGCTGGGCGACGACGGCCTGCTGGGTGGCGTGCTCGGCGGTGGCGAAGGCGGCCTGCTCGGTGGCGTCCTCGGCAACGACGGCCTGCTGGGCGGTGTGCTCGGTGGCGACGGTGGTCTGCTCGGCGGTGTGCTGGGCGACGACGGCCTGCTGGGTGGCGTGCTCGGCGGTGGCGAAGGCGGCCTGCTCGGTGGCGTCCTCGGCAACGACGGCTTGCTGGGCGGTGTGCTCGGCGGCGATGGCGGCCTGTTGGGCGGCGTGCTCGGCGGTGACGGCGGTCTGCTCGGCGGTGTGCTGGGCAACGACGGCCTGCTGGGTGGCGTGCTCGGCGGCGGCGAAGGCGGCCTGCTCGGCGGCGTCCTCGGCGACGACGGTCTGGTCGGTGGCCTGCTCGGCAACGACGGCCTGGTCGGCGGCCTGCTGGGCAACGACGGCCTCGTCGGCAGCCTGCTCGGCTCGCTTGGCGGCGACGGCCCGTTGGCCAACATCCTGCAGCCGGTCACCGACATCCTCGGCGGCCTGACGGGTGGCGCGACGCCGGTGGTCGATTCGCTGACCGGCACCAGCGCCGGCGCACTGGCCCCGGTGACCGACATCCTGGCGGGCGCCTCCGGTGCCGCGGCGCCGGTGGTCGAGACGGTGGCCAACGTGCTGGACGGCGTGGACCACGCCCTGGGTACCAACCTGACCCAGGTCGTGACCCCGATCACCAGCCAGGTCGAGCACACGGTGGGCAATGTGGTGACCCCGGTCGCCAACATCCTGCACGGCCTGCTGGGCTGATCCGGTCACGGACAGTGGACGGAAAAAAAGAGAACGAGCAGCAGAAGAAAGGACGGACCGGCAACGGTCCGTCCTCTGAAAGGAACGGTATGAAGACGAATTTCCGGATACTGGCCATCGCGGCACTGGGCGCCAGCCTGGTCGCCTGCGGCACCGGGCCCAAGCAGGGCCGCGACGACGCGACCTACTACTACTCCAACAAGGGGGCGAGCGCGGTCGCCAAGGTCGAGCCGCCGCCCCCGCCGCCGGTGCAGAACGGCCCGGCCGGCGTGTCGAAGATCGTGTACTTCGACTTCGACAAATACGACATCAAGCCCGAGTACCGCAACATCGTCGAGGCGCACGCCAGCTTCCTGCGCAACCGCCCGACGAGCCGCGTCGTGCTCGAAGGCCACACCGACTCGCGCGGTGGCCGCGAATACAACCTCGCGCTGGGCCAGCGCCGTGCCGAAGCCGTGCAGCGCGCCCTGACGCAGCTGGGCGTGCCCGCCGAACGGCTCGAAGCCATCAGCTGGGGCATGGAAAAACCCGCATCGCTTGCCAACACCGAGGAGGGCTACCAGCTCAATCGCCGCGCCGAATTCAGCTACCGCTGAACCAGGGAACTGCGATGCCTTCGATGGCAGCTCCCGGTCTTCCGAGTCATCGCGGCAACGCATGACGAAGAGGGCCGGTTGCCCGTTTTCGACCGGGGCCGAATGATGTCCTTTTCCGATCAGCTCCACGCCTGCCACGAGCGACTCGTCTCGGTGTGCGCGGCGCTGCCGGCGCCATACCCGGCCTTCACGCTGTTCTTCTCGGTGAGCGACGGCACGCAGCGGGCGCACGTGGTGCACACCCGCGCGGCCGTGCTCGAGACCGCCTGGCGCGAAGGCGCCGAGCAGGTCGAGCGCTGGGTGCACGAGCACGGCATCGTCTCGCCCTGGCTGCGCATCGACTGGGTCGAGGGCGCGAGCCCGATCGACTGGGTCCAGTTCAAGGGACAGCTGGCGTCGGTCAAGCGCAACTACTTCCGCCTCGGCCTGGCCTTCGACAAGGACTTCGAGCTCGCGTTCACCGAGCAGGAGCTCAATGCGAACGCGATGCTCAGCGGCGACTCGACCATCGCGCACGCGGTGGTGAACCCGCGCAACTTCGAGCTCTATGCCGATGCGCGCTTCGGCCGCCGGCTCTCGCTCGACCTGCCGGGCGACCAGCCGGTGTTCCTGCTGGCGACCGTGGGCCTGTTCTGCCAGCCCGACGGCGTGGTGCACAAGCTCGTGGGCACGGGGCTCGATGCCGGCCGGCGCCAGCTGCCCGCGCTCAATCCGCAGTCCACGCTCGACCTGGTGCGCAGCGGCGCCTCGTACCTGGCGCGCCAGGTGCAGGCCGACGGCCTGTTCGTCTACGGCTACTTCCCCTGCTTCGACCGGCGCATCCCGACCTACGACGCGATGCGCCATGCGAGCGCGCTCTACGCCATGATCGAAGCGTGGGAGATCACGCGCGACGAGACGCTGCGCGCGGCCATCGAGCGCGCGCTCGATCGCCTGGTGCATCACCTGATCCGCGACTACAAGCTCGCCGACGGCCGCGACATCTCGTTCCTGGTCGACACCGGCGGCGAGATCCGCCTGGGCGGCAACGCGGCCTGCGTGCTGGCGCTCGTGAAGTACTGCGAAGCGATGGACACGCGGCGCTGGCTGCCGCTGCTCGACAAGCTCGCGCTGGGCATCTCCTCGCTGCAGGACCCGGCGACGGGCCGCTTCAACCACGTCATCCATGCGAACGACCTGACGCTCAAGCAGGCCTCGCGGATCATCTACTACGACGGCCAGGCCTCCTACGGCCTGCTGCGCCTCTACGGCCTCACGCGCGATCCCCAGTGGCTGGCCGTGGTGGAGAAGGCCTTCGACCATTTCATCGCCAGCCAGCACTGGCAGGCGCACGACCACTGGTTGAGCTGCTGCGTCAACGAGCTCGCGCGCTGGAGCCCGCAGGAGCGCTACTTCCGCTTCGGGCTGCAGAACGTCGCGGGCTACCTCGACTTCGTGCTCGACCGCAAGACCACCTTCCCGACGCTGCTCGAGCTGATGCTGGCCGCGCAGCAGATGCTGCAGCGGCTCGAGGGCATGCCCGCGATGCGGCACCTGCTCGACGAGCTCGACGTCGAGAAGTTCTACCGCGCGCTCGACTACCGCGCGCACTACCTGCTCAACGGCTACTTCTGGCCCGAGATGGCGATGTACTTCCGCCGTCCCTCGACCATCGTCGGCTCGTTCTTCATCCGCCACCACGCGTTCCGCGTGCGCATCGACGACGTCGAGCAGTACGTCTCGGGCTTCGTGGCCTTCCACCGCTACCTGGTGGAGCGCCGCACGCTGCATGGCGCGGGCGCCGGCGCGGTGGCCGGTGGCGGCATCTCGGTCGGGCAGGGCGGACCGCGCGACGACGGCGGCACCTGGACCGCGAGCGAGATGGCGCGCGTGACCGGCGGCGAATGGGTGGTGAAGCCCGAGGACGGCTGGCGCGCCAGCGGCGTCGCGCAGCGCTCCTTCCTGCGCAAGGGCCGCGTGGTGTTCGAGAACCAGACGCGCAACGCCAAGGCCCCGCTCGCGGCCGTCGCGCTCAAGGGCGTGCTGCAGCCCGCGGCCGCCGTGCTGTGCGTCGATCCCAAGCCGCATCTCGACAAGCGCGTGCCGGTGCTCAAGGTGGCCGACCTGCCGCAGGCCGTGCTGCAGCTCGGAACCCATGCGCGCGCCGAGTTCAACGGCGGCGTCTGCGCCGTGGTGGGGCAGGGCGTCGCCGGCGCGACCGTGGCGGCCATGATGGCCAGCGCGCTCACCGTGTGGGGCGAGGTCGGCCAGCCCGAAGGCAGCATCAGCCTGCCGTCGGGCATCGCCTGGAATCTCACCTGCCTGCCGCGCCACGCCGCCTACTGGGTGCTCGACATGAGCCAGTCGCAGCTGCCCGCGTCGACGCAGCTCGTGCGCCCGACGCTCGCGGTGATCACCGGCCCCTCGGCCGCGGCGCAGAAGCACCGCGGTCCGGCCGAGGCCGCCGCGCGGCAGGACGCGCGCATCTTCCTCGGCATGACCGCTGGCGACAGCGTGGTGCTGAACCGCGACATGGTCGAGTACCCGGTGTTCGCCGAAGCCGCGGCCGAGCGCCAGCTGCAGGTGGTGAGCTATGGCGAGCACCGCGCGGCCGATGTGCGGCTGGTCTCCTTCGACCATGGCGAGGTGAAGGCGATGGTGGCCGGCGAGCCGCTGCAGCTGCGCCTGAACGCACCCGGCCGCCACATGGGCATGAGCGCCGTCGCCGGCCTGGCCGCGCTGACCGCGCTGCGGCTGCCATTGACCGCGGCGGTCGAACCCTTCGCGCAGTTCGAGCCGCCCGGCGGGCGCGGCGCGCTGCACACCATCCACATCGGCGGCGGCAGCTTCAAGCTGATCGACGAGACCTACGACGCCAACCCGAGCTCGATGCGCGCCGCGCTCGAGCTGCTGGCGCAGGCCCCGTGCGAGCCCGCGCGCCGCGTGGCGATCCTCGGCGACATGCAGGAGCTGGGCCCGGCGGCCCAGCGCCATCACCTCGACCTCGAGCCCGAGCTGCTGGCCACGCAAGCCGACCGCGTGCTGCTGTGCGGACCGCTGATGCGGGCCCTGCATGCGCGCATCAGCTCGAAGGTGCGTTCGCACTGGTTCGTCGACGTCTCCGATTTGTCGACCGCGCTGGGCAGCCTGCTCCAGCCGGGCGACTGGGTGCTCGCGAAAAGCTCCGCGGGCGTGGGTCTGTCCCGGCTGGCCCGGGTTTTGAAAGCACTGCCATGACCAGACTGGATGCACTCCTTCATCTGCCCGCGCAGCAGGAGGCCGCCCCGGCGCGCCGCTGGTGGACCCGCTGGGCCCAACTGCTGTGCGCGTGGGTCGTTTGCATGCTGCTGTGCGTCAATGTCGCGATCCTGCTGGACCGGGGTTTGCCCGGAGACGATGAACCCGCGCAGGCCGCGAATACTCGGAAGACGGTCGCTTGCAGCACCGTCGTCCTGCCCACCGAAATCGTCTCGCATCGAGCCGCGACAGGGTCTGACCGACCCCTGACCAAAGCCTCGAATTGCACTGCTTTCTAGAGTGAAATATTGCCTTGTAACAGTCGGGTAACAGTTGATAATGAAGCCGTTGCGTCATCGCCTGACGGGATCGGCTTTCGCCCATGATCAAGTTTCTCCTGCCCACTCAACTGGTCGCCGAGCGGCCCGTGGAGCCCGGTGCCAGTCCCTATGCGGGCGCCCTCCACACCGCGTTTCGTGATGCCTACCCGCTGATCAAGAGCGCGGCCTGGCGCTCCATTCCGATCAGCCTGTTCGGGCTGCTGCCCTCGATCTTCCTGCTGCAGGTCTACGACCGCGTGCTCTCGCGCAGCGGCGTCTCGACGCTGGCGGCGCTGGTCAGCGGCATCCTGTTCTTCCTGTGCATCGAGTTCTGGCTGCGCACGCGCCGTTCGCGCCTGCTGCGCAACGCGGGCGCGATCATCGACCACGGCGTCTCGGGCGCCTTGATGGGCTCCATGCTCGGCCGCCCGCTGCGCGCGCTCGAAGCGCGGCCGGCCTCGGTGTGGCACCTGTACTTTCGCGACGTCGGCTCGGTGCGCGGCACCGTCACCGGCGGCCTCGCGCAATCGATCTTCGACCTGCCGATGGCGGTGTTCGGGCTGGTGGTGATCGGCATCGTCGCGCTGCCGGTGCTGCCGGTGGTGGTGGCCTTCCTCGCGATCCTCTCGTTCCTCGCCTGGTGGTGGGCCGACGAGGTGCGCGCCGGCCGTGTCGAGGAAGTGCAGCGCGGCCGCGGCCTCGACCGCATGACGGCCGAGATCTGCCATGCGCGCGAGACGCTCAAGTCGCAGGCCAACGACGGCCCCATCATCGAGATGTGGCAGAAGACCTACAACGACTGGCTCACCGAGAGCTTCACCAAGAACGGCCAGATCGAGACCGCGCGCGACGGCACCACGGTGCTGCTGACGGTGTTCTCGGTGATCGTGGTCACGGTGGGCGCGATCTCGGTGATGGAGCAGTGGATGACGGTCGGCGGCCTCGTGGCCTCCAACATGCTCGCGCTGCGCGCGCTGCAGCCGATCGCCGGCCTGGTGTCGAACTGGCGCTCGCTGGCCACCGCCAAGGAAGCCGCCAAGCGCCTCGAGACTGTGCTCGGCGAGCCGGTGGAGAAGCCGCCGGTGGGCATGGCCCTGCCGCAGCCGCTGGGCCGCATCACGCTCAAGGACGTGAGCTTCAGCTTCACCGAGAACGCGCAGAAGGCGGTCATCGAGAACCTCGACCTCGACATCGGCCCGGGCGGCCTGCACGTCATCGTCGGGCGCAACGGCGCGGGCAAGTCCACGCTGGTCAAGCTGCTCTCGGGCCTGTACACGCCCACGCACGGCGTCGTCAGCATCGGCGAGTACGACCTCTCGCAGTTCGGCCGCGAGGAGCTGTCGCGCTGGATCAGCTATCTCTCGCAGGAGGTCTACTGGTTCGGCGGTTCGCTGATCGACGTCATGCGCCGCACCGCGCCGGGCCAGAGCGACGAGCAGATCGTCGCGGCCTGCAAGCTTTCGGGCGCGCACGACTTCATCTCGCGGCTGCCCGACGGCTACCGCTCGATGGTGGGCGAGGGCGGCACCGGCCTGTCGGTGGGCGAGCGCCGCAAGCTCGCGCTGGCCATGAGCTTCCTGCGCAAGCCCTCGGTGCTGGTGCTCGACGAGCCCAGCAACGACCTCGACTTCCAGAGCGAGCGCGCGCTGCTGGCCACGCTGCTGGCGGTGGCCAAGGTGCGCACGGTGGTGGTGGTCACGCACTCGCTGCGCATCGTCTCGGCCGCCAGCCATGTCTACCACGTGACCGGCGAAGGCTCGGTCGAACAGGGCACGGCCGCGGTGATGGTGCCGAAGCTGTTCGGCGTGAAGAAGGCGCTGGTGGCGCTGCCCGAAGGCGGTGGCGAGGATGGCGAAGCCGCCGCCCGCTCGATCGCATGATGCGCTGAATTTGTTTATGGATTGGACCGATCGACCGATGACCGAGTGCGACGACCGAGTGCCCGCAGGGGAGACGAGATCTTGAAAGCCGATCTGCCGCAGGTCCTGCAGACCGAAGACCAGAAGCGCGCCGCCCAGATCACGCCCGAGGGCCGCCGGCGCCAGTGGCTGCTCGGCGGCCTGATCGGCGTGTTCGCGGTGGTCGGCCTGGGCTTCCCGATGGAGACCGTCGTGGTCGCGCCCGGGCGCGTGATTCCCTCCGACCGCGTGAAGTCGATCCAGCACCTGGAAGGCGGCATCGTCAGCGCCGTGCTCGTGAAGGAAGGCGACCACGTCAAGCAGGGCCAGTCGCTGGTCGAGATCGACCTCGGCGGCAGCGGCCTCAACCTCGAGGAACTGACCGCGCGCTATGCCGCCACCCAGGCCACGCGCGTGCGCCTGCTGGCCGAGAGCCGCGGCCAGCCGCTCAAGCGCGACACCTTCGCCAAGGACATCGACGAAGGCGTGTACGCCGGCGAGACCGGTGCCTACGACGCGCGCGCGCTCGAGCAGCGCGGCGTGATGGCCGGCGCGATCTCCGGCCTCGAGGCCGCGCGCAGCCGGCAGCTCGAGCAGCAGGCCAAGGTCAAGGGCCTGAGCGACCGGCTCGACCTGATGCAGAAGGAGCTCGAGGTGTCCGAGCAGCTGCTCAAGGAGAAGCTGGTCGGCCAGGTCGAGGTGCTCGAGAAGCGCCGCCAGGCCGAGGCCGCGCGCAGCGAACTCGCGGTGGCGCGCCAGGGCGTGATCTCGGCCAACGCCGCGATCACCGAGGCGCAGGCCAAGATGGCCGAGGCCGAGGGACGCTTCCGGCGCCGCGCCTCGGACGAGCTCGCCACCGTCGAGCGCCAGTTCGCGAGCCTGAGCGAGGACCTCGCGCGCGCGCGCACGCAGCGTTCGCGCACCGAGGTCAAGGCGCCGTCGGACGGCATCGTCAAGGGCCTGCGCAGCGGCAGCCCCGGCTGGGTGGTGAAGCCCGGCGAGGCCATCCTCGAGGTCGTGCCCGACAAGGACGAGATCATGATCGAGGCGCGGCTCAATCCGAACGACCGCGGCTTCGTCGAGGTCGGCCAGCAGTCCACGGTCAAGATCACCGCCTACGACTACCTGCGCTACGGCGCCGTCGAGGGCAAGGTCACGCTGGTGGCGGCCGATGCCGACCGCGACCCCGCGATCGCCAACGGCGCGCCGTACTACCGGCTCCTGATCAGCACCGACAAGTCCTTCGTCGGCCACAAGGAAAACCGCATCACCGTCGGCATGGAGTCCGAGGTCGACCTCAAGGTCGGCACCGATCCCTTCATCTGGTACATCCTTCGTCCGGTGCTCAAGCTGCGGCGCGAAGCCTTCCGCGAACCATGAAGCGCCGCACGACCAACGGCCGGCGCCCGGCGGGCACCGGCGTGCTGTGCGCGGCGCTGTGCGCCAGCTTCGCGCTGCCGCCCACCGCGATGGCGCAAGAGACGCAGGGGCCCCAGGATCCGCCGCCCTCGCTGATGCTCGCGCGGCGCCTGAGCGCGCCCTCGATCGGCACCGCCGGCTACGTGCAGCGCGTGAAGCAGGCGCTGGTCGTGCTGTCGCAGGAATACCCCGAGGTGCAGACCGCGCAGGCGGCCGCCAACACCAGCGGCTTCCAGATCGACCAGGCCAAGAAGGCGCGCTATCCGCGCTTCAAGGTCGGCACCTCCTCGGGCAACTACAACAGCGGCGCCGCCAACGCGCAGACCCAGAGCTACAACGTGATCACCGCCGAGGCGCGCATGAGCCTGCTCGACGGCGGCGCGATCAGCGCCTCGATCCGTGCCGCCGAGGCCGGCAACGAGGCCGACGGCCAGGCCGTCACCACCACCTCGCAGAAGGTGGTGCTCGATGCCCTGACCGCCTACCTGCAGGTGCAGCGCTTCGACCTCAAGAAGGAGATCGCGCACCGCTCCACCGAGATCGTGGCCGAGCTCTCGAAGGCCGAGGCACGCCGCGTCGCGCTCGGCGCCACCGGCGAGAACGACCTCAACATGGCCAGCGCGCGCCGCGCCAGCGTGGCCGCGCGCGAGGCCGACTTCGAGGCCCAGCGCGACGAGGCCATCGCCAAGTTCCGCAGCTACTTCAAGTTCACGCCCATCACGCGCAACCTGCCGGTGCTGGCCGCGCCGCCGCAGTGGCGCATCGATTCGCAGGCCGAGGCACTGCGCCGCGCCGAGGAGCGCAGCACCGAGATCGCCGAGGCCCAGGGCCGCATCAACAAGGCCAAGGCGCTGGTCGAGCAGCAGGAGGCCAGCATCTGGCCCACCGTCGATGCCGTGATCGTGAAGAGCAAGGACCCGCGCGGCGTGTCGCCGCAGGATCCCACGCGCACCGCGCTCGAGCTGAGCTGGAATTTCGGCAGCGGCTTCGACCGGCAGCTGCGCGTGCGCACCGCCATGGCCGAGGTCGAGAACCAGGAAGCCAAGCTCGAGGGCGTGAAGCTCAACCTGTTCGAGCTCACCAGTGCCTCGTGGTCGCGCACCGTGTCGGGCCGCGAGCGCGAGCGCCAGCTGATGGAGGCCGTGAGCACATCGGGCCAGGCCTTCCGCGGCCGCCGCCGCCTGCTGGAGTTCGGCCGCGACACCCTGCCGCAGGTGCTCGATGCCCAGCTCGAGTACTACAACCTGCTGTTCGACTACGTCGATGCCGTGTTCGACCTGCGCGTCAACGAGCTGCGCCTGGCGCGCACCACCGGCGAGCTGCGCATCGATGCCGAGGGCAGCAACGAATGGGTCGACCGCGTCTTCGGCGCGCCGAGCCGCACCGTGCTGACCGAGGACGGCCTGCTGAGCGGCCCGTGCCTGGCGAGCAATTCGACCTGCGCGACCGAGGCATCGGTGGACCGCTCGCAGAATGCGCAGCCCGTGACCCTGCGGCGCGCCGAGCGCCTGCCGACCACCACCAACTGACGAAGCGGGAAAGGCGGGCGGCCGGCGCGTCAGCGCGCGGCCGCGTTGCCGCTCAGGCGTCTTCCGGAATGCCTGGTTCGCCGTCGAGGATCTGGTACTTGCGCATCTTCTCCCACAGCACCTTGCGGCTGATGCCCAGGTGCTGCGCCGTGTCCTGGCGCTTCCAGTCGTTGATCTCGAGCGCCGCGATGATGCGGTTGCGTTCGCTGCCGTTCCAGCCCTTGCGCTGATCGCCGCCGGCGGCATCGAAGGCGCTGCTGGTGCCCACCGCGTTCGCGCCCAGGCCCATGCCGCCGCCCGGCCCGGTGGCCGCGGGCGTACCGCGGGTCAGCGCGATCGCGCGCTGGATCAGGTGCTGGTCCCAGCTGTGCAGCTGTCGCGCGATCACGCCCACGCGTTCCGCGAGGTTGCGCAGCTGGCGCACGTTGCCGGGGAAGTAGGTCTCGGCCACCGCGTCGCTGAGCCAGTGCGGCGTTTCGCCGAGCACCTCGAGCTGGTCGCCCAGCACGTTGGCCAAGAGCGCCTTGAAGATCGCGATCTTGTCGATCTCGCCGCGCTCCTCGAGGCTGGGCACGTGCAGCTCGATCACCGCGAGGCGGTAGAACAGGTCGGCGCGGAATTCGCCGCTGGCCACCATCTCGCGCAAGTTGCGGTTGGTCGCCGCCACCAGCCGGAAGTCGACCCGGATCGGCGAGGTCGCGCCGAGCCGCGTGACCGCGCCGTCCTCGAGCACGCGCAGCAGCTTCACCTGCTGGTACTTCGGCAGGTCGCCGATCTCGTCGAGGAACAGCGTGCCGCCCGTGGCCTGTTCGAAGTAGCCGCGGTGCGCATGCACCGCGCCCGTGAACGAGCCCTTGGCGTGGCCGAAGAACAGCGACTCGAACAGCCCGTCGGGAATCGCGCCGCAGTTCACCGCCACGAACGCGCCCTTGCTGTAGTTCTGGTGGCCCAGGTGCAGCTGCTGCGCGATGCGTTCCTTGCCCACCCCGGTCTCGCCGCGCACCAGCACGCTGTGGTCGCAATCGGCGAAGGCATTGACCTCGGCCAGCAGCGACTTCATCGCTTCGGAGTGCGCCACCAGCTCGTCGAGCGGCTGCGGCGCCACGTCGCGCGCGCGCAGTTGCCGCACCAGCTTCGCGACCATCGTGCGCAGTTCGGCGCAGGTGAAGTCGTAGGGCAGCACGTGCAGGTATTCGGGCGGATAGGTGCGCGAGTCGCGCTCGCGCGAGGCCGCCGCGACCCAGATCACCGGCATGCCCTGCAGCAGCTCGGTCGCCTGCGGCAGCCCGCCGCCATCGATGACCGTGACGCTGATGATCGCCACCGACGGCCGCATCGCCGCCGTGCGGTCCTGCGAAGGCGGGGGCATGCCGTCGGCCCGGATCACCTCGACATCGAAGCTCGCCATGCAGCGGGCGATGCGGTCGAGGATGTCGGCCTTTCCTTCCCAGACAAAGAGGTCGAGTTCGTCGAAGTTTTGGGGGGAGGACATTAACGTGAGAGAACGAGGCAATGAATGGTCGACATGCTGTCAGTGAACCAGTTTTGTGTTTTTGCAGCTCAGAGACTGCAATTCAACCCGCGAGCGACCGATCTCGAACCCGGCGATGTCAGAGAGGACGGTCTTGGAAATCAGTTTTCCAACCTGATTCAAGAGAGGGCGCAGCAACTCGATCACCGGGGCGAGAATGCCTGCAAGAAGGCTTGGCTTGGGTTCACCCGGAGCTGTGCTATTGGGTTGTCCCAACAGGTTTCCTAAAAGATTGCCGACCGCTCCCAGCAACGTGCCCAGTAGTCCTCCACCCTGCGTGGTTTGTAACTCGTTGACCAAGTTCGTCTTGACGCAAGTGTTATAGCTTGCGGCGTTTCCAGAGCAGCCTGCAATAAGTCCGAGGAATGGAGTGATCTCCTGCTTCCATTTGTCGGGCATTTTGCAAGTGCCTAGGCCGAGAAGGCATGGGCGATCCCACGTGAGGTCATCGCTTTTTAAAAGGTTGTAGACCGTATCTACTTTGTATTTCCCATTCGAGAGCGTGCCCGCACGCGTCAAATAGTCGTTGGCCACAGTAGTGGCCACGGAAGCGGGAAGCGGTGTGACGGCAACATCACTGTTACCTTGAGCAAGGACAAGGTTCAGAAGCTGGCTGACGAGCGTTGCCACGGTATCGCCGATGGCAAGGTCGTTGGGTGGTGTGTCGACATAGCCGCCGACCGGGACCGTCACGGAGTCCGTCTGTGTCAACGCGGGGACATAGGCTTTTCCCGACAATAGTGGAATTCCCAGGATTTGTACGAGATTCATGGGCTGCAGCCCTGTCTCGCAAATTTGAGATTTCGAAAAAACAGTCGCTTCGAATTGCGCCGGGGTCGGATTTGAGTTCCCTGCCACTGGATTTCCAATGCAGGCATTGAGAATCGTCGATGTGACCCCGATGTCCGCAGTATTTGGCGTGGTGCCGCAATCCATCGACTGAAGTTTTCCGTACGCATTGGTCACATCGATCATGATTGGGAGATTGATTTTGGTTCCGAGCAAGTTGAGAAGCCCTGACACAAGTCCCCCAGACGTGGTGTTGACATTCACGTAGAGCCGGACTTGAGAGTTGTAGGCTGTTGTGCCGATGCCGCCAATCCCGATCGAAGGAGGCTCAATGACCCGCAGCTTGGCTTCTGCAGAAACGCCAGTTAATGCCGTGATACCGCCGAGTCCAAGATCGAGGGTAAGGGCATGTTTCTTCGTGCCAACGCCAATGGCCGTGGTCAGAAGAGAAAGTGCGTCGAGATCCACCCCTAGGGCGGACGATGCGGTCGGAGCCTGGATATTTGCGAACAGTCCTCTCGGTGTATTGCTCGCATCGCTGGACGTCCCAAGCTGTATGGAAAGCTCATCGACATCGATACCCAATGCCTCGATGGGTCCAAGCAAGACGCTCGCGTCGATAACACCCTGTTGACCGGCTAGCGTGATGATGACGTTGACGATATTGCTGATCGATACCTGACGTGCTGCCAGCAGTGCGTTCAACTCGCCGACACCGAGGTCTGCGGGGACGTCGATGCCAAGTGCATGAAGAAGTCCTGATGGCGTAATTTTCGCGCCGACGAGGCCGCGGTAGGTCACAAGGTCGATATTGGGATCGACTCCGATCAAGCGCAAAATTCCAATCAATGCTCCTTCAGGATTCGTATTGATGAGATTGGATCCCACCGAAAAAACTGCCATCGGTTCATCTCGAACGGCAATTGCTTCTACACTGATCGTTCTGTTTCCAGCAAAAGAGCTGAAAATCGAAAAAGACGGTGCGGCATTGATCGTGACGCGAACGGCATTGGGTGGGCCACCTGTGGGAGTGATGACCGTTGGGGTCGCGGTGCTCCACAGGCCGCACTCAACCGTCGAAAGCGTGACGCCTGAAAGGTTGGACTGCGCATTTCTTTGTGCTGCCGCGGTTTCGGCAGCGCAATCGGATGGCGTCTGTACTGGTAGATACTGGGCTCCAGCGAGCGCGGCAAGGTCCACCGCCTTCTGAAACTCGCGCTTCATGTAGAACAAGTAGCCCAGTTCTGTGCCCATCAAGAGGATGACGGCAAGGCTCAAGGCGATGGCCGTGTTGACCAGAATGGAGCCATTCTGTTGACCCATGCCCGCAGATGGCCGACTTCGACGCACATAGCGGCGGGCTGTGCTATTGAACTTCATGCTGGAATCCTTGACTAGAGCGCCACGGTAGCTTGTCCCGTCAGCTTGTCTGGCATCCAAAGGCTGATGTCGAAAAATGGGATCGATGGCAGCAACCGGTTTTCGCTGTAACGGTAGACGACCGTCACTACCCCTGTCTTCTCGAGACCCGCTTCCACCACCCTTGGATCGATGTCAACGTGATCGGTGACCCATTGGCGTGGATCGATTTCCGAATTGGGAACAATGAGTGCGGAAGAAAGAGACGATACGACGGTGGCTTTGATCTGAGCGCGATCGGCATCCTGAAACTTTGAGCTCGCAAAAGAATAGGCGATGGCACGTGCACCATCCTCTGCTGCACGCGAGACTACTTGCTGGATGTAGAGGACGGCCCCGAAGGTTGCGATCCCATATATCGCGCAGAAGAGAATGGAAAAGACGAGGGCAAACTCGATGGCAGCAACCCCTCGCTGCAGTGCAGCCCTTGGACCGGACGCTCGCCGACTATGCCGTGTGGTGCTCATAGGGCCCTCCCGTCGAGCAACATACTTGCGCGCCCGACTACTTGATCGGGGAGTGCAAGATTTACCAGAGGAGGAAGAATTCCTCTCATGCCTGTCAACGTGACTGTCACCACAACTTGGCAACGTTGAGTCCAATCCGGTCCACAAGCCTGCCCGCAGTCTGCGCCTTCCAATTGACAAATTTTCGCAACGGCCACAGGCTGAACGGGTGCCCATCCGTTGGAGCGGCTTGTTGCCACTTTCTCTGCTTCTTCTTCGCGTTTTGCAAGAGAGACTTGATATCTCAATGCGGATCGGGCTCCGTCTTCCGCCGCGTTCTGCAAGCCGAAACGCAGTGTGAGAAAAATACCCAACGAGACGAACGCATAGATCAAGGAAAAGAAGATCAGGAAAACAAGTGCGAACTCAACCACATAGGCTCCTCGTTGAGCCTGTGTGGTAACCGTCTTGTTGCGACGTGCTCTCATAAGCAATCAGGTAGTGCGTCGTGTTGTCGTTCTATCGAGCACTACTACCCGTCGATCCACTTCCACTCGCAGGGCCTTTCACAGTCGATCCGAGGCGTTCGGGGATCGGATACTCGAAGCTCTTGAGATAGCGCTCGTAACTCCGACTGGCCACACTGCCTGCGATGGAGCGTGGCGTAGCAGACGAAATCTGACCGCTGCTCTGCCAAGCCAGCAGATTCAAGGTTGCGTCTCCCACCTGGAGTGCAGGCTCGTAGAACTCTTCTTTTTCCGAAGCTATTCCCTGGTCATCCTTTGCTGGCGGCATGACGGGGCCGCGGCTCGACTGCGCGGCTTCGTTTGTCGCAAGTGCGCTATTGATGGCAGTGCCGTCCTGTCCAGGGTTCGCCGAGGCGGACTGTGCGCAAGCTGGTGTCGCTAGGAGCAGAAGCGTTGTGGCCAATGCGCTGGCGGACAGGGCGAACACTCGGTTGACGGACTTGTTGTTGGTCATGGTGTGCCTCGTGAAGTCGGATTCGATGAAAGAGGTGCATCTCCGGCTGCAGCCGGCGGGTTCAATTGACTGGCCGTGCGCACGCCGCCCATTCCGAACCAGCGGGAGGGCTTGAGTGCCAGCGGCAGAGCCGCGTCCTCGCTGGCGACCGATGGCGCACCATTTGGTGTAATAGCCGGTGCTACGGCTATGGCCGCAGTTGAATTCCCAACCACTCGCATCTGCCGCGCCGCTTCGCGCACGGCAGTGCGTGTAGCCTCCGGCATGCGGTTGGCGTCCATCAGAGCCGTGGCCTGTTCGCGCTGGTTAGTTACTTCGAGATAGAGCGCTACATTGGCTTGGGCCTGCTTGTTGTCGGGCTGTAGCTGTAAAGCCTGCATCAGCGGCAACCGCGCTTCTTCGACCTGCCCCGCCCGAAGAACGGCATAGCCCAGGTCACTCAGCAACAATGGATCGGTCGGCGTTCGGCGCTGAGCCTGCCTGAGCAACCGGGAGGCTTCCGCATAGTCGCCGCGTGCCCCTGCCAGCAAGCCCAGGCCTCTATAGCCTGCACCCTCTATCGGAGTACCCAGCAAGCGTTTGTAGGTGGCTTCGGCCAACTCACCCTGCCCGGTCTGGCGCAACGCATCGGCGCGCAAGCGCGTCGAGTCGGGCGTGATGCCCCAGCGCTGCTCCAGCGCATCGATGTGCGCGAGCGAAGCGAACCATAGACCCTGCTGCTGCATCTGATCGACGACCTTGATGTAGGTGGTCTGGGTATCGATGTTGGTGGCGGCCTTCGCTTCGGTGGTCGTTTCGAAGGCTTGCCGCTGCTGGGCATCTTCGCTGGCGGCGTAGCGGTCCTTGGTTGCAGCGCAACCGGTGATTGCCAGGAGCAGTACCGTGGCGATCAAGAGGGACGCGACGCGGTACGCAGTGAACCAGTGCAGAGGGAGAGCCTTGATCGATTTCATCTGGCAATGCTCCCAAGCGCGCGGAAGACAGCGATGACGCCAGGCCCGGCAGTCACGATCATCAGCGCGGGTAAAAGGGTGGTGACCATGACAGCAGTCATCTTGACCGTGATCTTTCCGATGCGCTCCTTCATCTCCGAGCGTCGGTGCTCGCGAAGGCGGTCGCTGAATACGCGCAACGGCTCCTGCACGGCCCCCCCATGGCGGTCCACTTGCACCAGAAGCGTGACAAGGCCGCGCAGGTTTTCGTTCTGATGCAGTGTTGCCAAGCGATGCAAGGAATGCTCGCGAGTACGACCCTGCGAATACTGTCGATTCGCCAAGCTCAGTTCATGCCCGAGCACGTGAAGCACATGCGAGAAGTCGGAAGCCATGACCTGAAGGCTTTGGTCCAAGCTCATTCCAACGCCTTGCAGCAGCTTCAGTAAATCGACAAAGAGCGGTAGTTCCCTGGCAACGCGCTCCCGGCGATCAGCTGCGATACGGCTAAGCAGCCATTTGGGTCCCATGAAGCCGAGGATGAAAAGAGTGGCAAGTACAAGGAAGACGATGTTCGTTCTATGCCCTGCGCTCCAGAAAATGAAAGCCAATGCGGGCAGCAGCAATGCCAACAAGATGCGCGTCACCAGAAAAATCAATTGCGTGCGCTGCGACGGAAACCCGCACTGGTCAATGAGGTTCCGGTCTTCGTCGGCGACCAAAGCGCGGCCAAGCCGCGAATTCAGCCAGTGAAAAGGAAGATCGACCTCCGACTTGTATGGCTGACCGAGGTCAGTGGACGGGTCGATCGAGGCTGTGGGCAGTACCAGGGTGCCTTGTTCGATGGCTTTACCAATGGCTTGCCCGCTACGTGCCCGCCGGCGTTCTACTGCGACCAGTGCTCCTGCCCCGATAAGAAGGGCTACCGCAAGCAGCGCAAGGCTGATGGTCGTGATGGTGTCAGGCGTCAGTGTCATGCGAGCCTCGCGAGCCTGTACAGCAGCACGCCCCCCAGCACCTGGAGGCCGGCTCCAGTAAAGACGAACATGCGCCCCGTGCCGTCGTTCCACATCCCGGCAAAGTAACCTGGATTGGTGGCGATGATGAGGGCTCCCACACCCAGAGGCAGCAGTCCAAGGATCCATGCTGACAGTCGCGTTTCCGTGGACAAGGCGAGTAGTTCTTGTTCTGCCTGTTCACGATCGCGCATGAAATTACTTACGCGCTCGAGTAGCAAGTCGGCGCGCCCGCCGTAGCGCACTCCGAGCCCGAGGATCGACGCCAGCAGGAACATCTCCTCAACGCGCACATGAGCGGCTGTCTGGTGGAGGGCCTTGTCGAGATCCACGCCTGCGCGAACCATGGCGGCCGATCGTTCCAGATGCCCACGCAACGGCTCTTGCGTGCTGGCGATCGCCAGTTGGAAGGCTGCCTGTGTCGAATTGCCAATGGTGATAAGGCGCACCATTCCGTCGATGTAGCTGGGCAGTTGACCGATCAGCCTGCGTCGCATCTTTTGCAGTCGAAGCCAGATGGCGAAAGTTCCGAACAGTGAGAGCAGTAGCAACACGCCGAGTGCCGCGAGCCAGCCGCCGAAAAGGCTCGCGATCACGGACAGCACGACGATGGAGGCGATGCCGAGAATAAACGTGCGACCATCGATCATCCCCTCCAACCAGTCGGGGATTGCCCGTTCCAACCAGGGACTGGGGCGTGTAGCGGCTGTGGCATCGGTCTCCAGCCACGGATCAGTGGTTAGGCCGGAATCGGCAGTCGGATTGACTGCGCGAATGGATGGCCCTGCCAGAAAAGGCGGTGGTGCTGCGCTCGTTCCGGCCAGAATCTGCTGTTCGAGATGACGTCCCACTGCATCTTGTGTCTGGCGCTTCTTTGCCCACTGCCACATGAGCAGCCCGCACGCAGCCAGGAGTAGCGCTACCACGGCGATGCCGAGCAGCACGATCTCACGCACGATGGTCTCCCTGCTGAGCGCGTGCGAACGACTGCCGGAAGCGCGCGATTTTTGGCGAGTGCGGTGCGATGCCGAGCGATACCCAGCGGTCACGCTCTTCACCGTCTGGGGTCACCACCGGCTCGTAACGGTATAGCTCCTGCATTGCGACCACGTTATCGTTCACGCCAGTCACCTCGCTCAATGAGATGATGCGGCGCTTGCCGTTCGACATCCGGCCAATCTGCACGATGAAATCAATTGCGCTCGCGATTTGCCGGCGCAGGCTTACTTCGCTGCCTTGGTAACCTGCGAAACCAGAGAGCATTTCAAGGCGATAGAGGCATTCGCGCGGCGAGCTCGCGTGGATCGTGCCCATCGAGCCTTCGTGGCCGGTGTTCATCGCCTGCAGCATCTCGATCACTTCGGCACCGCGCACTTCGCCCACGATGATGCGGTCGGGCCGCATGCGCAGGCTGTTGCGCAGCAGGTCGCGGATCGACACCACGCCCTGGCCGTCGAAGCCGCCGGGACGGCTCTCGAGCCGCACCACGTGGCTGGTGCTCAGCGAGAGTTCGGCCGTGTCTTCGATGGTGATCACGCGTTCGCGCGCCGGAATGAAGCTGGCCAGCGCATTGAGCAGAGACGTCTTGCCCGAGCTGGTGCCGCCGCTCACGAGCACGTTGCAGCGCGCGCGCACCGCGATCTCGAGCAGTTGCGCCATGCCGGCGTCGAAGGTGCCGAGCTTGACCAGGTCGGCCGGCGTGAGCGGCTCCTTGCGGAACTTGCGGATCGAGACCGACAGGCCGTCGATCGCGAGCGGCTCGATGATCACGTTGATGCGGCCGCCATCGGGCAGGCGCGCGTCGACCATCGGATTGGCTTCGTCGAGCCGGCGTCCCAGCGGTGCCAGGATGCGGCGCACGATGCGCATCACGTGCTCGGAATCGGCGAAGCGCAGCGTTTCGCGCTCCAGCATGCCGTGGCGCGAGACGTAGACGTTCTGATAGCCGTTGATCAGAATGTCTTCGACCGCAGGGTCGTTGAGCAGGTCTTCCAGCGGACCGAAGCCCGCGAGTTCCTTGGTGAGCGCATCCGAGATGAGCTGCATCTCGCGGTCGTTGATCGGCACGCGGCGCAGCCGCACGAAGCTGTCGACCTCGAGCTCGACGAACTGTTGGATCGAGGCGCGCGACCAGCGGCCGAACTCCGCGCCCAGCTCCTCGATGCGGCTGAGCAGGTGATCGTGCGTCCAGCTCTTGATGTCCTGGAACTGCTGGGAGGTGATGAACGCCTGGTCGTCGTCGGCGAATTCGATATCGGTGGACATGGGCTGTTCAACCTTGGGTAGGGCTCTTGCGGAAGCCGGTGACTTTCGACATCAACGCCGTCCAGCGTGGGTCCTTCGCCGGCTGCTGGCTGGAGCCAGAGGTGTATTCCTGATGCAGGCCGCGTGCGAGGCCCGCGATGGCTTGCGAGTACGGGTCGCTGCGCGCGGTGCGCACCAGCATCTCGCCGCGGCTCGAGGCCGCCAGCAGTTGCGTGCTGCGCGCGGGCAGCACGTGGCGCAGTGGTAGTTCGAGCCGCTCGGCGATGTCCTTGGCCGCGAGGCCCACGTGGCTGTCGAACTTGTTGACCACCAGCGACATCTGGTCGGTCTCGAGGCCGCGCGTGCGCAGTTCCTTGAGCATGTTCGCGGTGGAGACGATGGCGCCGATGCTCTGGTCGCAGACAACCCAGCAGCGCTGCGCTTCCTTCGCGGTCTGCGCCACGAAGTCGATGGTCGAGAAACCGCCGAGGTCGGCGATCTGGAAATCGAAGAAGTCGCCGAGCCGCTTGATCAGCGCGACCGAGTCGGCATGAGAGATCTCGCGCACTTGCGCGAGACTCGCAGGCAGCGGCAATACAGCCAAGCCACTGCTGTGATGCGCGAGCGCGGTGTGCAGTAGCGTCTGATCGAGACGACGCAGATTGCGCACCCCATCTACGAAGCTGAAGCCGCTCTGTGTGTCGAGGTACAAAAGGCCATCGCGCGCCGGCAGGCCAAGGTCGAGCAGTGCGACACCATGGCGCGCATTGCGGGCCTGCGGCTGTCCAGAGGCCGGCGCCTGAGGCTGAGTCAGTTGGTCGTTGAGCAACAGCGACAGGCTGGTCGCGAGCGTAGTCACGCCGATCCCGGCGCGCGCGCCTAGAAGCGCGAGAGTGCATCCACGCGTTCCGACCTGCATGCTGCTGCGCCGGTCCAGCAGCTTATGCAATGTATGGATCGCATCGGAAGGCGGCGCTGCCATGTCGACGAAGTCGTCCACACCGGCGCGTAGCGCAGCCAGCATGGAAGCGGGTTCAACCGAGATGCCGGTTGCCAGAACTGCCAGCGCCGACCAGTCGCGTTTCAGGCGCTGATTCAAAGCGGCAGCCGCCTGCGCTTGATCCCCGGAGAAATCGAGGAAGACCGCGGAGGGGCTGAGCAAGGCGATGCGTTCATCGATCGACTTGGCATCGGGCGGTAGAACCACCACTGTGCCTAGCTCGCCGAGCGCGTCTGTCAGCCACGTGATGTGGCTGCCATTGGCCGAGGCGAAGAGATACGTCTCTGCGCCAGTCTCGGGAAGGTGATCGCGAGGAGCGTTCATGGCGTCGGCCACAGGTCGTGCGCAGCCGGTTTCACTCAACGGGAGAAGCCCGGTACCGTCGTACCCGAGGCCGGCCCCAGCAGGTGTGCGCGCCACACAGGGCCGTCGCGTTGCTCCGCACCGCCGGGCAGATAGGGCGCGAGGTCGGTGTCGCGGGCGATCGGCTTCACGAGATGCGGCGTCACGAGGATCACCAGTTCCTTCTCGTTCATCTGGTACTTGTTCTGCTTGAAGAAGGTGCCGAGTACGGGGATGTCGCCGAGCAGTGGCACCTTGTCGGCGTTCGAAGTCGTGGTGCGGCTCACCAAGCCTCCGATGATGAAGCTCTCGCCGTCTCCGAGTTCCACGGTGGTGTCGGCGCGGCGGGTGCTGATCGCAGGGACTGCCACGCCGTTGAGGCTCACCGCGTTGGTGTAGTCGAGATCGCTGGCCTCCGGCGCGACCTTGAGCACAATGCGCTCATTCGATAGCACGGTGGGTGTGAGTGTCAAGCCGATGCCGAAGGGCTTGTACTCGATGCTGGTGGTGCCAAGGCCCTGTGGCACAGGAACCGGCAGTTCGCCGCCAGCCAGAAAGCTCGCGCTCTGGCCGGACAGTGCCACCAGCGTGGGCTCGGCGAGTACGCGCGCCATGCCGTTACCTTCGAGGAAGCCGACATTCAAGCCGATGCCGGCCTTCCCGAAGTTGAAGAGCAGGCTAAAGGCTTGTGCTAGTGGATTGTTGTTTTCGATTGCGATCGAACCGTCGCTTCCGAACGTCGCGGACTTTAACGACGATGGCGTGAAGGATCCGAAGCTGAACCCGTTGGAGTTGGCGCGCGTGCTGAATATGTTGAGGCCAGCCTGCTTGAGCACGCTGCGATTGAACTCAACGACCTTGACCTCGACCTGCACCGTGTTGCTGCGCACGTTCACGACAGAGCGATCGACCAGTACCGACTTTTCACCGCTGGCTGCCATGGCGGTGTCGCGTGCGTCTTGGTGTGCTGTCATGCTGTCGAGCGAACCAGTGAGTGTGGAACCACGACGGCGCACTTCGAGTGCATAGACCGTCGCGGACGACTGCCCCTTTTCCCAGATCATCAGTGTGGTCCGCCCAGCCGCCTTGCCAGTCACGATCAAGCGCGCGGCCACTGAATTCGGTGATTGGCGGGTCAGTGCGACACCGGCCACGGCCTCGTCGGCAATGGCCATGCGTTCGATGCCTTTGGGGATCAACAACTCTTTCTGTGTGCCGGCATCGACCTGCAGTTGCATTGGTGCACGAGAGGTGACTGCCTGAGTGTCGGCCGCCGAGGATGGGACGGGCCAAGCGCTCGGTGCCAATAGGCACAACGCCACGAGTGTCGGACGCAGCGCGTGGACCGGAGTGTTGGTTTTCGCGCGAGGAGGGTGCGTCATGGTGTTTTTTTCCTGCGAGACATGCATAGCGTGGCGCTGTTCAATAACGAATGGTTTCGCTCCGGTCGCCGCGGATGACTTCGACTTGGAGGCCGACCCGGCTACCGCCGGTGTCGCTTGTCGCGGTCCGTCGCATCGCTACAGGAGGCGTACGCGCGATGCCTGGCTTGCCGCCCGTCACGAAATCGGCGGCCGTCACGCCGGCCTGTGCACGGTCCAGCCCTTCGAGCGGCGGCCTACGCGGTTCGCCGGGTTTCGTCGGAGCGGGATGTAAAGCGGTGGGCAGTTCAGCAAACAGCTTGGGGTCCGGCTCCGACATATCGGTTGGATTGCGCAGAGCCAGCAGCAGGCGGCCGCTGTTCTCTGCCAGGGTGAGGCGGTTGACGTCGTCCACTGGCACCGCGAGCACGGCAGTTCGGGCGGCTTCGGTGCGCTGCTGTGCCTGCGCACCCGAGTTCTTGTCGATCTTGGATTGCAAGCCGTCGACCGAGGCGCTGCCGAAGGCCAGCACTCGTTTGCGCGACAGCAATAGGCGCGCCTGGCTGCGATCGATGTCCTTGTTGTCGGACTTGAGCATCAAGAAGACGTCGACGAAATCCCCGGGTTGGACTTTGTTGCCCACGCCCATGACCTCATCGGCCTTCACTGCGACGGCGCGCTCGCCCTCAGCGACACGCAAGGCGAGGCCAGAAACCAACTGACCTGCGAGCAGAGGCGAGCCCTCACCGAGATCGATCACCGGGACCCGCCCAGCGAGGGGAGCCGTTTCCTTAAAGGCTCCTGCCGGATTGATCGTCAGTTGCTCCACGCGCAGCGCGTCCGCCGGGATGGCCTGACCTGCTGGCAGCGCTCTTGTTGCAACGACCACGGGGTAAGTCTGAGTCTGCGCAGACTTTGCTGGTGTCGTACCCGCACTTGCAGTTGCGGGTGGCGGCGGTGGTGGCGCCTTGCGGCTGAGGACCCAGGCGTAGCCTCCAAGCGCAAGGGCGAGCAGCACGAGGATGGCGGCGATGATTTTGGTGACGTTGATCATGGGCGGCGTTTCAAGGGGAGAGCAATCGGGGAGCTATCGATGAACAACTTGTGGTGGCAAAGCGATCACCCGCTTTGTCGCCCCCAAACCATCCACGCTGCGGCTGCCAGTGCGAGATAGGCCGCGTAGGGAATGAAGCGCGTCCGGGTCGGCGATGAGCGACTGTCCACGGACGACGGTGGCCCGAAAAGCATGAGCGAAAACCGCGAGGAAACTGGCCATCGTTGAAGAGCGAGCCAAAGAGCCGCATGCAGACCTGCGAGAAGACTGCCGATGACCCAAATGGGGAGCAGTGCCCATGCCCCTACCCACAGTCCGAGAGCGCCAGCAAATTTCACGTCGCCTGCTCCCATCAGCCCCAAAGCGTAAAAGAGGAGGAGGGCCCCGAAGCCGACTCCTGCACCAAGCAACGCGCCAGCCCAGTCATTTCCACGCGGCCCCGTTCCCCAGGCAAGCGCTGCAAGTGCCATCGCGGCACCTGCGAGCACCAGCCAATTGGGGACGCGGCGTTGTCGGAAGTCATAGGTGGCGATGAGAAGGAGCCAAAACAAACAGGCTGACATCAATGTCATTGTTTGGATCGTTCCCGAGCGCTACGCGGTTTAAACGGCTGCCTTAAGTTTGTCCGAAATCCTCGTGAAAAGATCCGTCAAATCCGTGCCCAGTGCCGTCAGGGCAACTGTAATTCCAATTGCGACTAGGCCGGCGATCAGGCCATATTCAATGGCGGTCGCGCCTTCTTCATCACGAATAAAACGAGTAATAGCGTTGAGCATGATTAACCTTTCAGAAAAAGTCGTTAACAAGGGCTGGCGGTGCGAATGTTATCCGGCGTAACTCTGTGTATCAACAAGGCAAACCCGATGGAAGGGAGTTCCGCTGTGCTAGTCAAGGATTGCTAGCACGATGGCTGCCAACTCCCACGGACATCGGTTGACCGGTCGGTCAGAGACGCTGAGTAACAGTTCGGAAACGATTTTTCCCTCTGTAGGCGTGCACCGACATCCCATGAAGACGGGAGGGAGTGTTACGGAACAGGGGTGCGCGAGAGGGATGCGTTACGGGTACATGCGTGTTACGTGTTACGTGACACGACCCGAAAACGGTCAGATGTAACAGTCCAGAAAGGGTTGGACCGTGCGCAAAAAATCACAGGTTCAGGGCCTCAACCCTGCCTGCGAAGGGGGATCAGCCCAGGATTTCCTCGTGGAAGAGCTTCCACTCGCCGCCTTGGCGCAGCCAGTACTGGCGGCGCATCCGACCGCTGCGTTCCCCCTCGAACACCTCGCCGAAAGTGGCGACCATGGTGTCGTCGCTGTCGCGCCAATGGAGGTAGGAAACATCCTTTAACTGAATACGCCGGCCCTGGGCGTATTCCATTTCATCGCGGACAATTGAAATTCCGTCGGCCGATTTTTTGGCTTGGCGCTGAAAATCCGGCAAATAGAATTTTTTCAATTGCGCTTCATTTCCCTGGGTCCGGGCGTCTTTCCAGGCATTGATCGCGCTGGTAAAGGATTGGGCGTCCTTTTCGGCCTGGGGCTGGGAAATCCATTGCAGGCTGCGCGCGGTGACGACCGGCGTGGCGCCGATCTGCACCTTGCGCAGCAGCTGGCGCAGGTCGGGATTGGCCATGACCACGCAGCCGTCGCTGGCCAGCGGCGCGCGCGCGTACTGCTGCGAGGGCGTGCCGTGCAGCCAGATGCCGCCGCCGGTCTTGCCGCGGCGCTGGTCGTAGGCGTTCGGGTAGTTGATCGGCAGCGCGCCGGCGCCATAGAAGTCCTTGAGCGACTTCGGGTCGAGGCTGCTGGTGATGAAGTACACGCCCAGCGGGGTGCGCGCATCGCCCTCGATCGCCTTGTCGATGCCCGACTTGCCGACCGAGATGTAGTAGTCGGCCACGAGCTTCAGGCCCTTGTCGCCGTTCTCGAGCAGGTACAGGCGCGAGCGCGAGGCATCGATGGCGATCGCATAGCGGCTGCGCGTGGACAGCTCGAGGAACTGCGAGGGCACGGTGTTCGGCGGCGGCCGTTCGCGCAGCGCCTGCAGGCGGCGGCGCGATTCTTCCTGCAGCTCGGCCATGGCCGGATTGCCCTTCAGGCGCGCCACGCTGGCGGCGTCCGAGAGGCTGTGCACGGCCGGCACCTGCGAGGCGAGCAGGTCGCCGTACACGAGCTGCGCGAGCTGGAAATTCGGGTAGTCGCGCACCAGTTCGCGCGCCTTGGCGAGTGCGGGCCGCGGCTGGCCGCGGCCGAAGAGTTCGTAGATCGCGATCAGCCGCGCCTCGGCGTTGCCGGCTTCCTGGATCGCGCCCGCGGGCGGCGTCTTGCGCGCGCTGCGGGCTTCGGAAGAAACGGCGGCGGTGCCGGCCGCCGCGGCGGCCGCGGTCGCCACGGCCCCCTTCTTCAGGCGGGCCTGGGCCTTGCCGCCCTTGGCGTCACGGGCTTCGCGTGCCTCCCGGGCTTCGCGCACGCTGCGCGATTCGCGGGTGCCGCGCGCTTCCTTGGCGCCGGCCTTTTCCTTCTGCGCCGAGCGGCTGCTGCCGGCCGCGCTCTTGCCCGACTTGGCGCCGGCCGTCTTGGCATGCGCGGTCTTGCCCGTGCTGCCGGCGGCGCCGGCAGGCATGGCGAGCACGAGGGCCGACGCGGCCATCAGCGCGGCAAGGAGGCTCCCGCCGCGCCGGAGTTCTGGGATCTGAGGCCGGCCCCGCCGGACGATGTCTGCCACTAGCCGCCGACGCTTTCCTTGCGAATGTGCCACTGACCGCCGGAGCGTTGCAGTTCCAGCGTCTTGCGGCTGGAGATGTTGAGGTTGTCGGCACGGTAGACCTGGCGGAACTTGGCGGTGGCCGACTGGCCGTTGACCTGGATCACGAGGTTCTCGAGGTTCACGCTGATGCTGGACTTGCCGACGATGCGCGCGCGGCGTTCCTCTTCCCAGTTCTTGCGGCTCTGGCCGCCGCCGGGCGTGAAGTCGCTGCCGTAGGCGGCGAGGTAGCGGTCCATGTCCTGGCCGGCCCAGGCGGCCGCCCAGCCGCGCACGGCCGATTCGACCTCCGCATTGGCACTCGACGAAGCGGCGGGCGCGGCCGGTGCGGCGGCCGGCGGCGAAGCCTCGGGAGCCTTGGCGACCACGGCCGGAGCCGGTGCCGGTGCGGGCGCCGGGGCCTTGGCCACCGGTGCGGGCGCCGGCGCCGGCACGGGGGCCGCGACGGGCGCCGGAGCAGGGGCGGGCGCCTTCGCGACCGGGGCGGGAGCCGGGGCCGCCGGTGCCGGGCGCGGTGCCTCGGGCGCCGCCGCCAGCACGGTCGGCTTGGCGCCGGGCACGGCCGGTACGAACAGCGTGCGGATCACCGCCAGCTTGGGCGCGACCGCGGTGTTGTTCTGGTCGAGCTGCAGCGCCTTGCTGTAGGCCTGGCTCGCGAGCCGCGCATAGAGATCGCCGAGGTTTTCCTGGGCGGTGGCATAGCTCGGATTGGTGCGGATCGCGCTCTCGAGGGCGTTGCGCGCCTTGTCGAACTGGTTCTGGCTCGCGTAGATGACCGCGAGGTTGTTGTAGGGCTCGGGCAGCTCGGGGGCGTCCTGCGTGAGCTGGGTGAAGGCGGCGATCGCCTCGGCGCGCTTGCCGGTGTCGAGCTGGATCACGCCCTTGAGAAAGCGCATCTGCGGGTCGCGCGGCTTGTCCTTCAGGAAGGCGTCGGCTTTGGTCGAGGCTTCCTCGAGCTTGCCGGCCTGCATCAGGCGGTCGACTTCCTCGTGCTCGGGCGCCGCCAGCGCGGGCAGGGCCGTGGCGCCGACCGCGGCGGCCAGGAACAGGGCGCGCACGACGGGCGTCAGGCTGAAAGGAGTGCGCAGGGAGCTCTTGGGCATGGCGGCGAGGCCTCGTGAGGGAGAGGAAAGGGGATGCGCCCGGGATTGTAAGTGGGGCGGTTAACCTTCAGACACACCGAGGGCGCCGCTGCGGCGTGCCTGCAACGCCGTTTCATTCCCCGTGGCATCGACCACCGGAAACCGTGGGGCCGAGTCTTTCACGCCGCGCCGCGTTCCTGCCCGCTGTCTGCCGGCGCCAGCCCATGCCCTGGCGCCGGCCGCAGCATCGCCGGAAAGTGCATGTCCCGGTAGGCCACGAAGCGGCTGCCGCGCGCCAGCCGGTAGCCCCACCAGACCGCCACGAACAGCACCAGCCCGATGTAGGTCGAGAAGACGCCGATCCAGTCGATGCGCCCGCCCGTGAAGGCGGCGTAGTTCTGGCCCAGCGTGACCACCAGGCACAGGCCGAAGGCGAACAGCGGCCCGTAGGGGAAGAAGGGCGAGCGGTAGGGCAGCAGCGACAGGTCCAGCCCCTGAGTCATCATTCCCTTGCGGAAGCGGTAGTGGCTCACCGCGATGCCGAGCCAGGCCACGAAGCCGGTCATGCCCGAGAGGTTCAGTAGCCACAGGTACACGCCCTGGCTCTCCGACAGCGAGGTCAAAAAGCACAGCGCGCCGACCGCGGTGGTCGCGAGCAGCGCGTTGAGCGGCACGCCCGCGCGCGTGAGCCGCGCGAAGCAGCGCGGCGCGCGGCCGTCCTTCGCGAGGTTGAACAGCATCCGGGTCGAGGCATACATGCCCGAGTTGCCGGCCGACAGCACGGCCGTGAGGATCACCGCGTTCATCACGCTGGCTGCGAAGGCCAGCCCGGCGTGGCGGAACACCAGCGTGAACGGGCTCACGCCGATGGCGTGGAGGTCGGTCTTGATCAGGTTCGGGTCGGTGTAGGGAATCAGCACGCCGATCACGCCGATCGCCAGCACGTAGAACAGCAGGATGCGCCAGAACACCTGGCGCACGGCGCGCGGGATGTTCTTCGCGGGGTTGGCCGATTCGCCGGCCGCCACGCCGATCAGCTCGGTGCCCTGGAACGAGAAGCCCGCGATCATCGCCACGCCGATCATCGCGGGCAGACCGCCCACGAAGGGCGCGTCGCCGAGCGTGAGGTTGCCGAAGCCCGCGGGCCGGTCGCCGCGCAGGATGCCGAAGATCATCAACACGCCGACCACCACGAAGGCGATCACCGTCACCACCTTGACCAGCGCGAACCAGAACTCGGCCTCGCCGAAGCCGCGCACCGAGATCGCGTTGAGCAGGAACATCAGCCCGAGGAACAGGGCGCTCCACAGCATGGCCGGCGTGCCCGGGAACCAGTACTGCATCACCAGCTGCGCGGCCGCGAGCTCGACCGCGATGGTCACGGCCCAGTTGTACCAATAGTTCCAGCCGAGCGCGAAGCCGAAGCCCTCGTCGACGTAGAGCGCGCCATAGGTCGCGAACGAGCCCGACACCGGCATGCAGGCCGCGAGCTCGCCGAGGCTGGTCATGAGGAAATAGACCATCGCGCCGATCAGCAGGTAGGCCGCGAGCGCGCCGCCCGGGCCGGCCTGCGACACGGTGGCGCCCGAGGCCACGAACAGGCCGGTGCCGATCGAGCCGCCGATGGCGATCATCGTCAGGTGGCGCGTGCCGAGCGCGCGGCGCAGCGTGGGTTCCTCGGCGGCGGTGCGCGAGGCGAGGGTGGGCGCGGTGGAGTCCGTTGCCATGTCGTTGTGTTCTCCCGTATGAGCCCGCGCGGCCCGTGAGGCCCGCGCGAGGTGGCGGCGATCATAAGTGCGGCCCCGCGCGCACCCCCGCGTCGCCCCGGGGTACGGCCGCGGGGCCCGCACAGTACAGTCCCGCCATGGACCGCCTCCAGAGCATCGAAGCCTTCGTGCGCGTCGCGCAGACGCAGAGTTTTGCGGAGGCGGCGCGTCAGCTCCGGGTGGCGAACTCGGTGGTCACCACGCGCGTCAAGCAGCTCGAGGAGTTCCTCGGCGCCCCGCTGTTCCACCGCAGCACGCGCGTGGTGCGGCTCAGCGACGTGGGCCAGGCCTTCCTGCGCGACTGCGTGGAGCTCGTGGGCCGCGCCAACGACATCGTCGACCAGATGCGCGATGCGCGCGGCACTCCCTCGGGCGTGCTGCGCGTGCATGCGCTCACGGGCATGGTGCTCGGACGCTTCGCCTCGCTGCTGCGCGAGTTCCACACCACTTATCCCGACATCCACCTCGAGCTGATCGTGAGCGACGCGGTGGTCGATCCGGTCAAGGCCGGCGTCGATTGCGCGCTGCAGATCTTTCCGGCCGCCTCCGAGGAACTGGTGTCGCGCCCGCTGTTCCCGGTGCGCCGGCTGCTGTGCGCCACGCCCGAGTATCTCGAGCGCCACGGCACGCCCGCGACCCCGCGCGAGCTGCATCGCCACAAGCTGGGCCTGTACTCGGGCTACCCCACGCGCGACCGCTGGACCTTCCACCACCAGGGCGAGCAGACCACCATCTACCTCGCGGCCGCGCTGTTGACCAACAGCGTGCACCTGCTGCGCGAGTACGCGCTCGAGCACGCGGGCATCGTCTGCCTGCCCACGCTGGTGGCGGGCGACGCGATCGCGCGTGGCGAGCTGCGCGTGGTGCTGCCCGAGCACCAGCTCTCGTCGTTCTCGCTGAGCGCGGTCTACGCGGGCACCTCGCGCAACGCGCTCAAGCTGCGGCTGTTCATCGAGCACATCGCGACCCGCTTCACGCGCGTGCCGCCCTGGGACGCCACGCTGATCGAGCGCGGAATGATCCCGGCCGAACTGATCGAGTGAGGGCGCGCGTTCCCGGGTAAACCCCAGCGATTATTCGGAGTCTGCGAATAATCCTCTTCCAATCTGGTCCCTACCGGCCCCCCCGGTTGTTTCCTAGAGTTCGGTCCAAGCCAGAACCAAGGAGACCGCCATGACCCAGACCGCCCAGACCCACCAAGTCCACGAAGGGCCCGCCTACCGCACCCGCTTCGGTTCGCTCGCCCACTACGAGAAAGGCCACGTCGAGCCGATCGCCGACGACGTGCGCCACTACGCCTTCTCCAATTGCTTCGAGATCGCGAACAACAGCCGGCCCTACGAGAAGGTGGTGTTCGGCCAGAACCAGATCTACGTGCTCGAGACCCTGCGTGCCGAGGGCCACTCGCCCTGGTTCACCTGCGCGCACGACGAGTTCGCGCTGGTGATGGACGGCGAGGTCGAGGTGCACCTGGTGCGGCTCGACGCGGCCCAGAAGGTGGCCGACCCCGAGAAGAACGGCGCCGTGCAGGTCGAGGGCGAGCCGCGCGGCAAGAAGATGGGTTGGATGAAGCTCTCGCGCGGCCACCAGGGCCTGCTGCCGAAGAACACCGCCTACCAGTTCCGCAGCGCACGCCCCGGCGTGATCGTGCTGCAGACCTGCAAGGGCGAGCTGTCGGTCGAGAAGTGGGCCGAGATCTGCCAGTCGCACTGAATGAACGAGGAGCACACGCCATGAACGCACCCGCAGAACTCGCCCGAGTCATCGCCTCGCAACCCGACGCCACGCTCGGCTACAAGGACTTCTCGCTCGGCAGCTTCCGCTTCCGCCGCGACGAGTATTTCGTCCACATCGGCTGGCAGACCCGCGACGGCCGCCCGATGAGCCACACCATGGATGCGGGCAACTACCTGCGCGCATTGATGCGCGACGTGGCCTGGGGTTTCTTCTACGGCTGGGTCAACTTCGACAGCGTGTTCGGCACCGTCAACCACTACGACTCGGTCGACCTCTATGCCGGCAGCTTCAACGGCACCATGAAGGACGCGGGCATCGACCTGCTCGAGAACTTCCCGAGCGCCCAGATCCGCGCCACCTTCGAGGCCATGCTCGACGACTGGACCAACGCGAGCTTCGATCCCTTCGCCGCGCCGCAGGAGACCGGCTCGCCCTACGGCCGCAAGAACGGCAACAACACGGCCAAGATCACGCGGGCACGCGAGCTCGCCACGCGCTGCGTGGGCCTCCAGGGCGACCTCGACCTGCGCAGCGACGAGCGCGGCGCGCCGGTCAACCGCGCCTTCGCCGACGTGCCGCAGGACCAGCCCGAGCTGCATCCCGAGCCCGGCTTCGAGAACGAGGTGCATGCCTTCAATCTCTTCGGCTTCCTGAGCCGCTCGCAGGTGACCTGGAACCCGAGCTTCACCTCGGTGGTGAAGCACAGCTACATGTGCCCGACGACCGAGGAGCACATCCTGCCGATCATCCACGGCAACGACCGCGTCGAGTGGTTCTTCCAGATGACCGACGAGATCCACTGGGACTGCGGCGACAAGAACACCGGCAAGCCGATGGCGCGCGTGATCATGAAGGCCGGCGACATGGCCGCCATGCCCGCCTACTGCCGCCACCAGGGCTTCAGCCCCAAGCGCTCGATGCTGCTGGTGTGGGAGAACGGCTCGCCGAGCCTGGTGTACGAGATCCAGAAGGGCGAGTCGCCAGAGATTCCCGTGCAGTTCTGACCTGCCTGTCTCCCTCCCCCGCTGGGGGAGGGCCGGGGTGGGGCTCTACGAGCCCGCGCCCTCTTCGAAGAAGCCCCCACCCCAACCCTCCCCCAAAGGGGGAGGGAGAGGAATGCTCATGCCCATTGCTTCCATCCGCCACCAGCTCTTCATCGACGGCCGCTTCGTCGACGCCGAATCGGGCGAGACCCTCGCCACCCTGAACCCGCACGACAACACGCCGATCGTCGATGTCGCGCTCGCGGGCAAGGCCGACGTCGACAAGGCCGTCGCCGCCGCGAAGCGCGCGTTCCCGGCGTGGAGCCGCATGGCCGCCGCCGACCGCGGCCGCATCCTGCTCAGGCTCGCCGACCTGATCGAGGCCAACGCCGAGGAACTCGCGCGCCTCGAATCGCTGGACACCGGCCACCCGATCCGCGATTCGCGCCGGCTCGACGTGCCGCGCACCGCCGCGTGCTTCCGCTACTTCGGCGGCATGGCCGACAAGTTCCAGGGCGAGACCATCCCGGTGGAGGAGGGCTTCCTCAACTACACGCTGCGCGAGCCCGTGGGCATCGTCGGCCAGGTGGTGCCGTGGAACTTCCCGCTGATGTTCACGAGCTGGAAGATGGCGCCCGCGCTCGCGGCCGGCAACTGCATCGTGATGAAGCCGGCCGAGATCACGCCGCTGAGTTCGCTGCGCATCGCCGAGCTGATGGCCGAGGCGGGCCTGCCGCCCGGCGTGGTCAACATGCTGCCGGGCCTGGGCAGCGTGGCGGGCCAGTACATCGCCGAGCATCCCGAGATCGCGAAGATCGCCTTCACCGGCAGCACGGCGACGGGCCGGCGCATCGTGCAGGCCAGCGCGGGCAACCTCAAGAAGGTGCAGCTCGAGCTCGGCGGCAAGGGGCCCAACATCGTGTTCGAGGACGCGAACCTGCAGGCCGCCGTCAACGGCAGCGCCTGGGCCATCTTCCACAACCAGGGCCAGGCCTGCATCGCGGGTTCGCGGCTGATGCTGCACGAGCGGATCGCCGACGAATTCCTCGCGCAGTTCGTTCCGCTCGCCAAGTCGATCCGCCTCGGCAATCCGCTCGACGAGACCACCGAGATGGGCCCGTTGACCAGCGCCCAGCACCGCGAGCGCGTGCTGAGTTACGTAGAAGTGGCACAAGGCGAGGGCGGCGAGCTGCTCGCGGGCGGCCGGTCGCCGGGCGGCGATCTCGCGAAGGGCTGCTATGTCGAGCCCACCGTGATGCGCGCGAAGTCGTACCGCGACCGCGTCGCGCAGGAAGAGGTCTTCGGTCCCTTCGTCACCGTGCTGACCTTCAAGGACGACGAGGAGGCGATGCGCATCGCCAACGGCACCGACTACGGCCTGGGCTCCGGCCTGTGGACGAAGGACCTGCAGCGCGCCCACAAGGTGGCGCGCGAGCTGCACGCCGGCATGGTCTGGATCAACAGCTACAAGCGCGTGAACCCCGGCTCGCCCTTCGGCGGCGTGGGCCAGAGCGGCTACGGCCGCGAGATGGGCTTCGACGCGATGCGCGAGTACACGCAGGTCAAGAGCGTGTGGGTCAACGTCGACGCGCGGATACCGCCGCATTTCGCGCGCTGAGTTTCGGCAGAGCGGCATCCGCAGACACAAGAACAGGAGACAGGCATGACATTCAATCGCAGGCAATTCACCCAGGCCACCGCGGCCCTCGTCGCCGCGGGCGCGACACCGCTGGCGTTCGCGGCCGATACGCTCAAGATCGGCTACGTGTCGCCGCAGACCGGTCCGCTCGCGCCCTTCGGCGAGGCCGACAAGTGGGTCATCGACCAGATGAAGGCCGCCTTCAAGGACGGCATCGCCATCGGCGGCCGCAAGTACGCGGTGCAGATCGTGCTCAAGGACAGCCAGTCGAACCCGAACCGCGCGGGCGAGGTCGCCAACGACCTGATCCTCAAGGACAAGGTGGCGCTGGTGCTCACGGCCGGCACGCCCGAGACCGCGAACCCGGTCAGCGATGCCTGCGAGCTCAACGAGGTGCCCTGCATCTCGAGCGTGGTGCCGTGGCAGCCCTGGTTCTTCGGCCGCAAGGGCGATCCGGCCAAGGGCTTCGACTGGACCTACCACCTGTTCTGGGGCCTCGAGGACGTCATCGCCAACTTCACCAGCGGCTGGAAGACGCTGGCCACCAACAAGAAGGTGGGCGGGCTGTTCCCGAACGACGGCGACGGCAACGCCTGGGGCGACAAGGAGCTGGGCTTTCCGAAGCCGCTCGCGCAGATGGGCTTCACGCTCACCGACCCGGGCCGCTTCCAGAACGGCACGCAGGACTTCAGCGCGCAGATCGCGGCCTTCAAGAAGGAGGGCGTGGAGATCGTGACCGGCGTGGTGATTCCGCCCGATGCCAAGACCTTCCTCACGCAGGCGCGGCAGCAGGGCTTCAAACCGAAGGTGATCACGCTCGGCAAGGCGCTGCTGTTCCCGGGCGCGATCGAGGCGCTGGGCGAACTCGGCGACGGCCTCTCGACCGAGGTCTGGTGGAGCCCCTCGCATCCCTTCGCGTCGAGCCTCACGAAGCAGAGCGCGAAGGCGCTGGCCGAGGCCTACGAGGCCGGCACGAAGAAGCAGTGGACGCAGCCGATCGGCTTCGCGCATGCGCTGTTCGAGGTGGCGGCCAACGCGCTGGGTCGCGCGAAGTCGCTCAAGGCCGCCGACGTGCGCGATGCCGTGGCCGCGACCTCGATCCAGTCGGTGGTCGGCCCGGTCAAGTGGGGCGGCCAGGGGCCGTTCAGGAACGTCAGCAAGACACCGCTGGTGCTCGGCCAGTGGGGCAAGGGCACGAAGTACAAGGTGGAACTCACCCTCGTGAACAACGAGGCCGCGCCGGGCATTCCCACCGGCGGCAAGCTGCGCGCGCTCTGACCGCCATGGCGCTGCTGGCATTGCATGGCGTGAGCAAGTCCTACGGCGCGCTCAAGGTCACCGACGGCATCACGCTCGCGGTGGCCGAGGGCGAGACGCTGGGCATCCTCGGCCCCAATGGGGCGGGCAAGACCACGCTGTTCAACCTGATCTCGGGCGACGTGCGTGCCGACGCGGGCCGGGTCGACTACGACGGCCGCGACGTGACGCGGCTGCGTCCGCACCAGCGCTGCCGCGCCGGCATCGGCCGCAGCTACCAGGTGCCGCAGCCCTTCGGGAACATGAGCGTGTTCGAGAACCTCGTGACCGCGGCCTGCTTCGGCGGGCAGCAGACCGAGCGCGAGGCCTGGCGCACGGCGCACGAGGTGCTGGCGCAGACCGGGCTGATGGCGCAGGCGAACGCGCCGGCCGGCGGGCTGCGGCTGCTCGACCGCAAGCGACTCGAACTCGCGCGCGCACTCGCGACGAAGCCGCGGCTGCTGCTGCTCGACGAGATCGCGGGCGGGCTCACCGAGCCCGAGGCCGCGGTGCTGGTGGGCGAGCTGCGGCGCATCAAGGCGCGCGGCGTGACCATGATCTGGATCGAGCACGTGGTGCACGCGCTGCTGTCGCTGGCCGACCGGCTGTTCGTCATCAACTTCGGGCAGAAGCTGGCCGAGGGCGAACCTCGCGCGGTGATGAACGATCCGGAGGTGCGGCGCGTGTACATGGGGATGGAAGCATGAGCGCGGCATTGCTCAGCACCCACGGCCTGCAGGCCTTCTACGGCGACGCCCAGGCCCTGTTCGGCATCGACTTCGCGCTCGCCGCCGGCGAGCTCGTCGCGATCATCGGCGCCAACGGCGCGGGCAAGTCGACCTTCCTCAAGAGCCTCACGGGCCTGGTGCGCGCGCCGCGCGAGGCGATCCGTTTCAGGGGCGAGCCCATCGGCGGCCTGCCGCCCGGCGAGATCGTGCGGCGCGGCCTCGCGCTGGTGCCCGAGGGCCGCCGGCTGTTTCCCAGCCTCAGCGTGGAAGAGAACCTGCTGATGGGCGCCACCGCGGGGCGCCCGGGCCCGTGGAACCTGCAGCGGCTCTATGCGCTGTTCCCCATCCTGGCCGAGAAGCGCCGCCAGCCCGGCACCTCGCTCTCGGGCGGCCAGCAGCAGATGGTGGCGCTGGGCCGCGCGCTCATGAGCAATCCCGACGTGCTGCTGTGCGACGAACTCTCGCTGGGCCTCGCGCCGGTCGTCATCCGCGAGATCTACGCGGCCATGCCCGGCATCACGGCCGAGGGCATGACGGTGGTGATCGTCGAGCAGGACGTGACGATGGCGCGCCAGGTCTCGCGGCGCGTCTACTGCTTCCAGGAAGGCCGGGTGTCGCTCGAGGGCCTGTCGGCCGATCTCACGCGTGAGCGGATCGCACAGGCCTATTTCGGCATCGAGGCGGTCCATGCTTGAAACCCTGCTCCAGGGCGTGCTGCTCGGCGGCCTCTACACGCTGTTCGCGCTCGGCCAGTCGCTGATGTTCGGCGTCATGCGGCTCACGAACACGGCGCAGGGCGACTTCATCATCCTCGGCGCCTTCGCGGTGATCGCGGGCGTGTCGCTGGCCGGCGCCGCGGCGCCGTGGCTGGTCGCGCTCGCGGTGCTGCCCGTGGCCTTCGGCTTCGGCTACGCGCTGCAGCGCTGGGTGCTCAATGGCACGCTGGGCAAGGACCCGCTGCCGTCGCTGGTCGTCACCTTCGGCCTGTCGATCGTGATCCAGAACCTGCTGCTCGAGCTGTTCTCGGCCGATCCGCGCGCCATCGAGACCGGTGGCCTCGGCACGCGCGGCCTGGCGCTCGGCGAATCGCTGTCGCTCGGCGTGCTGCCGCTGATCGTGCTGGCCGTGGCGCTTGCCGCCACCGGCGCGCTGCAATGGCTGTTCGCGCACACGGCGCTGGGCCGGTCGTTCCGCGCCGTGTCGGACGACCGCGAGATCGCCGAGCTCATGGGCCTCGATGCGAAGAAGGTCCATGCCTTCGCGACCGCCATCGCCTTCGTGCTGATCGCGGTGGCGGGCGCGCTGCAGGGCATGCGCACCACGGTGTCGCCCTCGGACGGCCCGCTGCTGCTGCTGTTCGCCTTCGAGGCCGTGATCATCGGCGGCATGGGCTCGTTCTGGGGCACGCTGGCCGGCGCCATGATCCTCGGCATCGCGCAGCAGGTCGGCTTCCGCCTCGATCCGGGCTGGGGCATCTGGTTCGGGCACATCGTGTTCCTCGCGGTGCTCGTGTTCCGGCCGCAGGGCCTGTTTCCCAAGACACGCGGATGACGCCGATGACGCCCCCCGCCACCCCTTCCTTCGTCGCGGTCGAACGCGCCACCGCCGCGAGCCGCGGCGCCCTCGTCGTCGGCATCGTGCTGGTGCTCGTCGCCGCCAGCCTGCCCTTCTGGGGCGAGTCGAGCTGGATGCGCGAGTTCGTCGAGATCGCCTGCTACTTCATCTTCGCGATGATGTGGAACCTGCTCGCGGGCTATGGCGGCATGGTCAGCATCGGGCAGCAGGCCTTCTTCGGCTTCGGCGGCTACGCGATGCTGGTGCTCGGCAACTTCGCGGGGCTCAACCCCTTCGTCGCGATCCCGCTCGGCGCGCTGGCCGCGGGGCTGGTCGCGATTCCGGTCTCCTTCATCGCGTTCCGGCTCTCGGGCGGCTACTTCGCGATCGGCACCTGGGTCATCGCCGAGGTGTTCCGCCTGAGCTTCGCCAACGTGTCGGCGGTGGGCGGCGGCTCGGGCACCACGCTGACGGCGCTGCGCGGCATCGACAAGGCCACGCGCGAGAGCGTCACCTACTGGATGGCGCTGGGCTGCGTGGTGGCGGCGGTGGCGCTGGTCTACCTGTTCCTGCGCAGCAAGCGCGGTCTCGCGCTGCTGGCGATCCGCGACAACGAGGTGGCGGCCGAGTCGCAGGGCGTGCCGGTGGCGCGCATGAAGCTCGCGGTGTACGGCGTCGCGGCCTTCGGCGCGGGGCTCGCGGGCGCGCTGTACTTCGTCGGCAACCTGCGCATCAGCCCCGACGCGGCCTTCAGCGTCAACTGGAGTGCGTTCGCGATCTTCATGGTGGTGATCGGCGGCATCGGCCGCATCGAAGGGCCGCTGGTGGGCGCGCTCGTCTTCTGGGCGCTCAACAAGTTCCTCAGCGACTACGGCACCTGGTACCTGCTGGGACTCGGGCTGCTCGCGAGCGTGGCCACGCTGTTCTTCAAGCAGGGGCTGTGGGGCTTCGCGCAGCAGCGCTGGGGCTGGTCGCTGTTTCCCACGCAACGCAGGCTGGTCGCCAGGGAACCGTGATTTCGCGCTGCGCCGCAGCATTCATGTAACTATCTGTTTACAATTGTTGCTCCGCCGCTTACATCCGGAGTTCCTCCCGTGACGATCACCAAACGCCGCCTGCTCGAGGGCGGCGCCGCAGCGCTGGCCGCCTCCCTTCTTCCCCAGGGTGCCTGGGCCCAGGACAAGCCACGCGCCGGCGAAGCCGCCTGGCCCACCAAGCCCGTGAAACTGCTGGTCGGCTTCCCGACCGGCGCCTCGCCCGACCTGCTGGCGCGCGCCATCGCCGAGCCGCTCGCGAAGCTGCTGCGCCAGCCGGTGCTGGTCGAGAACAAGCCCGGCGAGAGCGGCAACATCGTGGCCGACCAGGTCGCCAAGGCCACCGACGACCACACCATCGGCGCGCTGATCAACGGCAACCTCACGATCGCGAAGCTGCTCAATCCCAAGCTCCCCTTCGATCCCGAGAAGGACTTCGCGCCGGTCGGCATGGTCGGCACCGCGCCGCTGGTGCTGGCCGTGTCGGGCAATGCCACCGGCAAGACCGCGGCCGACCACCTGCTGTGGGTGCGCAACCTCGGCAGCGGCGGCAAGTACGGCACGCCGGGCGTGGGCACGGTGGGCCACCTGGGCATGGAACTGCTCAAGAGCCGCTCGGCCATCACCGCGCAGCACAAGCCCTACACCGGCAATCCGCAGGTGATCGCGGGCCTGCTCGCGGGCGAGATCCAGCTCGCGCTGCTGCCGCCCGCGCTCGCGATGCCGCACGTGCGTTCGGGCAAGCTCAAGGCCATCGGCGTGACCTCGCCCGAGCGCAGCCCGCTGGTGCCCGAGCTGCCGACCATCCGCGATGCCGACGTGCGCGGCGCCGACCTCGAGATCTGGACCGCGCTGGCCGCGCCCGCGGGCATGAACAAGACCGCGCTGGCCAGGCTCAACGCCGCGCTGGTCGAGGTGATCAGCATGGACGAGGTGCGCGAGGCGCTGCTCAAGACCGGCTGGCAGGCCCAGCCCGGTTCGCCCGACGCGCTGGCGCGCCGCATGCGCGCCGACACCGCGCGGCTGGGCGGCGTGATCCTGATGAAGGGCATCCACGCCGAGGGTTGAGCCGCGCCTGTGGCATGCTGGCCGGTCCTTTCCCGGACCGACCCGGCATGAGCGAGCGCCTTTTCCTCCACCTCGACGACGGCCCCCTGCTCGGGCCGCCGATGGACGCGCCCGGCGGCACGGTGCGCTCCTTCGCCGCCAGCGCGCCGCTGCGCCCGCATGTCGCCCACATCCTCGTGTACCGCGAGCGCTTCGCCGAGGGCGAGGAGGTGCTCGAGCGCGTGCTGCCCGACGGTGCCGCGCGGCTGGTCTTCAACCTCGGCGACGCGCCTTCGGCCAACGGCGCCGAGGGGCTGGCCGTCGAGGCCATCGGCGCCTCGGCCGAGGCCGTGCTGGTGCGGCTGCGCAAGCGCATGGAAGGCCTGTCGATCACCCTGCGGCCCGGTGCCGCGGCCCTGCTGCTCGGCCTGCCCGCGGGCGAGCTCGCGGGTCGCGTGCTGCACCTCGACGAACTCTGGCGCGGCGCCGGTGCGCAACTGCTCGAACGCATGGCCGAAGCCCCCAGCGATGCCGCGCGCGTCGCGCTGCTCGATGCCGCGCTGTGCCGCCGCCTCGCCGAGGCCGACGGCCGCGCGCAGGCGAGGCTGGGCCTGCATCCGGGCGCGCTGCAGGCCGCGCAGCTGATCGCGGCCTCGGCCGGCCGGCGTCCGCTGCGCGAGGTGGCCGCGGCGGTGGGCCTGGGCGAGCGCCGGCTGCAGCAGCTGTTCCATGCGCAGGTCGGCCTCTCGCCGCGCGCCTGGCGCCGGCTCGCGCGCATGCATGGCTGCCTGCGCGCGCTGCGTGCCACGCCGATGCCGGCCTGGGCCGAGGTGGCGGTCGACAGCGGCTTCTACGACCAGTCGCACATGGCCAACGAGTTCCGCGCGCTGTGCGGCGTCACGCCCACCGAGTTCCTGGGCCGCGCGATTGCGGGTTCTTCCAAGACGCCGGCCTGAGGCGGCGCTACCTTCGGCGCTTCTTTCCTTTTCAGCGAGCCGACCGATGACCGACCAGCCCACGGGTGCGAATGCACTGCCCTCCCTGCAAGGCCGCGTGGCCGTGGTCACGGGCGCGAGCCGTGGCGCGGGGCGTGGCATCGCGCTCGAACTCGGCGCGGCCGGCGCCACCGTCTACGTCACGGGCCGCAGCACGCGCGCGCAGCCCGCGGACAGCTACGGCCAGATCCTCGCGCTGTCCGGCATGCAGCGCGTGCCCGGCAGCATCGAGGACACGGCCGAGGAGGTCACGCGCCTGGGCGGGCGGGGCGTGGCCGTGCGCTGCGACCACACCGACGAAGCGCAGGTGCAGGCGCTGTTCGCGCGCGTCGAGCGAGAGGCCGGCCGGCTCGACCTGCTGGTCAACAACGCCTGGGGCGGCCACGAGAGCTTCAACGGCGTGTTCGAGGCGCCGTTCTGGGAGCATCCGCTGTCGAACTGGGAGGCCATGTTCGACCGCGGCGTGCGCAACCATCTCGTGGCCAGCCGTTGCGCCGCGCCGCTGCTGGTGCGCCAGGGCCATGGCCTGATCGCCACCACCACCTTCTGGGACCGCGACCGCTACCTGCGCGGCAGCCTGTTCTACGACCTCGCCAAGGCCTCGATGACGCGGCTGGCCTTCGGCATGGCGCAGGACCTGCGCGCGCACGGCGTGGCCTCGGTGGCGGTGTCGCCGGGCTGGATGCGCACCGAGTTCGTGCTGGCCGGCCACCAGACCGACGAGGCGCACTGGCACGAGCGGCCCGCGCTCGCGCGCACCGAATCGCCGCGCTACATCGGGCGTGCCATCGTGGCGCTGGCCGGCGACGCGAACGTGATGCACAAGACCGGCCGCGCGCTGCGCGTGGGCGACCTCGCGCGCGAGTACGGTTTCACCGACATCGACGGCCGCCAGGTCGCGCCCTTCGAGATGGAGGACGGCGGCGCCTGAGACGCCGCCGTCCCTCGGCTCACTTCGCGGCGCGGTCGAACAGCGCCTGGTCGAAGCGGATCGTGATCACCTCGGTGTCGTCGGGGTTGCCCGGCAGGCGTCCGTCCTCGGTCGGGAAGTTCGAATCGATCGCCACCGCGAGCGTGTGCGCGTCCACCACCTCCACGCTCTCGATCGAGTCGAAGGGCATGCTGAAGCGGCCGGCCGCCACGTTGGGCAGCGGGCCGCCGATGCCCTTCGGGTCGGCGATGTCGAGCAGGTCCACCAGCAGCGTCTTCTTGAGCGCGCCGTCGGCGTCCTTCACGTTGAGGTCGACGAGGTAGAGACGCTTGACCACCGCCTTGGTGCCGAACAGGCTGTCGCGCTCGATCAGCACGAAGCGGCTGCCGCCGACGTTCGTCATGTCGCCGATCACGATCTGGTTGTCCTTGGCCGGCCCGTCCTTCTTGTAGACCAGGGTCTTGCCGGTGTAGAGCATCGCGGCCGGATCGAACTCGAAGAAGTTCAGGTAGCGCTCGTCGTCGGCCACCGGGCGCAGCGACGCCAGCGAGGGCGCGGCCTCGGGCACGGCGTAGAGCCGGCTGCGGTCGGCGTTGAAGGCCAGGCTCTCGAAGCCGCGGCTCGACAGCGAGGTGGCGCTGACGGTGCCGGCCATCACCTCGGGGTGCGAGGGGCTGCGCAGGAAGGGATGCGGCACCGGGTCGGCCATCAGCGTGCCGTCCTTGTCGAAATGCAGGATGTAGGGGCCGAACTCCTCGCCGACGAAGTAGCTGCCGTCGGGTGCGCGCGCGATCGATTCCACGTCGAGGTCGAAGCCCGTGAGCAGCCGGCCGCCGCGGATGCGCGCATCGACTGCGATGCCGCTGTCGACCAGGGTGTTGCCCGACAGCGTCTGGTAGTTCGCGAAGTCGGCCGTGATCTTCAGGTCCACGCCCTTGCCGTCCTTGAGGAAGCCTTTGGCATCGTTGAAGGCCACGTGGCGGTTGACCGTGATCGCGCCCGGGCGGCTGCTGCCGTCGGCCGTGGTGCGCAACGCGATGCTCACGTTGTAGAAGCCGATCACGAAGTCGGCCGAGTTGCCCTTGCTGCCATAGCCGTTGTCGGGCAGGGCGGTCCAGCTGCCGTCGTCGTTCTTCAGCAGTGCCGAGAAGCCCGGGATCGGCTGGCCGTTGACGAAGGGCGGCGCCACGCCGAGCGCGGCGGTGATGAACTGGCCCGAGGTCGGGCCGCTCCAGCGCGCCGTGTCGGACAGCGAGGCCCAGCCCGTGAGCTGGTGCGGCAGGCCCTTGCCTTCGGCCGCGGGCGGCGGGGCCGGCGGCGCGGGGGCCGGTGCCGGCGCGGGCGGCAGCACCGGGAAGGCGATGCCGCCGCCATCGCCGCCACCGCAGGCGGCGAGCAAAGCGATCGTGGAGAGGGCCGCGGCGAGATGGCGCGACAGGACGGACCGCGCGAAGCGGCCGGACGTGATGGACATGGATGATCCCCCGGTTGTTGTGCCGCGGGAATCTAGAGAGCGGCGATGACAGTCCGGTGAAGGCCTTGCGCACCGGGCGCGCTCGCTCAGAGCAGGCTCGAGATCCGCTGCGCCGCCTCGCGCAGCGCGGGCAGCATGCTGTCCTGCATCACCTTCGCGCTGGTGCGGTTGGCCTGGCCGCTGATGTTGAGCGCGGCCACCATGCGGCCCGCGCGGTCGACGATCGGCGCGGCCACCGAGATCAGGCCCTCCTCGAGCTCCTGGTTCACCAGGCACCACTGCTGGCGCCGCGCTTGCGCCACCTTGGCCAGCAGCGCGTCGATGTCGGTCACCGTGTGCTTGGTCAGCGGTTCGATCGCCGAGGCCTCGAGCCGCGCGCGCACCTCCTCGTCGGGCAGGTCGGCCAGCAGCAGCCGGCCCAGCGAGGTGCAATAGGCCGGCAGCCGCGAGCCCACGCCGAGGCTGATGCGCATGATCTTCTGCGTCGGCACGCGCAGCACGTAGACGATGTCGGTGGCGTCGAGCACCGCGGCCGAGCACGACTCCTGCACCTGCTGCACCAGCGCCTCCATCACGGGCTCGGCGCGGTTCCAGATCGGCATCGACGACAGGTAGGCGAAGCCCAGGTCGAGGATGCGCGGCGTGAGCGTGAACAGCTTGCCGTCGCTGACCACGTAGCCGAGCGTCTGCAGCGTGAGCAGGATGCGGCGTGCGCCCGCGCGCGTGAGGCCGCTGGCGGCGGCCACCTCGCTGAGCGTCTGGTGCGGCGCGCTCGCGCTGAACGAGCGGATCACCTGCAGGCCGCGCGCGAAGGACTGCACGTAGCTGTCGCCGGGGGCGGGCGTCTCGGTGGGCGCAAGGGGGCGGGTTGCCATGGGTGTGGATCCTCTCTAGAATTCATTATACGAACAGATGTTCGATATGCGAACAAAATAGACTCCCCAGGACGCGCAGCGACAACCCGTCTTCCCGCCTCTCCACCATCCTTCTTCGGAGACAGATCCATGATCGACAAGATCGCGCCCTCCATCGCCGACGCCCTCGCGGGCCTGGCCGACGGCGCCACCGTTCTCATCGGCGGCTTCGGCACCGCCGGCATTCCCGGCGAACTCATCGACGGCCTCATCGAACAGGGCGCGCGCGACCTGACGGTGGTCAACAACAACGCCGGCAACGGCGACACCGGCCTCGCCGCGCTGCTCAAGGCCGGCCGCGTGCGCAAGATCATCTGCAGCTTCCCGCGCCAGGCCGACAGCCACGTCTTCGACGCGCTCTACCGCAGCGGCCAGCTCGAGCTCGAGCTGGTGCCGCAGGGCAACCTGGCCGAGCGCATCCGCGCGGCCGGTGCCGGCATCGGCGCCTTCTTCTGCCCCACGGGCTACGGCACCGAGCTCGCGGGCAACCGCGAAACCCGCGAGATCAATGGCAAGCAGTACGTGCTCGAGTACCCGATCCACGGCGACGTGGCGCTGATCAAGGCCGAGCGCGGCGACCGCTGGGGCAACCTGGTCTACCGCAAGGCCGCGCGCAACTTCGGCCCGGTGATGGCCATGGCCGCGAAGAAGACCATCGCCACGGTGCACGACATCGCCGAGCTCGGCACCATGGACCCCGAAACCATCGTCACCCCCGGCATCTTCGTGCACAAGGTGGTGCGCATCGAGCGCGTCGCCACGCAGGCCGGCGGCTTCAAGAAGGAGGCATGACCATGAGCTACACCCGTCGCACCAAGGACCAGCTGGCCGCCCGCGTGGCGCAGGACATCTTCGACGGCGCCGTCGTCAACCTCGGCATCGGCCAGCCCACGCTGGTGGCCAACCACCTGCCGGCCGGCCGCGAGGTCATCCTGCACAGCGAGAACGGCATCCTCGGCATGGGCCCCGCGCCCGAGGCCGGCGAGGAGGACTACGACCTGATCAACGCCGGCAAGCAGCCGGTGACGCTGCTGCCCGGCGGCGCCTTCTTCCACCATGCCGACAGCTTCGCGATGATGCGCGGCGGCCACCTCGACATCTGCGTGCTCGGCGCCTTCCAGGTCTCGGCCACCGGCGACCTCGCGAACTGGAGCACCGGCGAGGCCGGCGCGATTCCGGCGGTGGGCGGCGCGATGGACCTCGCGATCGGCGCCAAGCAGACCTGGGTCATGATGGACCTGCTGACCAAGAAGGGCGAGAGCAAGATCGTCGCGCAGTGCAGCTACCCGCTGACCGGCATCGGCTGCGTGAAGCGCGTGTACTCCGACCTCGCCACGCTCGAATGCACGCCGCAGGGCCTGAAGCTGGTCGACAAGGTCGACGGGCTCGAGCATGCGGAGCTCGAGAAGCTGCTGGGCCTGCCGATCGCCGCCTGACGCGGACAGCCACATCCGTTCTTCACTTTCCGAGAGACAACACCATGACCAACCAAGCCTTCATCTGCGACGCCGTGCGCACCCCCTTCGGCCGCTACGGCGGCGCGCTCTCGAGCGTGCGCACCGACGACCTCGGCGCGGTGCCGCTCAAGGCGCTGATCGAGCGCAACAAGAACGTCGACTGGCAGGCCGTGACCGACGTGCTGTACGGCTGCGCCAACCAGGCCGGCGAGGACAACCGCAACGTGGCGCGCATGGCCTCGCTGCTGGCCGGCCTGCCGATCGAGGTGCCGGGCGCCACCATCAACCGCCTGTGCGGCTCGGGCCTCGATGCCGTGGGCAGCGCGGCGCGCGCCATCCGCGCCGGCGAGGCCGGCCTGATGATCGCGGGCGGCGTCGAGAGCATGAGCCGCGCGCCCTTCGTGATGCCGAAGGCCGAGAGTGCCTTCAGCCGCAACAACGCGGTCTACGACACCACCATCGGCTGGCGCTTCGTCAACAAGCTCATGAAGGCGCAGTATGGCGTCGACTCGATGCCCGAGACGGCCGAGAACGTGGCCACCGACTACAAGATCGAGCGCGAGGCGCAGGACCGGATGGCGCTGAACTCGCAGCTGCGCGCCGTGGCCGCGCAGAAGGCCGGCTTCTTCGACGCCGAGATCGTGCCGGTGAGCGTGCCGCAGAAGAAGGGCGATGCGATCGTCGTGAACAAGGACGAGCATCCGCGCGAGACCAGCCTCGAAGCGCTGGCCAAGCTCAAGGGCGTGGTGCGGCCCGACGGCACCGTCACCGCCGGCAATGCCAGCGGCGTGAACGACGGCGCCTGCGCGCTGCTGCTGGCCGATGAGGCCAGCGCCGCCAAGCACGGCCTCACGCCGCGCGCGCGCATCGTGGGCATGGCCACCGCCGGCGTCGCGCCGCGCATCATGGGCATCGGCCCGGCGCCCGCCACGCAGAAGGTGCTGGCGCTCACCGGCCTCAGGCTCGACCAGATCGACGTGATCGAGCTCAACGAGGCCTTCGCCGCGCAGGGCCTCGCGGTGCTGCGCCTGCTGGGCCTTTCGGACGACGACGCGCGCGTCAACGTCAACGGCGGCGCGATCGCGCTGGGCCATCCGCTCGGTGCCAGCGGCGCGCGCCTCGCGACCACCGCGGTCAACCAGCTGCACAAGAGTGGCGGCCGCTATGCGCTGTGCACCATGTGCATCGGCGTGGGCCAAGGGATTGCGCTGATTCTCGAGCGCGTTTGATCCCGCGTCCCACCTGAACCGTACCCCCGTCGATCGATCAGCCACACCCGACAACAACAACCGCGCGATCGATCGACTTGAAGCCATCGGCTGCCGCACCCGCGGCCCGATGGCATTTTTTTCAATCAAAAAAGGAGAAAGAGGATCATGGTTTCCACATCGAACAAGGCGCGCCGCGCCCTCGGCCTGGCCGCCTTCGCGCTGGCCGCGGCCGGCCTGCTGCCGTCCCTGGCCGCCGCGCAGGCGGCCTTCCCGAGCAAGCCGGTGCGCATCATCACGCCGTTCCCGGTCGGCGGCGGTCCCGACGGCGTGGCGCGGCTGGTGGCCGACAAGCTGTCGCGCGCCTGGGGCCAGCCGGTGGTGGTCGAGAACCGGCCCGGCGGCAACGGCTTCATCGCGATCGATGCCTTCAAGCGCGGCGCGAAGGACGGCCACGACATCATCGTGCTCGACAACGTGCACCTGGCCGCCTACCCGGCGCTGTTCAAGAAGCTGCCCTACGACACGGCCAAGGACTTCGACGCGCTGCTGCCGCTGTTCAAGACCTACTTCTTCTTCACCGTCGCCACCAACAGCAAGTACAAGACCGTGGGCGACCTGATCGCCGACGCCAAGGCCAACCCCGGCAAGCTCGACTACGGCTCGTGGTCGGTCGGCAACCCGGTGCACCTGGGCTCGGAGCTGTTCGAGTCGGCCACCGGCACGCAGATGGAGCACGTGATCTACAAGGAAACGACCCAGCTCTACACCTCGGTCGCCACCGGCGAGCTGGCCTTCGCGCTGGGCAGCAGCGCCACCGCCGGCCCGCTGCAGCGCGCCGGCAAGCTGCGCTTCCTGGCGGCCGCGGCGCCGCAGCGCGTGGCGGCCTTCCCCGACGTGCCCACCGTGAGCGAGTCGGGCGGCCCCAAGGGCTTCGAGGTGATCGGCTGGAACGCGATCGCCGTGCCCAAGGGCCTGCCGGCCGCGGTCACCGACAAGATCAAGCGCGACATCGAGAAGGGCCTGGCCGAACCCGACGTGCTCGAGAAGTTCAAGAGCTTCGGCTACGAGCCCTTCCCGACCACGCGCGAGCAGTTCAATGGCTTCGTCGCGGCCGAAACCACCCGTTTCACGGATGTCATTCGGAAAGCGAACGTATCGCTCGACTGAGCCTGCGTGACGCTGCGTACGCCCCTGGCGTACGCAGCGTGGGAGCGATTGGATTCACCGGATGAAGGCTTTACGGTCTCTTACCGAACAACGAAGTCTTTTGACTATTTCCTGAGCGCGTCCTACAGCGTGGTTCCGGGGGCGGGCGATATGGTTGCGGCCAATAACCAATCGCTCCTTTTTCCTCGATCTTGAGAAAAAACCACCACCACCACGCTGTCACACACTCCGCACGCTCCAACCCTCCCGCCACCTTCTTCCCCTCCACCTTCAGGTTCTCCGCCGCGGCGTTTCTCGTCGCCGTGGCGTGGGCGGGTGCGAGCACGCAGGTCAGGGCGCAGGTCGAGCGGCCCGGCGCCTTGGCACCCGCCGCCCTCTCCGGGGCCGACAGGCCGGCCGGCTATGACGCCGCCGCGCACGACGCGCTCGTCGAACGCATCCGCGCCCGCAAGGCGACGCCGCGCGAGGCACTCGATGCGCTGCAGGCCTGGTTCCCGCGCGCCGCGACCGCGGCCCAGCGCGAGCGCATCGCGTCCGACGGCGTGGTGTGGGCGCTGCAGGCCGACAACCCACGGGAATCCGTGGGCTGGGCGCGCGCCGTGCCGCTGGAGCGGCTCGCGAACTACGCCTTCGAGTCCGCGTTCATCGCCGCGCGCCGCGTCGACGACCGCATCCTGCAACTGCAGCTCACCGCGTTGCAGCCCACGCAGCGCATCGTGCGGCGCGAGAACGCCTTCGCGCTCGAGGACCAGGGCTCGCTGACCGAGGCCCTGGCGCAGGCCGAGGCCGCCGAGCGCGCCACGCCCGGCAGCTTCAATGCCTTCGAGCTCGCGAGCCTGCGCCAGCAGGCACTGGGCCAGCGGCTGCGCTGGGCCATCGCGGAGCGCGACCAGCGCGGCGGCGAGGGCCCCGAGCGCTTCGAGGCCATCGATGCGCTGCTGCCGCTCTATCCGAACGAGCTGCAGGGCGCTTCCGATGCCGTGCAGCGCGCCACGCAGGCCGGTGAGGCCGACGGCCTCGAACGCTGGAAGGCGCTGCATCTGCGCCTCTATGCCGACCATCTGCTCGCCGTCTCCGCGCGCGGCCGCTTCCCCGAAGTGACCGCGGCCTACGAGCGCTGGCAGGCCGAGCATCCGCAGCAACCGCTGCCCTACTACGCGCTGTCCGACGTGGCCGGCGCCTACCAGCAGCAGCGCCGCTCCGACCTCGCCGTGCCGATCTACGAGGAGGCGCTGCGCCGCGGCGGCGACGCCATCCCCGTGCCCAGCGACACCCACACCGGCCTGGTCTATGCCTACCTCGACACCGCGCGCTTCGAGGACGCCGAGGCCCTGCTGCAGAAGCTCGAGCAGGCCACGCCGCCGATGCTGCGGCTCACGCCCGAGCAGGGCCGTCCCAATCCCGAGTACGCCGAGGTGCGCAACCTGCGCGCGCTCTACCAGCTCTACACCGAGCGGCCCTGGCAGGCCGAGACCAGCTTCCGCGGCCTGACCTCGCTCGCGCCGCTCAACGCGGGCTTCCGCTCGGGCCTGGCCGAGACCATGAAGCTGCGCGACAAGCCCGACGAGGCATTGGGCCGCTACCGCGAGACGCTGGTCGACCATCCGTGGGACGTGGCCGCGCGTGCCGGCTACGCGGGCGCGCTGTTCGATGCCGGCGAGATGCGCGCCGGCCGCGAACTGACCGAGAGCCTGCAGGCCGAGGCGCCCGAATCGATCGCCGTGCGCAATGCCGTCACGCAGCGCGACACGCTCTATGCGACGCGGCTCGACGTCGAGGCCGACTACGGCCAGGGCCACGGCAGCAGCGTGCTGGCCGACCGCGACTGGCGCGTGGATTCGAAGCTCTCGTCGCCGCTGTGGGACGACCGCTGGCGCCTGTTCTTCCGCCAGGTGTTCGCGCGCGGCGATACCTCGCTGGGCAACATCGACCTGTCGCGCACCGGCGTCGGCGTCGAATACCTGCAGGGCCGCTGGCGCGCCAGCGCCGAGCTGCACCAGGCCGACAAGGGCCGCTACCGCACCGGCCTCGCGCTCGGCGTGGACTGGCGTGCCAGCGACAGCTGGCGCTTCTCGGCGCGCTTCGACTCGAACAGCCTCGACACGCCATGGAAGGCGCGGCTGGCGAACGTCGGCGCGCGCTCGGCCGAGCTCGGCGCCACCTACGTGGTCAACGAGTCGCGCGCCTTCGAGGCCCGCTACCAGCGCATGGACTTCAGCGACGGCAACGCGCGCGACGGCTTCGGCCTGAGCTGGCGCGAGCGCCTCGTGAGCGGCCCGCGCTTTCAGCTCGAAGGCACGCTGAGCGGCGAGACCGGGCGCTATGACCGCCAGGACGTCGACTACTTCGCGCCGCGCAGCGAAAGCGCGCTGCAGGTCGGCCTGACCGGCAAGTACCTGGGCTGGAAGCGCGACGACCGCCGCTTCTCGCATGTGTTCGGCCTCGAGGCCGGCAGCTATCGCCAGCAGGGCTTTGGCGGCGGCGCGCTGTGGTCGCTGCGCTACGGCCACGAATGGGTGTTCGGCCGCTCGGCCACGCTGGCCTACGGCCTGGGCATCGCGAGCCATCCCTACGACGGCGTGCGCGAGCGCCGCCGCTTCGTCTATCTCAATCTGTCGGTGCCGTTCCAATGAAGAAGATGTTCATGACGACCAGCCTGGTCCCGCGGATGGCCGCGCTGCTGCTCGCCACGCTGCTCGCCGGTGCCGCGCTGGCCCAGGGCCTGCCGCGCGCCACCGCGCTGCCGGCGCCCGATGCCGACGACGGCAAGAGCTTCCGCGCCATCGCGCTGCACGACGTGCGCCACAACGTGCGCGAGAGCTTCGTCGACGAGCCCGAACCCACCGCGCTCGACGAGCGCACCGTGGCCGACTTCTTCGCCTGGCTGCGCAGCTCGGGCCACCACCCGGTGAGCCTGCAGCAGATCGTCGACGCGCGCGCCGGCGGCCGGCCGCTGCCCTCGAAGGCCGTGCTGCTGACCTTCGACGACGGCTACGAAAGCTTCTATACCAAGGTCTATCCGCTGCTGAAGCAGTTCGGCTATCCGGCCGTGATGGCGCTCGTCACGGGCTGGCTCGAGGTGCCGCCGGGCCAGGTGGTCGCGGGCTACGGCGCGCGCAACCCGTTGAAGCGCGAGGCCTTCATCACCTGGAGCCAGGCGCGCGAGATGGGCGCCTCGGGCCTGGTCGAGTTCGCGAGCCATGGCGATGCGATCCACACCGGCGTGCCCGGCAATCCGCAGGGCAACCTGCAGCCCGCGGCCGTCACGCACCGCTACGACAGCGCCACCGGCCGCTACGAGGACGACGCGGCCTGGATCGCGCGCGTCGAGGCCGACCTGCGCCGCAGTCGCGGCCTGATCGAGGCGCAGACCGGCACCCGCGTGCGCGCCATGGTGTGGCCCTACGGCGCCTACAACAAGCAGACGCTGCGCGCGGCCGACCGCGCCGGCATGCCGATCACCCTGACGCTCAACGAGGGCGCGAACACGCCCGAGGTGCCGCTGCAGACCATCCGCCGCGGCCTCGCCACCTACGACATGTCCGTGCCCGACTTCAGCCTGCTGCGCGCGCCCGCGCGGCCCGATCCGCGCGCGCTGCACCGCGCCATGCACATCGACCTCGATCACATCTACGACCCCGACCCGGCGCAGCAGGAGGCCAACCTCTCGCGCCTGCTCGACCGGGTGCAGGCCGTCGGCCCCTCGGCCGTCTACCTGCAGGCCTTCGCCGATCCCGATGGCGACGGCGCGGCCGATGCGCTGTACTTCCCGAACCGCCACCTGCCGATGCGCGCCGACCTGTTCAACCGCGTCGCCTGGCAGCTGCGCACGCGCACCGGGGTTGAGGTCTATGCCTGGATGCCGGTGCTCGCGTTCCAGCTGCCCGCCAACCACCCGCTGGCCGGTGTGCGCGTGACGCACCTCGAACCCGCCTCGGCCGCGGCGCGCGACCAGACGCGCTACCACCGGCTCTCGCCGGCCGATGCGCGCGTGCGCGCGCTGATCGGCGACATCTACGAGGACCTCGCGAAGAACACGCCGATCGCGGGCCTGCTGTTCCACGACGACGCCACCTACAGCGACGACGAGGACGCCAGCCCCGCGGCATTGCGCGAACTCGCCGCACAGGGTCTGCCGGCCGACCTCTCCGCGGTGCGCGCCGATCCCGCGCTGCGCGCGCGCTGGACCGCGTGGAAGACGCGCCAGCTCACCGACTTCACGCTCGAGCTCGCGCAGCGCGCCCGCGACTGGCAGCCGCGCCTGCTCACCGCGCGCAACCTCTATGCGCGCCCGGTGCTCGAACCGGCCGCGCAGGAGTGGTTCGCGCAGGACCTCGCGCAATCGCTGCAGGCCTACGACTACACCGCCGTGATGGCGATGCCCTTCATGGAGCAGGCGACCGATCCGCAGGCCTGGCTGGCGGCGCTGTTCCGCCAGGTGGCGGCGCAGCCGCAGGGCCTGGCGCGCACCGTGTTCGAGCTGCAGGCGCGCGACTGGCGCAGCGGCCGCATGGTCGACAAGGACACGCTGGCCGCGCAGTGGACCCTGCTGCACCGGCTGGGCGCGCGCCATGTCGCGCTCTATCCCGACGACTTCCTCGCGGGCGAGCCGCCGCTGGTGACGGTGCGCGACATCCTCTCGGTGCGCGCCAACCTCGCGGGCGGCAAGGTCGACGGCCTCGAGACGCCGCCGGCGCTCGCGCCCGCCAAGCCGGCCGCGGCCTCCGCGCCGACCGCACCGGGAGCCGCGCGATGAACCCCGACTTCTTCGGCGCCGACGTGGTGCGGGCCCTGCTCAACTACGTCTTCTACTACCCCTTCCTCGCGGCTTACGTTTGGATGGCCGGCGGCATCGCGCATGCGCTGGTGTTCGAGCGCGGCCGCCACCGGCGGATCGATCCGCTGCCGCTGCTGCCCGAGCGGCCGCTGGTCAGCGTGATCGTGCCCTGCTTCAACGAGGGCGAGCGCGTGCAGGAGGTGATCGAGCAGCTGATGCGCAGCCACTATCCGAACTACGAGGTCATCGCCGTCAACGACGGCAGCAGCGACGACACCGGCGCCATCCTCGATGCGCTGGCCGCGCGCTACGGCCAGCTGCGCGTGGTGCACCACGCCACCAACCAGGGCAAGGCGGTCGCGCTCAACACCGCGGCGGTGCTGGCCAACGGCGAGTACATCCTCGGCGTGGACGGCGATGCGCTGGTCGACCCCGATGCCATCGCCTGGATGCTGACCCACATGCTGCATTCGGAGCGCGTGGGCGCCGTCACCGGCAACCCGCGCATCCGCGGCCGCACCACCCTGCTCGGGCGCATGCAGGTGGGCGAGTTCTCCTCCAACATCGGCCTCATCAAGCGCACCCAGCAGCTGGCCGGGCGGCTGTTCACGGTCTCGGGCGTGCTCTCGATGTTCCGCCGCAACGCGCTGCTCGACGTCGACTTCTGGAGCCCCGACGTCATGACCGAGGACATCGACATCAGCTGGAAGCTGCAGCTCAAGGACTGGCGCGTGCGCTACGAGCCGCGCGCGCTGTGCTGGATCCTGATGCCCGAGACCGTGCGCGGCCTCTACCGCCAGCGCCAGCGCTGGGCCACCGGCGGCATCCAGACCCTGCTGCGCTACACGGGCCAGGTGCTCAAGCCGCGCAACTTCATGATGTGGCCGGTGTTCCTCGAGTACCTGGCCAGCGTGGTCTGGGCCTATGCGATGTTCGCGGTGCTGATCCTCGCGCTGGTGCGGCGCTTCCTGCCGCCCGAGTGGCAGTACGTGGGCTTCTGGCCCGAGTGGCACGGGATGCTGCTGGGCATCACCTGCATGCTGCAGATGGGCGTGAGCCTGTGGATCGACCGCCACTACGACCGCGACATCCTGCGTTACCTGGTCTGGACCATCTGGTATCCGCTTGCCTTCTGGATGATCAACATGTTCACCACGGTCGTGGCCCTGCCGGCCACGATCCTGCGGCGCAAGGGCAAGCGCGCCCGGTGGACCAGCCCCGACAGAGGAGTGATAGCGAATGAACGATCGACTGCATCCGTCCGTGCCATCGAGCATGAATGAAGACCTGGGCGCGGTGCCGCCCCGGCCCAACGGCAAGGCGCCGCCGCGCGAGCGCGAATGGGCCGAGCCGCAGGGCGAGGTGCCGGTGCTCGATGCCGCGCGCATGCCGCTGAGCGCCTTCATGCGCCACAAGACGCCGCAGGGCGCGCTGTTCATGTTCGTGTGGCTGCGCATCGCGCGGCCGCTGCTGCTGGCCGCGTTCTGGGTCGGCGTGGCGTTCTACGCCTGGCGCCACTTCTTCCAGGTCTGGCGGCCGGTGGAGGGCGCGAACCTGCTCACGCTCTATGCCCTGTCGGTGCTCGGCATCTTCGCGCTGATGCTGCTGCTCGCGCCGGTGCGCCGGCGCGCCATCGCCGACGAGGAGACGCGCGGCCGCTCGCCCGACAGCACCGTGGCCCAGCTGGCCGAATACACTTCGCTGGCGCCGCAGCGCCTCACGCTGTGGCAGCGCGCGCGGCGCCTGCTGGTGCAGCACGACCGCGACGGCCGGGTGACCGACGCGGCCGACCTCGACACCGAACCCGCGATGCTCACGCCCTCGGGCACGGCGGTGCGAAAGCGCCGCGCCTGATGCCGCATCGACCCACCCCGGGACACGGACCTTTCGAATCCGGCCACCCGGCCGCTGCGTACGCATGCCCATGAAAAAGACAGAAGTGATGGCGACGGCGATGGAGATGGCGAGAAAGGGGCTGGGCTTCGCGCCGGCGCTCGCGATCGAGCAGATCGCCGAATTGATCGCGCAGGAGGACCCGGCGGACGAGCTCTACGACAGCAAGGTCGAGCGGCTGCTCAAGCTGGCGGCCTGCATCTGGAGCCTGCGGCGGGACGTGGTGACGCCGCCGGGCGAGAGCGGGCGCGTGTTCTAGCAACCCTTCTCAGGATGCACGCGCCTGCGCCGTGCGCCACCGCGCGGGCGTGGTCCCCTCCCAGCCGCGGAACGCGCGCGTGAACGAATTCAGCTCCTCGAAGCCCAGCACGAAGGCGATCTCGCCGGCTTCGAGCTGCGTGTCCTCGAGCAGTTGCCGCGCGGCCTGGTGGCGCACCTCGTCGAGCAGCCGCTGGTAGCTGGTGCCGGCCTCCTCGAGCCGGCGCTGCAGCGTGCGCGTGCTCACGCAGAGTTCGGCCGCCACGGTCTGGATGCTCGGGCGCTCGCCGCGCAGGGTGCGGCCCAGCACGGCGCGCGCCTGGTCGAGCAGCGAGCCGGCCGGGGTCTGCGCGGCCAGCGCGGCCTCCAGGCCGGGCAGCAGCACCGCGAGCAGGTCCTGGTTGTGGGTGACGAAGGGCTGCGCGAGCAGCGCCTCGTCGAACACGATGACGTCGGCCGCGGCGCCGAAGCGCGGCGCGCAGCCGAAATGCGCGCTCAGCATCGCGGCCTGCGCGCTCGTGTGCGCGCGCGCCAGCTCGACCCGGCGCGGCACCACCCGGGTGCCGGTGCCGCGCCGCGCGAGCTCGAGCACCGACGCGAAGGTGCCGTCGGTCAGCAGCTGCGGCGAATGGCCCTCGACGAGGAACCAGTGGAAGCGCACGCGAACCTCGCCGTCGCCGCGCTCGATGCGGATCACCTCGGGGCAGGTCAGCCGCTTGAAGCGCGACAGCCGCTGCAGCGCCTCGCCGAAGTTCGGCGAGTGCAGCGCCGCGATCGAGGCGATGTCGTAGTGCTCGGTCGCGCCCTCGGCGCCGATGCGCAGGCCCAGCGCGGGATCGGGATTCATCGCGGCCAGTGCGTCCCACACGGCGAACATCTGCCGCGTCGTGATGCGCGCCTTGCCGCTCGCGAACAGGTCGGCCGGCAGGCCCGCGCGGCGCAGCATCGACTGCGTGTCGAAGCCCAGCAGCCGCAGCCGCTGCTGCATCACGGCGGGCACGACGATCAGGTCGGGCGGGCGCTGGGTCATCGCCGGTCGTCGCCCGCCGCGAGGTGGATCGCCGCGCGGATGCGCGGATAGGTGCCGCAGCGGCAGATGTTGCCGCTCATCGCGGCGTCGATGTCGGCGTCGCTGGGCTTCGGCGTGTGGCGCAGCAGCGCGCAGGCCGACATCAGCTGGCCGCTCTGGCAGTAGCCGCACTGCACCACGTCGAGTTCGGTCCAGGCGCGGCGCAGCGCGTCGATCTCGGGGCCCTTCACGCCCTCGATGGTCGACACCGCGCGGCCCTGCACGGCCGACAGCGGCGTGGCGCACGAGCGCACCGCCTCGCCGTCGAGCATCACGGTGCAGGCGCCGCACAGCGCCTTGCCGCAGCCGAACTTGGTGCCGTTCATGTGCAACTCGCCGCGCAGCACCCACAGGAGGGGCGTGTCGTCCTCGGCCGTCACGGCGACGGGGCGGCCGTTGATCTGGAGCGTGGTGGTCATGGGGTTCCTTCCTTTTTTTCTCGTGCCGTGCGTTCAGGCCAGGCGCAGCGGCAGCGAACGCAGCCGCTGGCCGGTGAGCGCGAACACCGCGTTGGCCACGGCCGGCGCCACGGGCGGCGTGCCCGGCTCGCCCACGCCCGTGGGCGGCGCGCTGCTCGGCACGATCGCGATCTCGATCTGCGGGCATTCGTTCATGCGCAGCGGCGCGTAGTCGTGGAAGTTGCTCTGCTGCACCTGGCCGCGCTCGATGGTGATCTCGCCGTGCAGCGCGGCCGAGAGGCCGAACACGATCGCGCTCTCCATCTGCTGGCGCACCAGGTTCGGGTTCACGGCCAGCCCGCAGTCGACCGCGCAGTACATGCGCCGCACGCGGATCTGCCGCTCGGGCGTCAGCGAGACCTCGGCCACCTGCGCCACCACGCTGCCGAAGCTGCGGTGCAGTGCGAGGCCGCGCGCGCGGCGCGTGCCGTCGGCCTCGGGCGCCAGCGGCGTGCCCCAGCCCGACATCGCCGCCACCCGTTGCAGCACCCCCAGGTGCCGCGCCTCGGCCGGGCTGCCCGCCAGCAGCGCGCGGCGAAACGCCACCGGGTCCTGGCCCGCGGCATGCGCGCATTCGTCGATGAAGCTCTCGGTGAAGAAGCCGTTCTGCGAATGGTTGACCGAGCGCCAGATGCCGACCGTGACCGCCGACTCCATCGTGCGGTGCGCCACGCGCGCATTGGCGAAGCGGTAGGCGGTGGTGGCCGTGCCCTCGGCCGCCGCGCTCAGGAAGGCCGGCGAGCCCAGGCTCGAGCCCGCGGTGTCGACGCGCCAGGCCACCAGCCGGCCCTGCGCATCGAAGCCGGCCTTGCTGCGCGCCACGTAGGCCGGGCGGTAGTAGTCGTGCGCCATGTCCTGCTCGCGCGACCACATCAGCTGCACCGGCATGCCGTCCGTTTCGCGCGCCAGCGCCGCCGCCTGCATCACGAAGTCGCCGAGGTAGCGGCGCCCGAAGCCGCCGCCGAGGTAGGCCAGCCGGATGTCGACCTTCGCGGCCTCGATGCCCAGCACCTTGGCGATGCCGCCGCGCAGCATGCCCGGCCCCTGCACGCCGACCCAGACGGTGGCCGCGCCGTCCTTGAACTGCACGGTGCAGTTCATCGGCTCCATGGTGGCGTGCGCGATGAAGGGCACGCGATACTCGGCCTCGATGGTGCGCTCGGCGCTCTTCATCGCCGCGTCGGCGTCGCCGGTCTCGAGGTGCACGTCGGCCTGGTCCGGCGCATCGAGGCTCTGCGCGAGCTGGTCGATCAGCGCGCGGCTCGACAGGCTGGCGGCCGCGCCGTGGTCCCAGTCGATCATGACCTTGTCGAGCGCGCGCATCGCATGCCAGGGCGTGTCGGCGATCACCGCCACCGCGCCCGAGGTCATGCCGCCCGAGCCCAGGCCGCCGCCCACCGGCGCGAGCGCCACCACCTTGCGCACGCCGGGCATCGCGCGCGCGGCCGTGTCGTCGAAGCGCGCCACGCGGCCGCCCAGCGTGGGGCACATCGCGAGCGTGGCGTAGAGCAAGCCGTCGGGCGGCAGCGCATCGAGCCCGTAGCGCGCCGAGCCGTCGAGCTTGGGTGCGCTGTCGAGGCGGTGCACCGGCCGGCCGATCAGCGTGTAGCGCGAGGGATCCTTGAGCGTCGGCTGCGCGGGCAATGGCAGCGTCGCCGCGCGCGCCGCCAGCTCTCCGAAGCTCGCGCTGCGTTGCGAGGCCGGGTGCGACACCCGGCCGGCCGCCACCTCGCATTCGGCCGCCGGCACGCCCCAGGCGGCCGCCGCGGCGCCCACCAGCATCGCGCGTGCCGAGGCGCCGGCCTCGCGCAGCGGCGTCCACTGGTCGACGATGCCCGACGATCCGCCGCTGCCCCAGAGCCCGGGCACCTCGCGCAGCAGCTTGCTGACCACGTGGCGGGTGCCGCGCTTGAGCGCGCCGTCGTCGTCGGGCTTGAACATCGGCAGGTTGTCGAGCAGTGCCGCCTGGTTGTTGTAGATCGGGTCGTAGCCGGCCTGCTCGAGCCGCAACTGGGCGAGGTCGGCATCCATCTCCTCGGCCAGCAGCATCGCCAGCCCGGTGTGGATGCCCTGGCCCATCTCGGCCGCGGCCATCATCAGCGTGACCGTGTCGTCGGGCGAGACCTTGACCCAGCCGTTCAGAGCCACTTGGCCGCTGGCCATGGCAGGCAGCGGCTCGGCGGTGGTCAGCCGCTGGCGCGTGGGCGAGGCGGACCAGCCGACGACCAGCGCACCGAGGGTGGCGGCCGTGCCGAGCAGGAAATGGCGACGTTTGAGGGCGGGCATGGGGCGGACTCCGTGCGGCTTCGAGCGGCCGCGATGGGCGGGAGTGTGCGCGGCGCACCGCGGCCTTGCCAATCCGATTGCGCCAATCGAACGGCGGATCGCGCCAGCCGGCGAGCCCGGCCGGGCCGGGTCCGTGCGTCGACCCGGTGTTTTCGGCCGGCCGGCGGTTTTTTTGAGCCCCCGCTCCGTGGCGCCTGTGAGCTAGGACACATTTGTCACCAGAAAGTTAATGCGGGTTGCTACCGGGATCCGTAGTATTCATTTCGGTTTAAGCATCTCATGCGCAATCCGCATAACGGCCCGTTTTCGAACGTGCAACGGCCGACTTTGCGTCGGCAGTGGAACCACCCCAGCGTGTTGCGGTTCGGCGAACTTACCTAGCGGAGGAAACCAGATGGCCGTACGTGATCGCGTCACCAGCCCCGTGGCGCTTGCCTTGCCGACGCCAAGGCCCGGTCATGTCGTGCGGTCCATCGTCGCGCCCATGGTCGCTCGCCTGCGGGCGGGCTTCGACGGGATCCGGCGCCCGAACCTGGCCGCGCCGCGCCATGCGCCGCCGTTCGCGCCGCGTGGCGGGCCGCGCGAAGGGCCCGTGGCGCAGTTCCCCGTTCCGTCGGCGCCCCTGCCGTCCGGCACCGGCGCGCCGGTGCGGGCCTGCGCTTTCGTCTTCATCGCGAACCTGCCGCAGCTCATGGAGGTCTACGGCGCCGAGTTCGCGCTGCACGCCAGCATCGAGATCAAGTACCGCCTGCTGACGAGCTTCGTGAGCGTGGCCGACGCCGACCTCGCCATGCTGCGGCACGACTGCTTCCTGCTGTGGAGCAACCCGGCGTTTCCGGTCGAGGACGCTCAGGCGCGGCAGGGTGCCTCGGCCCGGCTCGAGAGCCTGCTCACGGGCCTCGGCGGCATGCCGGTGCAACTGCGCGACACGCGCGCGCTGGTGCAACTGCACGTGGGCTGGAGCGACGCGCCCAGCCCCGGGCGCATGAGCCAGGCCGAGGTCGAGCTGCGGCTGTGGGCCGCGCAGCCGGCGCCCGACTTCCAGCTCGCGCAGACCGAGGGCTGGCAGCGGCTCTACCGCGAAGACATGGAAGTCGCGCTGCAGGTCAGCGACGCGCTGCATGCGCGGCGCCTCGCGATCGAATGGCATCCCGTGGTGGGGGCGCCGGCACAGGCCGCCGCCTTCGCGGCGCCGCTCTATCACGAGGCACGCTTCCACACCGAGGGCGAGCCGCATGCCGCCGCCGCGCTGCGTTCCGAACTCTTCATGCCCTGCCTGCAGCGGCTGGGCCTGGTGCGCACCTTCGACCACCTCGCGGCCGGCCGCGTGGTGCGGCAGCTGCGCCTGGGTGGCACCGTGCGTTTGGGCCTGAGCATCTCGGCGCAGAGCGCGCGGCGCGACCACTGGTGGGCCTCGCTGATGGTGCTGCTGCGGCGCGAGCCCGAGCTGGCGGCGCGCCTCGTGGTCGAGATCGCTGGCGAGCCCACGCTGCCCGATCTCGAATCGGTGCGCGATTTCTGCCTGCAGCTCCAGCTCTGCGGCTGCCGCGTCGCCATCAAGCACTTCGGCGGCGACTCCGGCAACCTCGCCGCGGCCAAGGTCTGCCGGCCCGACATCATCAAGCTCGACCCGGTCTTCATCCGGCGCGCGCGCGAGGACCGCTTCGGCCGCGAGCTGCTCGAGGAGATGCTCGCGCTGTGCGGCAGCTTCGCGCCCTCCATCGTGGTCGACGGCATCGAGCGCGAGGAGGACATCCGCATGGCGCTCGAGGCCGGCGCCGAGTGGCTGCAGGGCTGCGGCATTCCCGCCGGCGCGCCGTTGCACGAAGGCACGCTCGCGCGCGGCCCGGGGGGGCGCGCGTGAATCCTCCCTCGCCCGACTTCCATCTGCAGCTCGCGCGGCTGGGCGCGCAGATCGACGTTTTGCAGCACACGCTGCAGGAGGTCATGCGTCACGGCGTCCTGCTGCATGGCGAGCGTGCGCGCGAGAAGCTGCTGGCGCGCGACCAGTACCTGGCGCTCGAGGCCGCGATCCGCGAGCAGGAGCTGCGCGATTCGCCCGCGCTGCGCGCCGTGCGTTCGGTGTGCGCGGCGTGCGCGACGGGTGCGCGGGCGCAGGCCGATGGCGCGCTGCCCGATGGCGCGAGAAGCACGGAGGACGCGGAGGGCTCCGATGACTCGGATGACGCCGACCGCGCGCGAGCTCGTGGCGTGCCGGACTCCTTCGCCTAGCGCCGCCATCCGTCCGTGGCGCGGTGCGCCCCTTCCGTCGCCCGCGCACACGGCCGCCATTTCGGCCGCGCCATTCCCCCTGCCTCCCGCTCGGGCCACCCTGCATGTCCCGCCCCGGGGAAGCGAATCGGATGGAGCCTGTTTCCGACCATGTATCTGCATTCCCTTTTTCGAAACGTCCCGGCGGCGGAGCGCGTGGCGCTGGTCGCGCGCAGCGAATTGCGGTCCTTCCGGCGCAACGAGACCGTGCTGCGGATGGACGAGTGGACCGACAAGGTCTACTTCGTCGCCTCGGGACTGCTGCGCGTGGTGGTCGGCGGCAACGGCGGCAGCGCGGCCGTGACCACCGACTTCGTGCGCCCGCGCGACCTGTTCCTGAGTCCCACGCTCGACGAGGCGCGCTACCAGTCGATGGCCAACCTCGTGGCCGCGCTGCCGAGTTCGGTCTACCTCATTCCCGCCTCGGCCCTGCACGACATCTGCGCCCGGCATCCGTCGGTGGCGCTCGAGCTGCTCGAGCTCACCGTCAAGCGCATGACCATCATCCGCAGCCAGCTGCGCCGCATCTCCTCGCTCACCTCCGAGACCCTGGTCGCGCGCGTGCTCTACGAACTGACCCAGCTCGCGCCGGCCGACACCGGCGGCTTCGACAAGCGCATCTCGCAGGCCGTGATCGCGTCGTATGCGGGGCTGTCGCGCGAGGTCGTCAACAAGACCATGCGCGAGATGGAGAACCGCGGCCTGCTGTGGAAGGACGAGCACGGCATCCACGTGGTGGCCGATTTCGCATCGACCGACCATGGCAGTTTCGAGTCGCTCGAGCCGCACTCGGCGGCCGACGAGCGCGAGGGCGACACGCCTTTCATCGCGCCCGACGAACTCGATCTGCTGCGGACCGCAGGCGAGCGCGGACCGGGTGCGAAGTGAGGCGATGCGCGCACCGTGCATGGCCGTTGTTTTCCGCCCGCCTGTTTGGGGCGAGCTGTGAACCGCCACACAGTTGCGATGCGATCGCGCGTGCGTCGCGAGGGCCCGATTCCTAGCATCGAAACCATGCGGCGATCCGTGCGATTCGAGCCCTCGCCGCGATCACGGATTGCGCACCTCTCGAGGCTTTCATGAGTTCCATCTTCTCCGCTTGCAACTGCAGCATCCACTACCTCGGCCGCGTCCAGCGTTCGGGCTGGATGCGGTTCTTTCCCTGGATGCGGCTGTACCAGTGCGCGAACTGCAAGAAATTGCAGTTGCTGCCGCAGAAGGAGGTGGATCGGGCGAAGGCGGCGTATGGGAGCCGGGTGACGTACAGAAAGGGTGAGCGGGAGGCAGCGGGCTAGGGCCCGATGGGACGAGCCTGCGTCTCAGAGGCTGTATTCGATGGTGCCCATGTAGTGCAGCGTTCCATCGCGAGTTTCCACTGAGCGCGGTGCCTCGATCTGCGCCTCGTCGATGAACACGAAGAAGTTGATGCCGCGCAGGCCCGCGGCTTCGGCGCGGCGGGACAGTTCCGCGGCCCATTGCTCGCTGTACGAATAGCCGGCAACCAGTTCCGCGAGCGTCGGCGCGATGCCCCAGCCGTATTCGAGGAAGTCGTGGTCGTACCAGGTCTCGCCCTGGTCGCGCGCGAATGGCGACACCGGGTCGTCGTCGCCACGCTCATCGCTGTAGTCCTCGGCAAAGTAGGAGGCTGCGAAATCCTCGGGGATGGTGCCCACCCAAAAATGGCAGGTCTGAGTCTGGTGCATGGCGTGCGCTTTCCTTGCGAGGCGGATGGATGTTTCGATGCGAAGCGAACGATCGATTTTCCGCTTTCACCGTCGGCCGACCTCCCACTAGCAGAACCGGCGCCACTCGGCTGGCGCGCTCCCCGGCAACCTGCGCGCGTCCGGGGGATGTCATCGATTCGCCTTACAGGAGGACTACCGTGATTCAGGGTTTCCCCTAGAAGAAAACCCTGTCCAAACAACTCCTCTGACATCCAACCGACATGAAGACCTCTTACCAACTCGCCCTCGCGGCCGCTTTTGCCGTGATGGCCGTGGCCTCCGTCCAGGCCCAGACCACGGGCGGCCGCAGCCGCGAAGCCGTCGAAGCCGAAGCCATTGCCACGGCCCACGCGCCCGACCAGAACGTGACCCGCGGCTCGCGCGGCCCCGAAACGGTGAAGCCGATGGCCGATCCCGATGCGATGTACCAGCAGGCCGTGGCCACCGCCCACGCGGCCGACCAGAACGTGACCCGTGGCTCGCGCGGCCCGGAAACGGTGAAGCCGATGGCCGATCCCGCGAAGGTCTACAACGAAGCCGTGGCAGCCGCCTCGGCGCCCGACCAGAACGTGGTGAGCGGTTCGCGCGTGAACAGCAAGGTGATCTCGACGATGCAGAACCCGGCGCTGACCGCGGCGCAGGGCAAGTAAGAAACAGGGGACGCCCGGGCCGAGGGCCCGGCGTTTCCTCAGGCGAAGGAGGCGCGCGGCGGCGAACCCGAGGCCATGCGGCGCAGCATGGCGTTCTGCCGCGCCTCTTCGGCGTCGCGCAGGCTCTTGGCGGCGCGCGCCGCGACGTAGCTCACGTACAGCGTCTCGATGGCGCGGCCCCAGTCGTGGGCCTTCTGCGAAACCCCCTCGGCCTTCACCGGCGAGCCCGTGACCACTTGGGTCGACAGGTCATCCTCGGGGCGCGCGGGCACGTCGATGCCGGCCTTGCCGAGGATGGCGGCTTTCTGAACGATGGTGAGCATGCGTGGGTCTCCCTGTGTGCAATGCCAGATTAACGGCCGTTCGCGCGGCGCGCCATCCGTCGCTTGACGTATGCGCGCGCCATCGCGAGGCGCCGACTGGCCATAAGCACTAGGCGTGCCATGCAGTCATAGGTCTACAGCGAGCCTGCGGCCGACGACGGCTGCCACACCAGCGTGGCGGCGGTCAGGTCCTCGAGCGCGCTGCCGACGGCCTTGAAGACCGTGCGCTCGTCGCTGTCGGGTCGCGTGCGTCCGCTGCATTCGCCGCGGCACAGCGCGGCCAGCGTGCCCTGCACCGCCTCGGCGCGCAGCGTGCCGGCCGCGATCGCGTCGAGCAGGTCGCCGGCCTTCGTCAGCGCCTCGGGCGTGTCGATGAAGGTGCGCGCGTGCGCGAAGCACTGCGCGTCGGCCTCGCGCATGGCGGGCGTGAAGCTGCCGATCAGGTCGAGGTGCGAGCCCGGCGCGAGCCATTCGCCGCGCACCAGCGGCGCGGTGGCCAGCGTGGCGCAACTGACGATGTCGGCCTGCCGCACGGCGGCCTCGAGGCCCTCGGGGCCCGGCGCGGCCGCGCGCGCACCGGCCCAGCCCTGCGCGCGCCATTGCGCGGCCAGCGCCTCGGCGCCCTCGGCGCGGTGGTTCCACACCGTCACCTCCTCGATGGGGCGCACGCTCGCATGGGCCGCGGGCAGCATGCGCGCGATGCGGCCGGTGCCCAGCACCAGCAGCCGCCGCGCATCGCCGCGCGCGAGGAAGGAGGCGCCGAGGGCAGAGGCGGCGGCCGTGCGGTGGGCCGTGAGCTCGTCGCCATCCATCAGCGCGAGCGGCACGCCGGTGCGCGCGTCGTACAGCACGTAGGTGGCATGCAGGCCGGGCAGGCCGCGCGCGCCGTTGCCCGGAAAGATGTTGATGGTCTTGATGCCGAGAAAGCCGGCCTCGCTCCAGGCCGGCATGATCAGCACGGTGCCCTTGTCGCCGCTCGCGTTCTCGATGGCGTGCACGTGGCGCGGCGGCACCTGGGCCTCGGCCGCGAAGGCGGCGCGCAGCGCGGGCACGAGGCGCTCGAAGCCCAGTGGGGCGCGGGTGGCGGCGGCGTCGAAGTGCTTCATCGGGCGGGTGGAGTGGGTGCGATAGGGGCGGTCGCCAGCGCGGCTTCGAAGAACTCGGCGAGCGCGCGCTGGTAGGTGGTGCCGAAGCGGGCCTCGCTCATCGGCTCGAGATGACCGGCGCCGGGCACCTCGATCAGCCGCTTGGGCTCGCGCGCATCGGCCAGCAGGCGCCGCGAGTGGTCGACGGGGATCACGGCATCGGCCGTGCCGTGGATCAGCAGCAGCGGGATCGGCGAGAGGGCGGCCACGTACTTCGAGGCGGCGTAGCGATCACCCACGAGCAGGCCGGCGCCCGAGACCTTGTCGTTGGCGATCGACGAGTACGAATAGAAGGTCGACTCGATCGCCACCGCGCGCACGCCGGCGCGGTTGCCCGCGCCCACGGCCGCGATCGCATTGGTGCCGCCGAGGCTCTGGCCGAACACCAGCAAGCGCGCGGGATCGACATCGGCGCGCGAGCGCACGTGGTCGATGGCGCTGCTCGAGTCCTCGAACACGCCGCGGGGCTCGGGCTTGCCTTCGGAGTCGCCGTAGCCGCGGTAGTCGAACACGAACACGTTGAAGTCCTGCTTCGGCAGCCAGGCGACGAAGCGCCAGTGCGAGGACATGTTCTGCGCGTTGCCGTGGAAATGGATCACCGTGCCCTTGGCCTCGCGCGGATCGGCGCGGCCCGCCGCCGGAATGAACCAGCCGCTGAGCGCGGTGCCGTCGGTGCTCTGGAAGCGCACGCGCTCGTAGCGCAGGCCCAGCGCGTCGGGCGTTTCGTAGCGCACGCGGTCGGGGTAATAGAACATCGACTCGACGCAGCCGCCGAGCAGCAGCAGGGGCAGCGCGAGCAGCGCGCGGCCGGCCAGGCGCGCGAGACGGCGTGGAACGCTCATGGCGTGGCGGCGCGGCTTTCCGCCAGCATGTTGCAGAACAGCGCGCCCTGCTCGATCGCGTCGTCGAGCGCCACGTGGGTGTGTGGCAGGCCGGGGTCGAACCAGCGCCGCGGCATCGCGCGCTTGGTGCTGTCGCGGTAGTCGGTCTTCAGCAAGGCCATGGCGAAGGACTTGACGTCGAGCGCCGAGTGGCTGAACGGGCTCTCGCCCGCGAAGCGCATCAGGTACCAGTAGACGAACAGGAAGTCGAAGCCCGCCGGGTAGGCCACGAAGACCGGCCGCGCCTTCAGGCCCTGGAGCCAGGCCACGTAGTTCTTCATCGCATGCGCGGGCTCCTGCAGGTCGCTGCGGCAGGCGGCCCAGGCTTCGGGCTGCGTCCGCCACCACGCGGCAGTCTTCGGGTCGGCCTCGGCGCCGGGCAGGGTGTGCAGGTTGGCGCTGAAGGTGGACACCAGCTTCTTGTCGGCCGTGTAGGCGGCCGAGCCGAAGCTCAGCATCGAATGCGGGCCGGGGATGGGGCCGTCGGATTCGACGTCGGTGCTGATGTAGATCTCGGTCATGGGATTCGATCGGTATGAGGCGCGGTTTGCGCGAGGCCGGGCAGACGGAAGACATGCAGGTCCTTCCAGTGTCCCGTCGAGTTCTCGATCAGCGCGACCTGCGTGCATTCCGCGCGAATGGCGCCCGAAGTCAGCAGCCGCGCCTGCAGTTCGCCAGCGACGGCATCCGCATCGCTCGCGCTCCCGTGGGCCACTGTGAGATGAGGCACCATGCCCTGATGCTCGCCGCCGTAGGGCCGAAAGTCCGGAAAGGCCTCGACCAGCGCCAATGTCATCGAGATGAAGGGCGCCGCGGGTTCGGGCGCGAGGTAGGCCGTCGTCGGAAAGCGCCCGACCTTGCCGAGCACGAACGAGAACGCGCGGGTGCCGTCGAGCACCTGCCGTGCGCGTGCCAGGACCTGCGCCGTGATCAGCGCGGGGTCCATGAAGGGCACGAGCAGCGTGATGTGCGCCGGCACGCCGAGCGCGACCGTTGCGTCGTAGTGACGCCGCAGGTCCTCGACCATCGGCTCGGCGGCGGGGACCTTGACGGCGAATGCGGAGATGGGCATCGGGCGGAGGATAGCCGCTCAGGTGCCGGCAACGAGGCCCCATTCGAGCCCGAACTTCGCGAGGTACTTGCGCAACCGATCCGCATCGTTCACCACGCTGCGCTGCGCCCGCGAGGCCTGGAACAGCTGCCTCCCCGCTTCCGACAGGCTGCGCGACTTCCGGCACACGCGCAGCACGGCCTCGAGCTGCAGCCGATCGAACAGGTCGAGCGAAGCGGCACGCGCCTCGCCGAGCAGCGCGTCGAGGTCGGCGGCCTGCGACTCGCCTGTAAACAGCGCCGGCTGCGCGCGCTTCCACAGCCAGCGCAGCCGCGCGATCTCGGCCTCGACCAGCGCGACCGGGATGCGTCCGCCGTCGGCCAGCGTGGCCAGCCGCGTGACGCTGGCCGAGAGGTCGCGGAAGTTGCCGCTCCACAGCGCCTCGGGGCTCTGGGCGAAACGCAGGTAGGCGGCGCGCGCCTCGGCGTTGAAGCGCACCACGCGGTGGTTCTCGGCCGCATGCAGCGCCAGCAGGTGGTCGACGTTGGGTTCGATGTCCTCGGGGCGTTGCGCGAGGCCCGGCAGGTCGTAGGTCCAGAGGTTGATGCGCGCGAACAGGTCTTCGCGAAAGCGCCCCTCGGCCACGTCGCTGCGCAGGTCGCGGTTGGTGCCGGCGATGAGCTGGAAATCGCTCTCGACCTCCTTGTCGGCGCCGACGGGGAAGAAGCGCTTCTCCTCGATCGCCTTGAGCAGCATGGCCTGCTCGTCGAGGCCCAGCTCGCCGATCTCGTCGAGGAAGAGCACGCCCTGGTGCGCCGTGCGCAGCAGGCCGGCGCGCTCGCTCGCGGCGCCGGTGAACGAGCCCTTCTTGTGGCCGAACAGCGTGGAGGCGGCGCCGTCGCCGCGCAGGGTGGCGCAGTTGACCTCGACGAAGGCGCCCGTGGCCTGGTGGCGCGACTGCTTGAGCTCGAACATGCGCCGCGCGAGGAAGGACTTGCCCGCGCCCGTGGGCCCCACCAGCAAGATCGGCGCGCGCGAGCGCACCGCCACGCGCTCGATCTCGTCGATCAGCGCGTTGAAGCGCGCATTGCGCGTGGCGATGCCGCTCTTGAGGAAGGCGACCGCGTCGCGCTGCTCGGCATCGAAGCGGCGCGCGATCACGTCGTAGCGCGAGAGGTCGAGGTCGATCAGCACGCACTTGCCGGCTTCGCCCTCGCGCTGGCGCCGCGGTGGCGAGGTCTGGGCCAGCACGCCGGGGATGGTGCGCGACTCGGACAGCAGGAACATGCAGATCTGCGCGACGTGGGTGCCGGTGGTGATGTGCGACCAGTACTGCTCGCGCTCGGTGTCGAAGGGGTAGGCGCGTGCCCAGTCGTACAGGCGCGAGTAGACCTCGCCGAAGTCCCACGGGTCGGCCAGGTCCATCGGCACCAGGTTGCCCGTGGTCTCGGGCGAGACGGCCGCGATGTCGGCCTTGACGAGTTCGGCCAGCGCCTTGTGCTTGAGCGTGTAGAGCAACTCCATGCGCGCCACCACCATGTCCTCGTGCTGCGCGAGCGAGACGGTGGGGCGCCACTTGCTCCAGCGGCCGGCGCCCTGGCCGGCGTCGAGCTGGGTGCCGAGGAAGCCGATGACGACGATGGGTTTCTTCATTGTTGGATAAATGGCTAGCCAAAATTATAAGAAACCGCAGAAATCTGTCATGTGCTTGCAGGCTGAAACCAGGGAAGAAAGAGAAAATATCCAATGAAATCAATGGGTTGAAACTTCATCGAGTCTGCGCAGGCAAGGCTGGCACACGCGTTGCAATAAGAAGCTCACTCAAGAAGACAAACGATCCAGAAGACAACGAACACAAGGAGAAGTCAGCATGGCCAACCTTCAACTCTTTCAAACGCTGCGCGGCGCGCTGTTGCCGCAGGCCACGGCCCGCAACGAAGCGGGCGGTGCCGCCTACGAACTGTCGCCCAAGCATCGGCTGGCGCAGCTGGCGGCCACCGGTTGCCTGAACAACACCTTCTATGCCCAGGCGCAGGACCAACTCGATGCGGTACTGGCGCTGGCCGCGCAGGTCGACCCGGTGTTCGTGGCCAAGACGGCGGTGTATGCGCGCCGTGCCGGCCACATGAAGGACATGCCGGCGCTGCTGGCCGCGACGCTGGCGGTGCGCGACGTGTCGCTGCTGGCCAAGGTGTTCCCGCAGGTGATCGACAACGGCAAGATGCTGCGCAACTTCGTGCAGATGCTGCGTTCGGGCGCGGTGGGCCGCAAGTCGCTCGGTACGCGTCCGAAGAAGCTGGTGCAGCAATGGCTGCTGTCGGCGACCGAGGCGCAGCTGCTGAATGCTGCGGTGGGCAATGCGCCTTCGCTGGCCGACGTGGTGAAGATGGTGCATCCGAAGCCCACCGAGGCCTGGCGCGCGGCATGGTTCGCATGGCTGATCGATCGTCCGTATGCGCTGGAGGCACTGCCTGCGGCCACGCAGGCCTTCGAACGCTTCAAGCGCGACCGTACGCAGGACGTGCCCGACGTGCCGTTCCAGATGCTGACCGCGCTGGAGCTGGACGCGCAGGCCTGGGCTCGCATTGCCGAGCGTGGTTCGTGGCAGATGGTGCGTCAGAACCTGAACACCTTCGCCCGCCATGGCGTGTTTGCGTTGCCTGGCCTCGCGGAAGCGGTGGCCGCCAAGCTGCGTGACCCGCAGGCGGTGGCCAAGGCGCGTGTGCTGCCGTACCAACTGATGGCGGCCTACACCGCAACCGGTGCCGAGGTGCCGCACGTGGTGAAGGACGCGCTGCAGGACGCGATGGAACTCGCGCTGGCCAACGTGCCGCAGTTCGAGGGCCGCGTGGTGGTGTGCCCCGACGTGTCGGGCTCGATGAGCTCGGCGGTGACGGGTTACCGCGGTTCGGCGACCTCGGCGGTGCGCTGCATCGACGTGGCCGCGCTGGTGGCTGCCGCCGTGCTGCGCCGCAATGCGGATGCACGTGTGCTGCCCTTCGAGACGAAGGTGGTTTCGCTGCAGCTGAATCCGCGCGATTCGGTGATGACCAACGCGGCCAGGCTGGCGGCGGTGGGTGGCGGCGGTACCTCTTGCAGCGCGCCGCTGGCATTGCTGAACCGCGAGAAGGCGCAGGCCGATCTGGTGGTGCTGGTGTCGGACAACGAATCGTGGGCCGACCGTGCGCGGGGTCGCGGCACCGCGACGATGCAGGAGTGGGAGGCGTTCAAGCAGCGCAACCCGAAGGCGCGGCTGGTGTGCATCGACATCCAGCCTTATGCGACCACCCAGGCGCAGGAGCGCGACGATGTGCTGAACATCGGCGGCTTCAGCGACGAGGTGTTCAAGCTGCTGGCGGTGTATGCCGCGGGTGGCCTGGGCGCCGACCACTGGGTGGGTGTGATCGAAGAGACTTCGATCTGAAGACGTGGAGGTGACGCGGGCGCGGCTCGCGGCACCCCCGAGTCATGGATGAATGTCGTCGTCCGACGAATGCAGATGTGAGTACATCCAACCCCCTCACATCGATCGTTGGTCGCCGGACGGGGACATGGAGTTGAAGTGCGAATGCAGGCAGGACTACATCTGGACGCCCGGGGGTCGAGCCCCGACACCAGTTCGCTGGTGGGCATGTCTTGCCATCCTCGTCGCACTCTTTTTTTGCAGCGAATGCTGACGGAACTACAGACTCTTAATCTCGTGGTCGCGGGTTCGAATCCCGCCGGTCGCAAGACCGTAGCTCAGTGGTCAGAGCACGCCGTTTCGTCGATTCCTTTGTCGCTGCTTTTTGTTTTGAGGTGAATGCAGGCAGGTCTACAGGTAAGAGCGTCATGGTCTTGGCCATGAAGGTCCCGGGTCCGACTCCCGGTCTGTTTCGGCAGATAGCTCAGTCAACGACCTGCCGCTCCTCGTTACCTCTTTTTTTTGACGACGCGCGCCATGAGTGCCCGTCGAAGAATCGTTGAAAAATAGACAGAGACTCAGAGAGAAAAAAATGAAAGAACAGAACTACAACCTGCACGAAGTGACCGACGGCGTGCCCGTGAAGATGTGGACCCGCGGCGTGCCCGTGGAAGACGAGGCGCAGAAGCAACTCGAGAACGCGGCCCGCCTGCCGATCGTGTTCAAGCACATCGCGGCCATGCCCGACGTGCACTACGGCATCGGCGCGACCGTGGGTTCGGTGATTCCGACCTTCAAGGCCATCATCCCGGCCGCGGTGGGCGTGGACATCGGCTGCGGGATGATGGCGTGCAAGACCACGCTGCATGCCAACGACCTGCCCGACAACCTGGGCCCGCTGCGTTCGGCGATCGAGAAGGCCGTGCCGCACGGCTCGAATCCCAAGCGCATGGGCCGCGACAAGGGCTCGTGGGAAACGCCGCCCGACGAAACCGACGCTGCCTGGGCCAAGCTGGTGGATGAGTTCGATGCGATCTGCGAGGACTACCCGCGCATCAAGAACACGAACAACCACAAGCACCTGGGAACGCTGGGGACCGGCAACCACTTCATCGAGGTCTGCCTCGATGAGGCGGGCGCCGTGTGGTTCATGCTGCACTCGGGTTCGCGTGGCGTGGGCAACGCGATCGGCACGCACTTCATCGAACTCGCGAAGAAGGACGCCGAGCTGCACCAGCGCAACCTGCCCGACCAGGACCTGGCGTACTTCGAGGAAGGCGCCCAGTACTTCGGCGACTACGTGCGCGCGGTGGGCTGGGCCCAGAAGTTCGCGCGTGCGAACCGCGAGGTGATGATGCAACGCGTGGTCGCGGCCGCGCGCAAGGTCATCACGAAGCCTTTCGAGGCGCACGTGGAAGCGGTGAACTGCCACCACAACTACGTGAGCCGCGAAACGCACTTCGGCGAGGACGTGCTCGTGACCCGCAAGGGCGCGGTGAGCGCGAAGGCCGGCGAGCTCGGGATCATTCCCGGCAGCATGGGTGCCAAGAGCTACATCGTGCGCGGCAAGGGCAATCCCGAGAGCTTCATGAGCTGCAGCCACGGCGCCGGTCGAAAGATGAGCCGTACCAAGGCGAAGAAGCTGTTCACGATCGCCGACCAGATCGCCGCGACCGAGGGCGTGGAATGCCGCAAGGACGCCGACGTGATCGACGAGATCCCGATGGCCTACAAGGACATCGACGCGGTGATGGACGCGCAGAAGGACCTGGTGGAGGTGGTCTACACGCTCAAGCAGGTGGTGTGCGTGAAGGGTTAGTGCAAGGAGGTCGTCCCGATCGGCCTCCCTTTTTCAGAGAGACCGGACGAGGACGACGAGATGAAGAGCAACAAGCAACGCCGCGCCGAGATCCGCGGCCGCCGCCTCGAGCGCGCGGCGCGCATCGAGGCGCAGCTGCGGCTGCCCGACCAACGGCACCTGCTGTCGCGGCGCGCGCCCGGCCTCGAGCCTGCCGACGTGGCGGTGCTGGCACGCCACAACAACACCTATGGCGCGCTGCCCACCTATTACGTCGACCGCGCCTTCACCTGCCGCGACTGCGGCGCCGAGCAGGTGTGGACGGCGAAGCAGCAGAAGTGGTGGTACGAGACGATGCACGCCAGCATCGAAAGCCGCGCGGTGCGCTGCCTGCCATGCCGGCGGGCGTTGCGCGCGGCGCGGTCCGCCTCGCGCGACGGCGAGGGCGCGAACCTGCTGGGCGAGATGTCGCAACGGCTGCGTGCGTTCGCCGACGCACCCGCAACGCCCGCGGCGCGCGCCGAGGTCGATGCCGCGCTCGAAAGCAAGTGGTGGGGCCTGCGCACGCTGGCGGTCGAGGCACTGGGCCATTGGGGTTCGGCGGCCGATCTCGCACGCCTGCGCGCGCTCGTCGATGCCTGGCAACCGTCATGGAACAGCTGGGAGCGACAGGGCGCGCAGGTGGCGGCCGAGGCCTTGGCCGCGAAGCTGCGCCATCCCGCCGACGAGGACTGGGCGCTCGAAGCCTGCCTGCGCGGCCGTGCGAGCCCGTGGAACTGGCGTGCCTTCCTGGCCGCCATTCCATCGGCGCGCCTCGCGGCATGCGGCGAAGCGGAGTTCGCGCGGCGCGGCGAAGGGCATCATCGGCTGCTGCGGTGGCTGGCGGTGGCGCATTGCCTGGGTCTCGCTCCCGGGCCGGCGCAGGTCGCGGCATTGAACGCCCATGCGGACAAGGAGGTCCGCCAGTGGGCCCAACGATTCGGGAGAAAGCCGGAATGAGCGCATCGAAGGACGAGGTCGTGCCGATGGCATCGGGGGAGGCGGCGGCGCACGACGCGCTGCGCGCCACGCTGCAGCGCGTGGGCGTGGTGTTCGAGTTCAGCGTCTGCCGCGTGGCCGGCGAGGCACCGGTGGTGGGCGAAGCGCATCACCGCGAGGTGCTGCGGCGGCTGGGCGAGGAAACGATGGCGCGGGCCGAACGCCACTGGCGCGAGGCCATGGAAAAGAACCCGTCCCTGCAGCCGGCCAGCTTCGATGCGCAACGGGCCTTCGACGTGGCGAGCGCGCGCGCGACGCGGCTCGACGCGGCGGCGGTGGTCGCGGCCGACAGCTATCCACCGAACCATCGCATCGCGCACACTCGCGACCTCGACGAGGTGGACTGGTTCGAATGGCTCTGCCAGGCCTTCGGCGATCCGCCCTATCCATTGGTCGTGGCCGACGAGACCGAACGGGCCTCGCTGTTCCCGCGCTTCTGCGAGGCCATCGGGCTGCTGCCGGACGAAGGCCTCGTGCTGCTCGACTGGGTCGGCGATCCGGAGCGCGAGCCCGAGCGCAGCCTGTGGAGCGCGTATTTCGAGGACGGCAAGGAGTGGTGGGGCATCTGGTGCTTCACCGTATGGAATCCGCGGCGTGGCACGCTGGCCGCGGTGATGGCGAGCACGACGGATTGAATGACGAACGACAGGGAAAGGACAACGATGAAACCGCAACGACATGAAGAAGAACGCATCCGCTCGGCCCACCCGGTCGAGCCCGCCATGCGCGCGCAGATCATGGAGGAACTCGCCGCCATCGAGGCCCGGCACGAGGTCACGGTGCTGTTCGCCTGCGAATCGGGCAGCCGCGGCTGGGGCTTTGCCTCGCCCGACAGCGATTACGACGTGCGCTTCATCTACGTGAACCGCCTGCCGTGGTACCTCACGGTGACGCCGCGGCGCGACGTGATCGAGCTGCCGATCAGCGGCGAGCTCGACATCAACGGCTGGGACCTGCGCAAGGCGCTGGGACTGATGCGCGAATCGAACCCGACGCTGCTCGAGTGGCTGCGCTCACCGATCGTCTACCGCGAGGATGCGCAGGCGATGCCGCGTTTCCGCGCGCTGTCGGAGGCGGTGTTCTCCAACGCGCGCGGCTGGCATCACTACGCCTCGATGGCGAAGAAGAACTTCCGCGAGCACCTGCAGGCCGAGACGGTGCGCTACAAGAAGTACCTCTACGTGCTGCGCCCGCTGCTGGCCGCGCGCTGGATCCGCATGCGGCCCGGCGTGCCGCCGATGCGTTTCGCCGATCTCGCGCAGCACACGCTCGATGCGGTGCGCGACGCCGCGCTGATCGACGAGATCAACGCGCTGCTCGAGGTGAAGATGCGCGCGGGCGAGGCCGCGACCAGCCCGCGCTGGCCGGGCATCCATGCCTTCATCGAGGCGGAGCTGGCCGCGCATGCGGCCGAGCCCGTGACGGCGCTGCCGCCGGCCGATGCGTCGGGGCTCGATGCCTTCCTGAGCGACACGGTGCTGCGTTTCGGGGGCGGCGATGCGAAGAGCGCGGTGCGCCACGAGTCGCAGGGTTGCGGCTGAAGACGTCGCAAGGACAACGGGGAACAGGGGCGTGTGATGACCGCGCCCACGACAAGAAGAACAGCCATGAAAGAAGAAATCCAACGAGAACAGGCGCACGCGGCGCCGTTGCAGACCGTCGTGCTCGACGGCTCCCAAGGCGAGGGCGGCGGCCAGATCCTGCGCACCAGCCTCGCGCTGTCGATGGTCACGGGCCGGCCCATGGCCATCGAGAAGATTCGCGCCGGCCGTGCCAAGCCGGGCCTGATGCGCCAGCACCTCGCGTGCGTGAACGCGGCCGCCGCGATCAGCGGCGCGGCCGTCGAGGGCGCCGAACTCGGTTCGCAGTCGCTGCGCTTCACGCCGGGCCCGGTGCGCGCGGGCGAGTACCGCTTCGCGATCTCGGGCGCGGGCAGCTGCATGCTGGTACTGCAGACCGTGCTGCCGCCGCTGCTGCTGGCGGGTGCTGCGAGCCGGCTGCACCTGAGCGGCGGCACGCACAACCCGATGGCGCCGCCGTTCCATTTCCTCGAGCGCGCCTTCGCGCCGCTGGTGCGCCGGCTCGGCGCCGACCTGCGACTGCAGCTGCGCCGCCATGGCTTCTATCCGGCCGGCGGCGGCGAGGTCGAGGCGGACATCGTGCCGGCGGCCGGCGCGCTGCAGCCCTTCGACCTGCTCTCGCGCGGCGAGGCGCTGGAACGCCATGCCGAGTGCCTGGCGCCGGGCATCGCGCGCCATGTGATGACGCGCGAACTCGAGACCCTGGGCGCGGCGATGGGCTGGACCGGCGAGCAGCTGCGCTACGGCGCCACGCGGCAGAACGAGGGCCCGGGCAATGCGCTGATCGCGACGCTGGCGCATGCCGAGGTGACCGAGGTGTTCACGGCCTTCGGCGAGAAGACGCTGAGCGCCGAGCAGGTGGCGCATGCGCTGGTGAAGGAGCTGCGCGGCTTCCTCAAGAGCGAGGCGGCGGTCGGGCCGCACCTGGCCGACCAGCTCGCGCTGCTGCTGGCGCTGGCGACCTGGCAGGGCGGCCGCGGCGCGGCGTTCACCTGCAGCGAGGTGACCGAGCACACGCGCACCAACTGCGCGGTGATCGAGCGCTTCCTGCCGGTGCGCTTCGCGATCGCGCAGGCGCGCGCGGCCTCGACGGTGCGCGTCGAACCGGCCTGAGCCAACCCCTCAGGCCAGCGGCGTCGCGTTCGCGTACAGCCGCAGCAGCATCGCGCGCAGGGTCTTCACCTCGGCCGGGCTGAAGTCGGAGATCGCGACCGCCTCGTAGTGCTGCGCGAGCGGGATCAGCTCGAGCGTGAGCGCGAGCCCGCGCTCGGTCAGCGCGATGCGCACCGCGCGCTTGTCGGTGTCGCACTTCTCCCGCATCACCAGCTCGTTGGCCGCCAGGCGGTCGACGATGCGCGACAGCGCCGACAGGTCGGTCGAGGCGTGCGTCGCGAGCTCCGAGAGCGTCTGGCGCGGCGTGTGCTGCAGCGAGGCGCACACGCGCCACTCGCTGAGGCTCAGTCCATAGGGCTTGAGGGCCTTGGCGAAGGCATTGCCCATGCGCGCGCCGGCGCGTGCCAGCAGGAAGGGAATGGCCTTTTCGAGGTCGTGTTCTGACGTTGGGGTTTTCATCTAGACATGCTTGATTGTTCAAGTATATAGTCCGCCCACTTATTTGAATAATCAAGTAAATGGAGACAAGAAGATGAGCCTCGGACACTCTCGCAGGCACGCCGTCGCGGCCCTGCTGGCCCTTGCCTCGGCGCTGCCGGCGGCGCAGGCGCAGACGGCCACGAAATGGCCGGCCCAGGCCGTGCGCTTCATCGTGCCGTTCCCGGCCGGCTCGGCGCCCGACGTGCTGATCCGCCTCGTGGGCGCGAAGCTCGGCGAGAAGTGGGGGCAGGGCGTGATCGTCGACAACAGGCCCGGCGGCAGCGGCGTGATCGGCATGAACAGCATCCTCGCCGCGCCCGCCGACGGCTACAGCTTCGGCTTCGTCCAGGGCTCGGCGATCTCGGTGGCGCCGAGCACGATCAAGGGCGTGAGCTACGACTTCAACCGCGACTTCGTGCCGGTCACGCTCGCGGCGGTGGCGCCCTTCATGCTCGCGGTGCCCGGCAACTCGCCGCACAAGACGCTGGCCGACTTCATCGCGGCCGCGCGCGCCAGGCCGCAGGGCGTCGAGGTGGCCGACAACGGCCGCGGCACGGCGCCCCACCTGGCCTCGGCGCTGCTCGGGCTGCAGTCGGGCGCGCAGTTCCTCGAGGTGCACTACCCGGGCGGCGCGCAGGCGATGCAGGCCACGCTCGGCGGCCAGACCCAGATGATGGTCGAGACCTACAACGTGGTCGCGGGCAACGTGCAGGGCGGGCGCATGCGCATCCTGGCCAGCATGGGCGACCGCGTGGAGCCCGGCCTCGAGGCCTTCCCGCTCGCGAGCAAGACCGTGCCCGGCGCGGTGGCGCACGGCTGGTTCGCGGTGATCGCGAAGAAGGGCGTCGACGCGCAGGTGCTCGCGAAGCTCAACAAGGACATGAACGAGGCGCTGCTGCTGCCCGAGGTGGTCGCCAAGTCGCGCGAGCTCGGCACCTATCCGCGCCCCGGCACGCCCGAACAACTGGCGCGCTACATCGCCGAGGACCGCAAGACCTGGCAGGACGTGCTCGACAAGCTGAACATCAAACCGGAGTGAACACCCCATGAAAGACAAGATTGCGCTCGAAGAGCATTTCGCGATCGACCTGACGATCGCCGACTCGCAGGTCTATGCACGGCCCGAGGTGTGGCAGACCCTCAGGAGCAACCTGCTCGACTTCGAACAGCAGCGCCTCGAGCAGATGGACCAGTGGGGCACGGCCTTCTCGATCCTCTCGCTGAACTCGCCCGCGGTGCAGGGCATTCCCGACGCGAGGCGTGCGGTGGAGGTCGCGAAGCGCGCCAACGACGTGCTGGCCGAGCAGGTGCGCCGCCATCCCGCGCGCTTCGGCGGCTTCGCGGCGTTGCCGCTGCAGGACCCCGAGGCCGCGGCGCGCGAACTCGAGCGCTGCGTGAAGGAACTGGGCTTCCACGGCTTCCTGGTCAACGGCTTCTCGCAGGTCGGTGACGAGCAGACGGTCGTCTACTACGACGACCCGCGCTTCGCCGATTTCTGGCGCGCCGCCGCGGCGCTGGGCAAGCCCTTCTACATGCATCCGCGCGATCCGCTGCTGCCGCGCGAGCCGATCTACGAAGGCGCGCACTGGCTCACCGGCCCGACCTGGGCCTTCGCGGTGGAGACCGGCATCCATGCGCTGCGCCTGCTGTCGAGCGGCCTGTTCGACCGCCATCCCGAGCTGCAGATGATCCTCGGCCACTTCGGCGAGGGCATCCCGTTCAACATCTGGCGCGTCGACCACATCCTGCGCAAGGGCCGCCGCGGCATGCCCTGCGACAAGGAGATCGGCGACTACCTGCGCAGCAACGTGCACATCACGACCAGCGGCAACTTCCGCACGCCCACGCTGCTGTCGACCCTGCTCGAGGTGGGATCGGACCGCATCATGTATTCGGTCGACTATCCGTTCGAGAAGCACGAGGACGCGGCGCGCTGGTTCGACCGCTGCGAGATCAGCGAGAACGACCGGCGCAAGATCGGCCGCGACAACGCGCGCCGGCTGTTCGGGCTGAACTGAGATGGTCGCGGCAAGAGACACACGGCCGGTGCTGGTGGCCGGCGGCGGCATCGGCGGGCTGGCGGCGGCGCTCGCGCTGGTGCGCGAGGGTTATCGCGTCAAGGTGATCGAGCAGGCGGGCCGGATCGGCGAGATCGGTGCCGGCATCCAGCTGAGCCCGAATGCCTTCGCGGCCTGCGATGCGCTCGGCGTGGGCGCGCAGCTGCGCGCCAAGGCGGTCTACACCGATGAGATGGTGATGTTCGACGCGCTCGATGCGCGGCGCGTGGCGGGTATCTCGCTGGCCGACGCTTTCCGCGAACGCTTCGGCAATCCCTATGCGGTGATCCATCGTGCCGACATCCATGGCGCGCTGCTCGACGGCGTGCAGTCGGCGCGCGACGGGCAGATCGAGTTCCTGACCTCGACCAAAGGCGTGAAGATCGAGCAGGACGCGGAGGGCGTGACGCTGATCGACGCGCAGGGCGGGCGCCACGAAGGCCAGGCGCTGATCGGCTGCGACGGCGTGCGCTCGGTGGTGCGCCAGCAGTACGTGGGCGACGGCATCCGCGTGTCGGGCCATGTGGTGTTCCGCGCGGTGGTCGACACGGTCGAGTTCCCCGAGGCGCTGCGCTTCACCGCGCCGTGCATCTGGGTCGGCCCCAACTGCCACCTGGTGCACTACCCGCTCAAGGGCGGCGACAAGTTCAACCTGGCCGCCACCTTCCACAGCGACCGGCCCGAGGAATGGGGCTCGATGGACGGCGACCCGGCCGAGCTGCTGCGCTTCTTCGCCGGCACCTGCGAGCGGGTGCAGCAGATCCTGCGCGTGCCCAGGGCCTGGAAGCGCTACTCGACCGCCGACCGCAACCCGATCGAGCAATGGACCTTCGGCCGCGCCACCCTGCTGGGCGATGCCGCGCATCCCATGGTGCAGTACCTTGCGCAGGGCGCCTGCACGGCCTGCGAGGACGCGGTCACGCTCGGCCTCGCGCTGCGCCGCACGCAGGGCGACTGGCCGCGCGCGCTCGCGCTGTACGAGCGTTCGCGCGTGGCGCGCACCGCGCGCGTGGTGCTGTCGGCGCGCGAGATGGGGCGCATCTATCACGCCAAGGGCGTGGAGCGGCAGGTGCGCAACAGCATGTGGAAGGGCCGGCCGCAGGAGCGTTTCTACGACGCGCTCGAATGGCTCTACGGCTGGAGCGCCGAGCACTGCCTGGATCTCGACGAGGCGGCCGCGTGAGGGCCATCGCCGAATCCGCGGGCGCGGGCGGTGCCGCCGAGCTGCGCGCGCCGATCGACATCCCCGCGCTGATCGACAGCCATCCGGTCAGCAGCTTCCAGCGCTGGATCCTGGTGCTGGTGGGCTGCGCGGTGGTGATGGACGGCTTCGACGTGCAGGCGATGGGCTTCGTGGCGCCCGCGATCGTGCACGAATGGGGCATCGAGAAGGCCGCGCTGGGCCCGGTGTTCGGCGCCGGCCTGCTGGGCATGCTGGTCGGCTCGCTGGTGCTGAGCATCTGCGCCGACCGCTTCGGCCGCCGGCCGGTGCTGATCGCAGCCACGGTGTTCTTCGCGCTGTGCATGCTCGCGACCACCGGGGTCCACACGCTGGGCCAGCTGCTCGCGATGCGCTTCGTCACCGGCATCGGGCTGGGCGGCATCATGGCCAACGCCAGCGCGCTGGCCAGCGAGTACAGCCCGCACCGGCGGCGCGTGACGCTGATGATGTGGGTCTCGTGCGGCTTCACCGGCGGCGCGGTGCTCGGCGGCGCGATCAGCGCGCTGCTGCTGCCGCTGGGCGGCTGGCGCGCGGTGTTCGTGTTCGGCGGCGTGGTGCCGCTGGTGATCGCGGCGCTGATGCTGCGCTACATGCCCGAGTCGATGCAGTTCCTGGTGCTGCGCGGGCGCCGGCTCGACCGGGTGCAGCAATGGCTGCGCCACATCGCGCCCGGCGTGCCGGTGGATGCCGCCAGCCGCTACGTGGTGCACGAGGCGAAGCAGGACGGCGCGCCCGTGGCCGAGCTGTTCCGAGGCGGCCGCGCGCGCGCCACGCTGCTGCTGTGGGGCATCAACTTCCTCAACCTGCTGAACCTGTTCTTCCTCGCCAACTGGCTGCCCACGCTGGCGGTCGACGCGGGCTACAGCGCGAACGTGGCGGTGGCCGCCGGCACGCTGCTGCAGGTGGGCGGCGTGGTGGGCACGGTGGCGATGGGGCCGCTGATAGACCGCGTGGGCTTCTACCGCGTGCTGGTGCCGGTGTTCGCGCTCGCGGTACTGACCATCGCGCTGATCGGCCAGCCCGCGCTGCCGCTCGCGGCCATGCTGGCGGCGGTGGTGGTCAGCGGCTTCTGCATCGTCGGCGCGCAGCCGGCGCTGATCGCGCTGGCCTCGAGCGTCTACCCGACCACGGTGCGCGCCACCGGCATGGGCTGGAGCCTCGGCATCGGCCGCGCGGGCTCGATCGCGGGGCCGCTGGTGGCGGGCTGGCTGATCGGGATGCACTGGTCGAACGGCGCGCTGTTCGTGGCGGCGGCGCTGCCCGCGCTGCTGTCGTGCGCGATGGTGTTCTGCATGGGGCGCACGGGATTCGGAAAAAGCAACAAAGGCAACAACGGCGCGGCGACGCGCGAAGGAGAGAAGACATGACGACGGCAACGGTGGGCGCGCGCGAGGGCGGCGCGGCGGTGGTGGCGGCCCGCGTGCTGATGGCCGCGATCTTCCTGATCGCGGGCACGCGCAAGCTCATGACCTATGGCGCCACGCTCGGCTATTTCGCCAAGCTCGGCATCCCGCTGCCCGAGGTGGTGCTGCCGCTGACCATCGCGCTCGAGATCGGCGGCGGCCTGCTGCTGGTCGCGGGCTGGCGCGTGAAGTGGGTAGCGGGTGCGCTCGCGCTCTTCACCCTCGCCACCGCCTTCGCGGCCCATGCCTTCTGGGCGGCCGACGCGGCGCAGTTCAATGCGCAGCTCAACAACTTCCTCAAGAACGTGGCGATGGTGGGCGGCTTCCTGGTGCTGATCGTGCAGGCCCGCACCAGGGAGACCAGGGAGATCGGGGAGACTGTGCGCTGAGCGGAAAACTGCTTTCCGTTCGCGGCATGGAAACACGCGCGGGCGCGCGGGAGACTCGCGGCGGGCGCCTCGCGCCCTGAAAAAGAAAGCCCGACCCATGACCATTTCTTCCTTCGTCTACAACAGCGCGCCCCAGCGCGTGGTCTTCGGTGCCGGCGCGCTGCAGCACCTGGCGCGCGAGATCGAGGCGCTCGGCGCGCGCCGAGCGCTGGTGCTGTCCACGCCCGAGCAGCGGCCGCAGGCCGAGCGCATCGCCGCCCTGCTCGGCGACCATGCGGCCGGCGTGTTCGACCGCGCCGTGATGCACGTGCCGATCGAGACCGCGCGCGAGGCGCGCGAGGTGGCGCGGCGGCTCGATGCCGACTGCGCCGTGGCCATCGGCGGCGGCTCGACCACCGGCCTGGGCAAGGCGATCGCGCTCGATTCGGGGCTGCCGATCCTCGCCATTCCCACCACCTACGCGGGCTCCGAGATGACGCCGATCTACGGCATCACCGAGGCCGGCCTCAAGAAGACCGGCAAGGACGCGCGCGTGCTGCCGCGCACCGTGATCTACGACCCCGAGCTCACGCTGAGCCTGCCGGTGGCGATGAGCGTGACCAGCGGCATCAACGCGATCGCGCACGCGGCCGAGGGCCTGTACGCGGTCGATGCCAATCCGATCATGGACCTGATGGCGGTGGAGGGCATCGCCGCGCTGGGCCGTGCGCTGCCCGTGCTGCGTGCCTCGGCCCAGGACCTGGCGGCGCGCGGCGATGCGCTGTACGGCGCATGGCTGTGCGGCACCGTGCTCGGCAACGTCGGCATGGCGCTGCACCACAAGCTCTGCCACACGCTCGGCGGCAGCTTCAACCTGCCGCATGCCGAGACCCACACCATCGTGCTGCCGCATGCGCTGGCCTACAACGCCGCGGCGGCGCCGCGCGCCATGGAGCGCATCGCCGGCGCGCTTGGCGGCAGCAGCGCGGCGCAGGCCGTGTACGAGCTCGCGCGCGACAACGGCGCGCCGGTGGCGCTGCGCGACATCGGCATGAAGGAAGCCGACCTCGACGTGGCCTGCGCGCAGGCGCTGCAGAACCAGTATCCGAATCCGCGTCCGCTGGAGCGCAATGCGATCCGCGCGCTGCTGCAGAACGCCTGGGAAGGCGCGCGGCCCTGAGCGGCCGCTTTTCTCCTCTACCCAAAAAGAAGAAGGGCGCGAAGGGCCTGCCGTGCTGGCGGGACCTTCGCGCCCTTCGCGCGAGGCCCGGGTGCGGCGCTCAGTTCGCGGCCGCTTCGCCGCCCGCGGGCTGCGTGCTGGCCACCGAGGGCACGCCCTGCAGCTGCTTCACTTCGGCCAGGTAGGCCGGGCTGTTGCGCAGGCGCTCGTAGGCGGCCGTGCGTTGGCGGAAATCGGGGTTGGTGCTGTCGATGCCGTCGATGCGCGCGTACTGGTTGAGGCCGGCGCGGGTCCACAGCGCGAGGTCGGCCTTCACTTCGGCGCGGCTCAGGGCGCCGGCGGCCACGTTCTCGCCGGCGGTGCTGCCGACCCAGGCTTCCTGCGGTGCCTGGGCCACGGTCTTCGAACGGTCCAGGTCGGCGCGCACGTCGGTGCGGCTCAGCGCGCTGCCGGTGGTGGCGATCGGCGCGCCCACCCAGGCTTCGGCCGGCACGGTCTGGGCCGAGGCGGCGCCGGCTGCGAGTGCGAAAGCGGAGAGGGCGATGAGTTGCTTGGTGTTCATGATGGGAGTCCCTTCGGATGTCTGTGTGGGCGGCGGACATTCGTCGTTGCCACGGGATGCAGTGTGAAACCGCATCGTGGTTCGCGCTGTGCGTTTGCGCACCGCTTTCGATCGATCGCGCGGGGCCGTGAACCCCACTGGCAGTGGGGAGAAACGAGGGCGAAGGCTCAGGCCGTTCGCACCGCGTACAGCACCGCCAGCGGCTCGGTGCGCCCGCGCACAACGAGCATCTCGGGCTCGCCGAGCGTCTCGGCCGCGCCGGCCTGCTGCGCCGCGAACAGCGAGAGCACCAGCCGCGCCGAGGCCTTCTTCGAATGGTCCTGCAACCGGCTCGCGGTGTTGACCACCTCGCCGATCGCGGTGAAGGTGGTGGTCTCGAGGTAGCCGACCTCGCCGACCGCGGCGCGGCCCGCGTGCAGGCCCATGCCGAAGTCCAGCCGCTGGCCGAACTGGGCCTCGAAGCCCTCGCTCCAGGCGTCCATGCGCTCGCCGATCAGCGCGGTGGCGCGCAGCGCCTGGCGGCAGGCGGTGGCGAGGTCGGTCTCGAGGCCGAAGATCGCCATCACGCTGTCGCCGATGAACTGGTTGGGCACGCCGCCGGCCTCGCGCACGGCGGCGCCGACGGTGGCGAAGTAGCGGTCGAGCACGTAGGCGAGGTCGAAGGGCCACTGGCGTTCCGACAGCCCCGACCAGCGCCGCAGGTCGACGAACAGGATCGCCACGTCGCGCTCGTGGCCGAAGCTGCCCACGGGCGCGGGCCGGCCCTCGTTGGGGCGCGGCGCGAACAGCGGCGTGACCTCGATGTCGCCGCGCGGGCGCAGCTGGCAGGCCAGGCGCACGTCGGCCGGCGCGCGCACGCGTTCGAGCGTGCGCTGCTCGTCGCGGCCCGGCGGGTCGACGTGGCCGGCCGGCCCGTTCACGCGCACGCGGCAGGTCGAGCAGCGCGCGCGGCCGCCGCAGGCCGACAGGTGGGCGATGCCGTGCGAGCGGCTGGCCTCGAGCACGCTCCAGCCGCGTGGCACGTGCACCGTGCGCTCGGGGTAGCGCAGCGCGATCGAGGGCCGGCCCGACCAGCGGTAGAAGGCCGTGCGGCCCCAGCGCGCGAGCAGCAGCGCGGCCAGCGCCAGCGCATAGAAGAGCTTGATGTTGCGCTCGATCGCGCCGAGCGCGCGTGACTGCTCGGCCGTGGGCATGGCCGTCGGCGGCACGCCGGTCCACTGGAACTCGCGCCCCATCGAGACGAAGCCCACGGCGGCCATCAGCGGCAGCACGACGGCGATGGCCAGCAGCAGGTGCGAGAAGCGGCGGTACCAGGGCTGCACGCGCAGCGCGAAGTGCAGGCCCAGGCAGCCGTGCGCCCAGGCCGCGAGCATCAGCGCGAACTGCGCGCTCGCGCCGGGCAGGTCCCACAGGCCCCAGACCACGCGCGCGTACGAGCCCTCGATGCCGTAGACGGTGTAGGCACCGCGCATCGCCGTCAGGTGCGTGGCCAGCAGCAGCGGCAGCGAGAAGCCCAGCAGCACGCGCAGGCCCTCGAGCGGCGGCATGCGCAGCGTGCGCCGCTCCCACAGCGCGACCACGGCCAGCGCCAGGTGCGCCAGCGCGGCGCCATACAGCAGCAGGGTGCCGGGCAGGCTGTGCCAGAAGGCGCGCAACTGGTCGAGCACCGCCTCGGCCCGGGCGAAGGAGGCGATGCCCAGCGCATGGTTGAGCAGGTGCAGCGTGACGTAGGCCATCAGCACGATCCCGCTGGCCCAGCGCAGGTTGCGCCGCGTGGGCGTTCTCAGGGCGGATGGGGAACGTCTGTGCATGCGGCGGGTCGGAAGGGCACCCGAGCATAATGCGCGGCGCCCACCGACCCGGCATGGCCTCCACCACACCTTCCTCGCCTTCCTCCCCGGCTCCGGCCGCCCCGCGCTCCAGCCTCGCGCTGCGCCAGATCGCGCTGCTCGCGGGGCTGTCCGAGCAGCGGCTCGACCAGCTCGCGCAGCAGTGCCTATGGCACAGCGTGGCGGCCGGCAAGCCGCTGCTGCTGCGCGCCGAGCAGCAGGGCGAGGTGTTCCTGCTGGTCTCGGGTCGCGTGCGCGTGACCACCTATTCGGCCAATGGCCGCCAGGTGACCTTCCGCGACTCCGAGGCCGGCGAGCATTTCGGCGACATCGCCGCCATCGACGGCGGGCCGCGTTCGGCCGACGTGGTCACGCTCGAACCCTGCGTGGTCGCCAGCCTCGAGCGCGCCGCCTTCCTGGCTCTGCTGCGCGACGAGCCGCTGGTGGCCGAGCGCGTGATGCAGCGGCTGGCCGCGCTGGTGCGTCAGCTCAGCGAACGCGTGATCGACCTCAGCACCCTGGGCGTGCAGAACCGGCTGCATGCCGAGCTGCTGCGGCTGGCACGCGGCGCCGGCTTCGACGGCAACCAGGCGCGGCTCGAACCCGCGCCGCGCCATGCGGCCCTGGCCAGCCAGATCAGCACCAACCGCGAGCAGGTCACGCGCGAGCTCAATGCGCTGGTGCGCAGCGGCGTGCTGCGCAAGGACGGCCGCGCGCTGGTGCTGGAAGATGCCGGCCGATTGGAGCGGATGGTGGCCCAGGTGCGCGGCGACGCGTCCTGAACCACCGCGCGCTCAGTTCCAGCGGCCGCTCGTGCCGCCCACGCTGAAGCGGCCCGCGCCCAGCAGCACCACGGCGAGCGCGCCGAACAGGTACAGGCCCTGCAGCTCGAGTGCCCAGCCGCCCTGCTTGGTCAGCGCGAAGAAGTCGCCCATGTGCACCAGGCCGAAGGCGAACAGCATGTTGACCACGATCACCGCGGCCGCGGCGCGGGTCCAGAAGCCGGCGATCAGCAGCAGCGGCGCGACGATCTCGCCGACGTAGACCAGGTAGGCCAGACCACCGGGCAGGCCGGCCTTGGCCAGCATGCCGCCGATGAAGCCGACGCCGGCCGAGAGCTTGAAGATGCCGTGCAGCAGCACGAGCACGCCGATGGCGACGCGCAGCAGCAGCTTGCCGGCGTCGTCGTTGGCAAGGGCGGGGGCGGCGAACGACGAAGCGATCGGCGCACGCGGGGTGGCGGCGGTGGCGGCCTGGGTGTTCATGGCGGTTCCTCGAGCGGTCAGGATGGAAGAAGACAGTGCCCGCCCGCGGGATGCGGGCAGGTCCGTTTCCAGTGTGCGCAGGAGGCGGCGGACCGGTCGGTGCGTTTACGCACCTTTTTTCGAGAAAACCGCTCGGGCGGGCGGATCAGCGGCCCAGGAAATGCCCGGTCCACTTGCGCTCGTAGTCCATCTTGTGGAAGTGCGCGGCCATGAAGTCGATGAAGCTGCGCACCTTGGCCGACAGGTGCTTGCGGCTCGGGTAGGCCAGGTTGATGCGCAGGTGCGGCAGGTCCCAGTCGTCGAGCGTGGGCACCAGCCGGCCGGCCACGATGTCGTCGTAGACGATGTAGGTGGGCTGCACCAGGATCCCCATGCCGTCGAGCGCCGCGGCGCGCAGCACCTGGCCGTCGTTCGATTCGAGCAGCCCCTGCACCGACACCGTGCGGACCTCGCCGTCGCGGCCGGTGAAGCGCAGCTCGTTGGGGTTGTTGGCGTAGGTGTAGATCAAGAGCTTGTGCTGCTGCAGCTCCTCGAGCGTCTTCGGGAAGCCGTGCTGCGCGAAGTAGCGCGGCGAGGCCGCGAGGATGCGCCGCGTCTCGCCGAGGCGGCGGATCGTCACGTTGGAATCGGGCTCGTACTCGCGCGTGCGGATCGCCACGTCGATGTTGTTGTCGATCAGGTCGAAGTAGCGGTTGGCGGCTTCCACATGCACCTTCACGCCGGGGTAGCGCTGGGTGTACTCGCGCAGCAGCGGCGCGATGTGGTGGATCGAGAACGACAGCGAGGCCGTGATGCGCAGCGTGCCCGTGGGCTGCAGCGCGGTGGCGTTGACGGCCGTCTCGGCATCGTCGAGGTCCGACAGGATGGTGCGCGCGCGGCCGCAGAACTCGCGGCCGGTGTCGGTCAGGTAGAGCCGGCGCGTGTTGCGCTCGACCAGCCGGGCGCCCAGCCGCGCCTCGAGCGCGCTCAGGTGGCGGCTGGCGGCTGCGTTCGACAGCCCCAGCGCCTCGGCGGCGCGGCTCAGGCTGCCGGCGTCGGCAATCTGCACGAGCAGGGCGATTTCGGTCCAGCGGTCCATGGGGCGTGTCTCCGGCGAGCGTCTTTTTCGGGCTGGGCGATTTTGTCCCAGGGGGTGGGTCGACCGTTCCGCTGGGCGGAAAAATCATTTGCGCCGAGGTGCTTTGCGCCCGCCGGTGTGCCGCCTAGAGTCGGGCGAACCCCTCGAACGAATGGAGACAGCCGCCATGCGCAATCTCAACCAGGACAACATCACCCAGGCCGTGCTCGCGCGCTTCGCCGACACCCCGAACCCGCGGCTGCACGAGATCGTGACCAGCCTGGTGCAGCACCTGCATGCCTTCGCGCGCGAGGTGAAGCTGACCGAGGCGGAGTGGAAGCAGGGCATCGACTACCTGACGGCCACGGGCCAGATGTGCGACGACACGCGCCAGGAATTCATCCTGCTGTCGGACGTGCTGGGGCTGTCGATGCTCACGATCGCGATGAACAACGACAAGCCCGCGGGCTGCACCGAAGCGACGGTGTTCGGCCCCTTCTACGTCGAGGGCGCGCCCGAGTACGCGCACGGCGACGACGTGGCCAACGGCGCGGCCGGCGAGCCCTGCGACGTCAGCGTGACGGTGCGCGGCCTCGACGGCGTGCCGGTGGCCGGCGCCGTGGTCGACGTGTGGCAGGCCGACGCGGGCGGGCACTACGACGTGCAGCATCCCGAGCTCGGCCATGCCGAGAACCGCGGCCGCCTGCGCACCGGGCCCGACGGCGCGCTGCATTTCCGCAGCGTGCTGGCCGAGGCCTACCCGATCCCGACCGACGGTCCGGTGGGCCAGTTGCTGGACGCCACGAAGCGCCATCCGTGGCGGCCCGCGCACCTGCACTTCATGATCCAGGCGCCGGGCTACGAGCGGCTCATCACCCACGTGTTCCGCGAGGGCGACCAGTGGCTCGATTCCGATGCGGTGTTCGCGGTGCGCGAATCGCTGGTGGCGCCCTGGACGCGGCAGGCCGACGGCCGCTGGCGGCTCGATTTCGACTTCGTGCTGAACCCGCTGGCGGCGGCGCCGGCGCGATCCGCACCGCAGGCCGCGGCACAGCCGGCCTGAACACCGACGACGACACACACCGGAACCAGGAGACAGAGGAATGAACGACGCGCTGCAGCAGGAGCTGCTGATCCGCCGCATGATCGAACGCTGGGCCGTCTGGCGCGATGCCGGCGACTGGGAGCGCTTCGCCACCGTGTGGCATCCCGAGGGCGTGATGATGGCGACCTGGTTCCAGGGGCCGTTCGCCGAGTTCATCCGCGTCACGCGGGAAGGCTGGTCCAAGGGCGTGAGCATCCTGCACTTCCTCGGCGGCTCGGCGGTCGAGCTGGCGGGCGAGCGCGCCATCGTGCAGACCAAGATGACGATCTCGCAGCGCGGCCTGGTCGAGGGCGTGCCCTGCGACGTGGTGTGCACCGGCCGCTTCTACGACTTCGTGGTGCTGCACGAGGGGCAGTGGAAGCTGCTGCACCGCCAGCCGATCTACGAGAAGGACCGCATCGACCCGATCGATCCGGCCGCCACCGTGACGCTCGATGCCGCGAAGCTGGCCGAGCTGCCCGAGGGCTACCGCCACCTGGCCTACATCCAGCAGCGCATCGGCTACACGGTGAAGCTCGACATGCCGATGCTCAAGGGGCCGGCGGTCGAGGCGCTGTACCAGCGCGGCGCGCGCTGGCTCGCGGGCGGCGCGCTCGAGCGCTGAGCCGGATCGGATCGGGGCCGCAGCGGCCCGCGCGCCTTCCTGCTACGCTCGCCGGGGCCCGCCGCGACGACGGGCTTTTTTTCGCGCGCCGTCCCTGCCCATGGTCTTCCCCCTCATCACCGACCCGCACTTCTACGCGGTCGCCATTCCCGCCGTGCTGCTGCTCGGCATCAGCAAGAGCGGCTTCGGCGCGGGCTTCGGCTCGCTCGCGGTGCCGCTGATGGCGCTGGCGGTCACGGTGCCGCAGGCCGCGGCGATCCTGATGCCGTTGCTGCTGTTGATGGACCTGCTGGGGCTCGCGGCCTTCCGGCGCGACTTCGACCGCTCGCTGCTGAAGTTCCTGATCCCCTTCGGCCTGCTGGGCACGTTGATCGGCACGCTGCTGTTCCGCGCGCTGTCGGCGCACACGGTGGCGGGCATCGTGGGCGTGTTCACGCTGCTGTTCCTGGCGCAGCGCCTGCTGTTCCCGCCCAAGCCAAACGATCCGCTGCCCTCGCGCGGCATCGGTGCCGCGCTGACCACGGTGTCGGGCTTCACGAGCTTCATCGCGCATGCGGGCGGGCCGCCGATCAATGCCTACGTGATCCCGCTGCGGCTGTCGCCGGTGGTGTTCACGGCCACCATGGCCTACTTCTTCTTCGTGGTGAACCTCAGCAAGTGGATCCCCTACGCATGGCTGGGCCTGATCGACCTGCGCACGCTGGCCACCTCGCTGGCGCTGATGCCCTTCGCGCCGCTGGGCGTGTGGGTCGGCATCCGCATCGCGCGGCGCATCGACGCCACCTGGTTCTACCGCTTCGTCTACCTGGGCATGCTGCTGACGGGGCTCAAGCTCGTCTACGACGGCTTCGTGGCGGCCTGAGTCCCCGCCGCCGCGGCGCTCAGAATTCGACGATCGACTTGAAGCCGCCGAAGATCATGCGCTTGGCGTCGAAGGGCATGGTCTTCGGGTCCATCGCCGCGATGCGCGGGTCGGCCATCACCTTGGCGTTGACCGTGTCGCGGTGCTTGCGCGACTTGTAGACGATCCACGAGAACGCGACCACCTCGTCGGCCTTGAGCTTCACGCTCTGCGGGAACGAGGTCAGCTTGCCGGGCTTGACGTCGTCCGCGACGCACTCCACGTATTCGAGCGCGCCGTACTCCATCCAGACCTTGCCGGCCTTGCGCGCCACCTTGCGGTAGGCCTCCACGTTCTTGGCGGGAATCGGCACGATGAAACCGTCGACATAGCGAGCCATGGGAACACTCCTTGAAAAGAAGGGAAAGAGAAACAGAAACGGCGGCCGGCCCAGCAGCAGCCCGTCAGGACGTTGCCGCGCCATTCGCCGCGCTCCCGGGGCCCGCCGCCTCCTCGTTGTCGTGCATCTGCCCCGGCATGGCGGAGCGAAGCAGCAGGGCGCCCAACAAACCCGCCACCGCCGCGAACACGGCGCCGACGAGAAATGCCATCTGGTAGCCGCCGGTGAGCGCGAGCGGCGTGCTCGCGCCGGCTGCGAGCATCGAGCCGGTCTGCGCGGCCGCGATGCTCGCGAGCACCGCGAGGCCCAGCGCGCCGCCCATCATGAAGGCGGTGTTGACCACGCCCGAGGCCAGGCCCGATTCGCTAGGGCTCACCTCGCTCATCGCGGCCAGCAGCAGCGGATTGAAGGCCATGCCGGCGCCCAGGCCCAGCAGCAGCATGCCGGGCAGCACGTCGATCGCGAAGTGGCCGTCGACCGGGGCGCGCGCGAACAGCGCCAGCCCGATGGCCGCGAGCCACAGGCCCGCCGCGAGCGGGCGGCGGATGCCGAAGCGCATCACGATCTTTGCCGACAGCCCCAGCGAGAACACGGCCATGATGACGTTGGCCGGCAGGAAGGCCAGGCCGATCTGCATCGGCGTGTAGGCGAGCACCAGCTGCATGTAGAGCGCCGAGATGAAGAACCAGGCGAACATCGCCGCGGCCCACAGCACGCCCACCACGTTCGAGACCGAGACGCTGCGCAGCCGGAACAGGCCCAGCGGCATCAGCGGATGCTTCACCCTGGCCTCGATGGCGATGAAGATCGCGAGCAGCGCGACCGCGGTGCCGAGCAGGCCCAGCGTCTGCGCCGAGCGCCAGCCGGCCTCGTTGCCGTTGACCACGCCGTAGACCGCGAGCATCAGCGAGAGCGTGACCGTGACCGCGCCGGCCACGTCGAGCTTCTCGCCATGGGCCTGGCCGCGCGCGCTCGGCAAGAGCGCGATGCACAGCGCGTACACGGCCACGCCGATCGGCAGGTTGACCAGGAAGATCCAGTGCCAGCTCAGCGAACTGGTCAGCAGGCCGCCGAGCAGCACGCCGATGCTGCCGCCGCCGGCGCAGACGAAGCCGTAGACGCCCATCGCCTTGGCGCGGTCGGCCGGCTCGGTGAAGAGGTTCATGATCAGCGACAGCGAGACGGCCGACACGATCGCGCCGCCCAGGCCCTGCACCGCGCGCGCGGCGATCAGGAGGCCCTGCGTGGTCGAGATGCCGCAGGCCAGCGAGGCCAGCGTGAACAGCACCAGCCCGGCGAGGAAGACGCGGCGGTGGCCGTAGAGGTCGCCGAGCCGTCCGCCCAACAGCAGGAAGCCTCCGAAGGTCAGCATGTAGGCGTTGACGACCCACACCAGCGAGGTCTCGGTGAAGCCGAGGTCGGTGCGGATCGAGGGCAGCGCGACGTTCACGATGGTGGTGTCGAGCACGATCATCAGCACGCCCAGGCACAGCACCATCAGGGCGAGCCAGCGCTTGCGGTTGTCGAGGGATTCGGTCATGGAAAGGATTCCTCAGGGGCCGGGCGGCGCGCCGCCCGGCGGATGGTTGTGGCGTTCTTCGTCAGACGAGGGAGGCGCCGCCGTTGATCAGCCAGGGCGTGCCGTAGCGGTCGGTCACCATGCCGAAGCCCTCGACCCAGAAGGTCTTCTCGAACGGCATGCCGACCTGGCCGCCGTCGGCGAGGGCGTCGAACACGCGCTTCGCCTCGGCGACCGTCGGGTAGTTGAGCGCGACGCCGAAGCCCTTCATGCCTTCGTACGGCATGCCCGGCATGCTGTCGGAGGCCATGAGCATGCTGTCGCCGACGACGAGGCTGGCGTGCATCAGGCGGTTGGCGGCCTCGGGCGGCATGTTGGCGGCTTCGGGGCTTTCGCCCACGGTCATGAGCATTTCCATTTTTCCGCCGAGCGTCTTCTCGTAGAAGCGCATGGCCTCGGCCGCGTTGCCGTCGAAGGTGAGATAGGCATTGAGGAGCGACATGTGAGTTCCTTGGGTGAGTGGAGGGTGAGTGGGGAGGGACAGGCTCAGGATCCCGCCGGCTTCTCGGCCGCGGTCTTGAGGTTGGCGAGGCCGGCTTCGAAGTCCTTGCCGATCAGGGTGTCCATGTCGAAGAACAGGCCCATGAGCTTGGAGACGTAGGGCGCCGGGCCGTGCATGGCCCAGGTGACCTGGGTGGCGTCGCCCTGCGGCTGGAAGCTGAAGTCGGCGGTGTTGTGGGCCTCGAAGGGCTGGAGGAAGTCGAGCTTGATCGAGACCTTCGTGGGCGAGGCCTCGAGGATCTCCATGCGGCCGGCGCCGGCCTTGTCGTTGCCCTCCCAGGCATAGGTCGCGCCCGGGCCGCTGGCGGCGCCGCCGAAGCTGCGCTTCATGGCCGGATCGAGCTTCTCGTAGGGCGACCATTCGCTCCAGCGGTGGAAGTCGGCGACCAGCGGCGCGATCCGCGCGGGCGGGGCCTGGATGCGCGCGCTGCGCTCGACGCGGAAGCTGTCGGGGCGGGTGGCCGCGAACAGCAGGACGCCGGCGATCAGCACGACGAGGAGGAGGGCGATTTTCTTGAACATGGAGCGCTCTGCAACGACGAATGGAAAAGGGGGAAAGGGGGCTTCGCGCGGCGCGGCTTCAGTCGCCGACCACCACCATCCAGCCCACGCCGAAGCGGTCGCCGACCATGCCGAAGCCCGGCGAGAAGAAGGTGGGGATCAGCGGCTGCATCACCTGGCCGCCGTCGGCCAGCGCGTCGAACCACTTGCGCGCATCGGCCTCGGTGGGCGCGGTGATCGCCAGCATGATTCCCTTGAACTCGGCCTGGCCCGAGCAGCGGCCGTCGGAGGCCATGAGCTCGGTCTCGCCGATGCGCAGCACTGCATGCATGACCTTGTCGGGACCGGGCATGGCACCGGCGCAGCCGTCCGCGTCGGGCGGCATGTCGGCGGGGGCGTCGCTGTAGCGCATGAGCTGCACGACTTCGGCGCCGAGCGCCTTCCCGTAGAACGCGATGGCCTCGTCGCAGCGGCCTTCGAACGAGAGATAGGACTGGACTTTCATGGCAATTCCTCTTTGCAAGAGCGGTTATTCCGGGGGCGCCGCTGGGCAGCAGGGCCCGGGGCGAATACGATGGCACTACTTTGTGTACACCGTCCACAAAGAATAGCAAAGATAATGGACACTGTCCACATCGAAAAATCGTAGTCCGAGAAAGAAGGAAATGGTCCGCAACGCCGCCATCGCCGCCGAATCTGCGCCGCCCTCGCGCTCCACCTACCGCCATGGCGACCTGCGCCGGGCCTTGCTGGACGCGGGCATCGAACTGGCGCGCGACGGCGGCCCCGACGCCGTGGTGCTGCGCGAGGCCACGCGCCGCGTGGGCGTGGTGCCCAACGCGGCCTACCGCCACTTCGCGAGCCGGCACGAGCTGCTGCTGGCGGTGCGCGGCGCGGCGCTGTCGGCCGCGGCGCGCTCGATGGAGAAGGAGCTCGGCGCGATCTCGCACGACCAGCCGCCGGCCGACTACGCGCGCGCCTGGGTGCGGGCGATCGGCTCGGGCTACCTGCGTTTCGCGCAGGACCAGCCGGGGCTGTTCCGCACCGCCTTCGTGATCTCTTCCGACGAGGCGCGCGGCACCATCGGCCCCTCGAGCGCCGGCGCGAGCGGCATGGACCCGTTCCAGCTGCTGGGCTCGGGCCTGGACCGGCTGGTGGAGGCCGGCGCGCTCGATCCGGCGCGGCGCCCGAATGCCGAGTACCTGGCCTGGTCGGCGGTGCACGGGCTCGCGCTGCTGATCATCGAGGGCCCGCTCAAGGAGGCCGACCCGTCGGTGCTGGAGCCGCTGACGCTGCGGCTGCTGGAGATGGTGGAGCTGGGCCTGCAGTAGGCGCGGCTCGCCTGTTCAGGCGCTCAAAGGCTCAAAGGTAGACCTTCTGCAGCAGCTTGATCAGCGTCTCGCGCTCGCGCGCATTGAGCCGCGCGCTGGCATCGAGCTCGAGCTGGATCACGGCCTGCTCGGCCTCGCGCACCAGCGCCTCGCCGGCCGGCGTGAGATGCAGGCCGACCGCGCGGCCGTCGTGCGGATGCGGCTTGCGCTCGATCAGCGCGCGCGCGTCGAGCTCGGCCACCAGGCTCACGAGGTTGGGCGGCAGGATGTCGAGCGTGCTGCAGATCTGGCGCGAGGTGGCGCCCGGGTTGTGCGCCAGCAGCGAGAGCACCGAGAAGTCGATCTGCTTGAGCTTGAAGGCCGCCATGCGCTTGGCGAACAGCGCGCTCACCACCAGCCAGGCGCGGCGCGCGTTGTAGCCGACCAGGGTCTCGAGCACGCGCGCGTCGAGGCGGTCCGTCCGGCCGAGCGGCGCGGCGGCCATGTCGCTCTTCGCGCTCTTCGGAGCGGCGGATTTCGGGGAGGTGGGCATGGCGCAAGCGTAACCGCGAGCGGGGCCCCGAAGCGCCGGGCCGGTGGCGACTTGGCGACAGCCCGGCGCGGGCTCAGGACTCCGCGGTGAAGCCGATCTTCTTCACCAGCGGGCCCCAGCGCTCGTACTCCGACTGCAGCGACCGGCGCATCTCCTCGGGCGTGGAGCCCTGCGCGATCAGGCCCACCGACAGCAGGCCGTCGGCCACGGCCTTGTCCTTGAGCGCGGCCTGGATCGCGCCGCTCGCGGCGGCGATCACCGGCGCGGGCGTCTTCGCGGGCGCGAAGAAACCGAACCACTCGTCGGCCACCAGCTCGGGGAAGCCCTGCTCGGCGAAGGTCGGCACCTCGGGCAGGTAGGCGGCGCGCTGGGCGCCCGAGGTGGCGAGCACGCGCAGCTTGTTGGCCTTGACGAAGGGCAGGTAGTCGCCGCTGGGCGTGAGGCTCGAGGCGATCTGGCCGCCCACCACGTCGTTGACCGCCGGCAGCGAGCCGCGGTAGGGCACGTGGCGCAGGTCGGCGCCGCTGTTGAGGCCCAGCAGCGCGCCCAGGAAGTGCGGCGTGGAGCCCGCGCCCGGCGAGCCGTAGCTGGCCTGGCCCGGATTGGCCTTGGCCCAGGCCACGTAGTCCTTCAGCGTCTTCACGCTGGCCGGCACCATCGGGCCGACCGCCAGGCCGTGCGTCATCACCGCGCCGATCGAGACCGGGGCGAAGTCGGCCAGGCCGTAGCTCAGCTTGCTGTAGATGTAGGGATAGGTCGACAGCGCCGAGGCCTGCGAGAGCGCGAGCACCGAGCCGTCGGCCGGCGCGCTCTTGAGCGAATCGAGCGCGATGCGCCCGCCCGCGCCGGGCTTGTTCTCGACCACGGGATTGAGCTTGGTGAAGTCGGTGCCGCCGAGCTTGTCGGCCACGCGGCGGGCCACGCTGTCGCCCGCGCTGCCGGCCGGGAAGCCGTAGTAGATCTTCACCTGCTGGGCGACGATCTCGGCCAGCGCGGCCAGGGGATGCTGCAGGGCGCCGAGCGCGGCTGCGCCGCCGAGCGCCGTCACGAACTGACGTCGGTTGGTCATGGTCTTGTCTCCGGTTGGTGGTGCTGGATCTATCGCGGCGCCATGCGCAGCGCGCCGTCGAGGCGGATCACCTCGCCGTTGAGGTGGCCGTTGGTCACGACGTGGCAGGCCAGCTCGGCGAATTCCGAGGGCTGGCCCAGCCGCGGCGGGAACGGGATCGAGGCCGCGAGCGACTGCTGCACCGGCTCGGGCAGCTCGAGCAGCAGCGGCGTGGCGAACAGCCCGGGCGCGACGGTGCAGACGCGGATCGCGTGCTGCGCGAGGTCGCGCGCCATCGGCAGCGTCATGCCGACCAGGCCGCCCTTCGAGGCGCTGTAGGCCTGCTGGCCGACCTGGCCGTCGAAGGCCGCGACCGAGGCGGTGAACAGCATCACGCCCTTCTCGCCGTTGGCGAGCGCCGCTAGCTTCGCGCAGCGCGCGGCGAACAGGCGCGCCATGTTGTAGCTGCCGATCAGGTTGACGTTGACCACGCGCACGAAGTCCTCGAGCGGCGCCGGGTTGCCGTCCTTGCCGACGATGCGCTTCGCGCTGCCGATGCCGGCCACGTTCATCAGGATGCGCGCCGGGCCGTGCGCGGCCTCGGCCCGGTCGAGCGCGGCGCTCACGCTCGCGGCATCGGTGATGTCGCAGCCGCAGGCGATGCCGCCGATCTCGGCGGCGACCTTGGCGGCCAGCTCGGCATTGCGGTCGAGCAGCGCCACCTTCGCGCCCAGGCGCGCGAGTTCGCGCGCGGTGGCCTCGCCGAGGCCCGATGCGCCGCCGGTCACGAGTGCGGCCTGTCCTTCGATCTTCATGGGTTCGTCTCCAAAGAGGGAAAAAAAGGCGTCAGCGCGGCCGCAAGGTGAAGGGCAGCGTGCCGTCGTGCAGCGCCTCGACCAGCGTGGCGCGGTGCTTGAGCACGGCGCGCTGGTTGATCGAGCCCTTGTCGGTGACCTCGCCCTTGTCGATCGAGGGCGGCTCGCTCATCAGGTGCAGCCGCGCGATGCGGTTGGCGCTGCCGGTGCTCGCGGCCGCGAGCTGGTCCAGCACCTGCTGGAAGTGCGCCTGCACCGGCGCGCTCTCGAGCACCTGCCGCATGCTCGCGCCGGCATCGAGGCCCGCGAGCTGGCGCACCTTCTGCGTAGTGAAGACCAGCGCGCCGACCTCCTTGAGGTTGATGCCGGTCAGCACCGCGTCCTGCACGTAGGGCGAGCCGGCCGTGGCGATCTTCGCGCGCAGCGGGCCCACGCTCACGAAGGTGCCGGTGGCGAGCTTGAAGTCCTCGGCGATACGGCCGTCGAAGCGCAGGCCGCGGTGGATGTCGGCGTCGTCGATCCACTTCACCGCGTCGCCGGTCGAGAAGAAGCCTTCCTCGTCGAAGGCCTCGGCCGTGGCCTCGGGCGCGCGCCAGTAGCCGGGCGTGATGTTGGGGCCGCGATAGCGCACCTCGGTCTTGCCGTCGACCTCGATCAGCTTGAGCTCGATGCCCGCCGCGGGCAGGCCGACGTCGCCCGACTTCACGTCGGGGCCGGTCACGTAGAGCGCGAACGGGCCCGATTCGGTCATGCCCAGGCCGGTGCCCATCACGATGCGCTCGCCGACCTCGGCCTCCTGCGTGCGGTGCAGGCTGTCCCAGACCGGCTGCGACAGCGCCGCGCCCGAGTAGAAGAACATCTTCACGCGCGACAGCAGGTTGCGCCGCAGCACCGGGTCGGTCTCCATCGCCTGCGCGATCGCCTCGAAGCCGGTCGGCACGTTGAAGTAGATGGTGGGCGCGATCTCGCGCAGGTTGCGCAGTGTCTCGGCCATGCCGGTGGCCGTGGGCTTGCCCTCGTCGATGTAGAGCGTGCCGCCGTTGTCGAGCACGATGCCCACGTTGTGGTTGCCGCCGAAGGTGTGGTTCCACGGCAGCCAGTCGACCAGCACCGGCGGCTCGTCGCCCAGCGCCGGGATCGACTGGCGCAGCTGCTGCTGGTTGGCGCACCACATGCGGTGCGTGTTGACCACCGCCTTGGGCATCTTGGTCGAGCCCGAGGTGAACAGGAACTTGGTGATGGTGTCGGGGCCGGTGGCCTGCATCGCGGCGTCGATGGCGGGCGTGGGCAGCGTCGCCGCGAGCGCGTCGAAGGAGGTGGTGGCGCGGCCGGGCAGCTCGCCTTCGGCCAGCACGATCTCGACGCCGGCGTCGGCCGGCAGCGTGGCCTCGATGGCGCGGGCATAGCGCGCGGCGTCGGCCGCGAACACCAGGCCCGGCGTGAGCGTGGCCAGCACGTGGCGCAGCTTGTCGAAGTCCTGGCTCACGAGCGAGTAGGGCGGCGAGACCGGGCAGTAGGGCACGCCCGCGTAGAGGCAGCCGAGCGCGAGCAGCGCATGCTCGATGCCGTTCTCGCTGAGGATCGCCACCGGGCGCTCGGCGTCCAGGCCGCGCGCGAGCAGGGCCTGGCCGATCGCGCGTGCCTTCTGCAGCGCCTCGGCGTAGCTCACGCGCAGCCAGTCGCCGGTGCCGCCGTCGGCCAGCCGCGCGCGGCGCGCGATGAAGGTGCGTTCGGGCGTGGCTTCGGCCCAGTGGTGCAGCCGGTCGGTCATGCGTTCGCGGTAGGGGCGAAGCGGCGTTTCCGCGCTCAGGTACTGCGTGCCCGGCGCGCCGTCGCGCAGCAGCGCGCGCGTGACGCCGAAGGCGAGCGGTCGGTATTTGATGGCCGTCATCGGGGCGCCCGTGCGTGAGTGGATGAGTGAGTGAATGAAGAGAGGGCTTCAGCCCTTGCGGACCTTGGCGCCGCGGCCTTCGAGGAAGTCGCGCACGCGTTGCTTGGCCTCGGGCGCGGCCTGCACGATGCCGGACATCAGCGCCTCGGTGAAGAAGCCGTGGTCGGCCGGCTGCTCGGCGATGCGCGGCAGCGCGTGCATCAGCGCGTAGTTGGTGAGCGGCGCGTTGGTGGCCACGCGCTTGGCGAGCTCGAAGGCCTTGTCGAAGGCCGTGCCCTCGTCGACCAGGTACTGCGCGAAGTTGGCGCGCTCGCCTTCCTCGGCGTTGTAGACGCGGCCGGTCATCATCATGTCGGTCATGCGCGCCACGCCGATCAGCTTGGGGATGCGCACCGAGCCGCCGCCGCCCACGAAGATGCCGCGCGAGCCCTCGGGCAGCGCATAGAAGGTGCTGCGGTCGGCCACGCGGATGTGGCAGGCGCTCGCGAGCTCGAGCCCGCCGCCGACCACCGCGCCATGCAGCGCGGCGATCACCGGCACCGGGCCCTTCTCGATGCACTCCAGCGCCGCGTGCCACAGGCGCGAATGGGCGAGGCCCTGGCCCGCGTCGCGCTCCTTGAGCTCGCTCAAGTCGAGGCCGGCGCAGAAGTGCGGGCCCTCGCCGTCGATCACGGCCGCGCCCACGCTGGCGGGCAGGTTCTGGAAGGCATCGCGCAGCGCGAGGATCAGGCTGTCCGACAGCGCGTTGCGCTTGGCGCCGCGCGTCAGGCGAATGATGGCGACGTCGTCGCGGAGGTCGATGTGGAGGTCGGAAGAGGTCATGTTGCGTTCTGGATTGAAGCGGATTATGGTTATGTGAAATAATCAATTCAAGGCATTCGACGATGCCGCGGACTAGGGACTTTCCCGTAAAGGAGACGATGAAGTGGACCACCAGAACCTGATCGCGATCGATATCCACACCCATGCCGAGGTGAGCTGCTGGAACCCGTTCGACAACTACGGCGAGGAGTACGACCGCGCGGCCGACAAGTACTTCGGCTCGAACCGCCGCCCGACGATCGAGGAGACGGTGGCCTACTACCGCGAGCGCAAGCTGGGGCTGGTGATGTTCATGGTCGACGCCGAGTCGAACATGGGTCGGCGGCGCATCCCGAACGAGGAGATCGCCGAGGCCGCGCAGAAGAACGCCGACATGATGATCGCCTTCGCGAGTATCGATCCGCACAAGGGAAAGATGGGCGCGCGCGAGGCGCGGCGGCTGATCGAGGAGCACGGCGTCAAGGGCTTCAAGTTCCACCCGACGGTGCAGGCCTTCCATCCCTACGACCGCATGGCCTGGCCGATCTACGAGGTGGTGGCCGAGTACGGCATGCCCGCGATCTTCCACACCGGCCACAGCGGCATCGGCTCGGGCATGCGCTGCGGCGGCGGCCTGCGGCTCGAGTACAGCAACCCGATGCACCTGGACGACGTGGCGATAGCCTTCCCCGACATGCAGATCGTGATGGCCCACCCCAGCTTCCCCTGGCAGGACGAGGCGCTGAGCGTGGCCACGCACAAGCCCAACGTCTGGATCGATCTCTCGGGCTGGAGCCCCAAGTACTTTCCGAAGCAGCTGGTGCAGTACGCCAACACGCTGCTGAAAGACCGCGTGCTGTTCGGCAGCGACTACCCGCTGATCACGCCCGAGCGCTGGATGAAGGACTTCGAGGTCGCGGGCTTCAAGCCCGAGGTGATGCCGGGCATCTTGAAGGGCAACGCGGTGCGGCTGCTGCGGCTCGACGCCGCCACGGCGACCTGATCAGTCCGCCTTGCGCGCACGGCCCGCCGGCGCGGCGGCGTCGTTCCAGTGCTGCTCCCACAGGGCGTCGCCGCGTTCGAGCGCGGCGCCCAGCTCCTTCTTGCGCCGCTGCACGACCGCGGTGACCAGCGCATTGCACAGCGAGAAGGCGGCCGTGTAGGAATCGAAGGGCGAGGCGCTCGAGGTGCGCACCAGCATCAGGTGGTCGGCCGAGGCCGCCGCGGCCGCCGAGGGGCTGTCGGTGATCACGATCACCTTCGCGCCGCGTTCGCGGAAGTAGGCCGCCGCGCGCGCGGTGGCCAGCGAGTGGCGCCTGAAGGTGACGGCCAGCAGCACGTCGTTCTCGCCGATCCACAGCAGTTGGTCCTCGAGCGGCAGCGCGGCCGTGCCGGCCAGCGGCCGCACCTCGGGCAGGCACAGGTTCAGGTGCAGCGCCAGGTGGCCCGCGATGGCGGCCGCATGCCGGTGGCCCAGCACATGCACGCGCGCCTTGCGCTGCACCAGCAGCCGCACGGCGGCCTCGAAGGCCACGGGATCGATGGCCGCGAAGGTCGAGCTCAGGTTGTGCTGGTCGTGCAGCAGCGCGTTGGCCAGGCAGGTGCGCACCGAGGCGTCGTCGACGATCACGGCATCGGCGCGCGTGGCGGGCGAGGCCAGCCGCGCCGTGACCTCGGAGCGGGCCTCGAGCTGCGCTTCCGCGTAGCTGGGATAGCCGAGCTTGGCGAGCAGCCGCACCACGGTCGAGGCGCTGGTGCCCACCTTCTTTGCAAGGCTCGTTGCAGATTCGAGCAGGCCCTGGGGATAGCGCGTCTGCAGTTCCTCGATCAGGCGCTGCTCGCTGCGCGTGAGCTTGCGGCCGTAGCCCGAGATGCGTTGGTTGAGGTTCATGGTCGCCGGGCATTCTGCCCGCGCAGGGGTCGCGATGGGCTTCGATTTTGCAATGGTTATTGCAAAACTGTGACGACCTTGCAAGAATGCGCGCACATTCAGGCCCCATCCCTTCCCGATTCCAGGACGCTTCCATGACCTTCCCCCTTTCCGCCTCCGCACTGCGCCGCCGCACCTTCCTGGGCGCGGGCCTCGCGGCCGCGCTGCCGCTGGCGGCGCATGCGCAGGCCTATCCGTCGCGGCCGGTCACGCTGGTGGTGCCGTTCCCGGCCGGTGGCTCGGTGGACCTGATCGCGCGGCTCTATGCCGATCCGCTCGCGAAGGCGCTGGGCGCGCCGGTGGTGATCGACAACCGCGGCGGCGCGGGCGGCTCGATCGCCAGCGCGCAGGTGGCGCGCGCCAAGCCCGACGGCTATACGCTGGTGGTCTCGTCGCAGAGCTCGCACCTCGCGAATCCGCTCACGCAGGCCAACCCCGGCTACGACCCGATCAAGGACTTCGCCTCCATCAGCCAGCTCGCGCGCTCGATCAACGTGCTGCTGGTGAACCCGGCCGTGCCCGCGAAGAACTTCAAGGAATTCGTCGCGCTCGTGAAGGCGCGCCCGGGCGAGCTCAATTTCTGCAGCGCCGGGCCCGGCAGCATGGGCCAGCTCAACGTCGAGCTGATGAAGTCGCAGCTGCAGCTCAATGCCACGCACGTGCCGTACCGCGGCGGCGGCCCGCTGGTCACGGCGCTGATCTCGAACGAGGTGCAGTTCGGCCTCGACAACCTCGCGCCCTTCCTGCCGCACATCCAGGCCGGCAAGCTGCGCGCGCTCGCGGTGGCCGCACCGGCGCGCGTCGCGGCGCTGCCCGACGTGCCGACCTTCGCGGAGCTCGGCTATCCGGTGCTCAACACCACCTCGTGGATCGGCCTGGCCGCGCCCGCGAAGACGCCGGGCGACGTGATCGCCACCCTGCACAAGGCCGTGCGCTCGGTGGCCGACCAGCCCGCCATGGTCGAGGCGCTGGAGTCGCGCGGCGCGCTCACGCCCGAGCAGCAGTCGCCCGCGCAGTTCACGGCCATGATGTCGGAGCGCCTCGCGCTGTACGGCGAGATGGTGAAGCGCGCGGGGATCCGCGGCGAATGACCACGTCCTCGTTCACTCCCGACACCGCGCCGCTCGAGGTGCTGCCGCGCGACCTCTCGGCCTACCGCGAGGGCAACACCGGCATCGACTACGTGCATCGTTTCGAATCGGGCCGACCCGGGCCGCACGTGCTGGTCAATGCGCTGACGCACGGCAACGAGATCTGCGGCATGGTGGCGGCCACCGACCTGCTCGACCGCGGCGTGCATCCGAAGATCGGCACGCTGACCGTGAGCTTCGCGAACGTCGAGGCCTACGAGGCCTTCGACATCGAGCGGCCCTACGAGAACCGCCAACTGGTGCACAACCTCAACCGCATCTGGACGCCGGCGCTGCTCGATGGCAACGAGGACAGCCCCGAGCTGCGACGCGCGCGCGAACTGCGGCCGGTGCTCGATGCGGCCGACTACGTGCTCGACATCCATTCGACGCGCGCGCCGGTGCAGCCCTTCTGGGTCTATCCGGAGCTCGAGCGCAATGCGCGGCTGGCGCTGGCCGTGGGCGCGCCGCTGGTGCACCTGGTGATGCCCGCGGGCGCGGCGCCGGGCACCGGCGTGATCGGCTACGGCCACCACGGCGCGGCCGAGGGCCAGGGCGCGGCGGTCGTGGTGGAGTGCGGCCAGCACTTCAGCCGGTCGGCGGCCGAGCTCGCGGTCGACGTGACGCAGCGCTTCCTCGCGCATCTCGGGCTGGTCGATGCGGTGACACCGCGGGCACCCGCCGCACCCGCCGCATCCGCGCGCCGCTTCCGCCTGCTCGAGGTGCACATGGTGAAGACCGAGAGCTTCGCCTTCGTGCGGCCGCTGCTGGGCTTCGAGACCTTCGACCGTGGCGAGCTGATCGCGGTCGACGCGGGGCAGGAGATCCGTTCGCCCTGCGACGGCTGCACGGTGTTCATGCCCACGCGCGCGGCGCTGGTGGGGCGCGAGGGCGTCTACCTCACGGTGCCGGTCTAAGGCACCCGCTCCTCGTCCTCTTCCTGCCGGTCCCAGTCGCGCCCGGCGCGCCGCTTGCGCTCCTCGCGCTCGCGCGCCATCTGTTCCTCGAACTGCTGGCGGCCCGCCTTGTTGACCGCGATCAGCTTGGCGCGGTCCTTGTAGTGCGGATAGATGTCGTCGGTGAGCTTGAGGTTGCGCTCGCGGAAGCGCATGCTCGATTCGCGCGCCTCGTGCGCGGGCCAGCCGAGCACCTCGAGCACCGAGCGCGCGCTGCGCAGCGACGACTCGAAGACCTCGCGCTCGACCAGCGTCACGCCGCGGTCGCGCAGCTGGAACAGGTGGCTCACGTTGCGCGCCCGCGCGATGATCTGCGCCTGCGGGAAGTTCTCGCGGAACAGGTCGACGATCTCGAGCGACTGCTCGATGTCGTCGACCGCCACCACCACCGCCTTGGCCGTGCCGGCACCGGCGGTGCGCAGCAGGTCGAGGCGCGTGGCATCGCCGTAGAACACCCGGAAGCCGAATTCGCGCAGGCCCTCGACGTTGTCGGCATCGTGGTCGAGCACCGTCACGCGCAGCCCCTGCGACATCAGCATGCGGCCCACGATCTGGCCGTAGCGGCCGAAGCCGCAGATCAGCACCTTGGCGTCCTGCTGCTCCGAGATCTCCTCGAGCTGCGGCCCGCCGATGTTGCTGTAGCGCGGCAGCAGGTAGCGGTCGATCAGCACCAGCAGCAGCGGCGACAGCAGCATCGACAGCGCGACCGCGCCGATCAAGAGCGAGGTGATCTGCGGCGGCAGCACGTCGGGCCCGGCCGACTGGAACACCACGAAGGCGAACTCGCCGCCCTGCGCCAGCAGCAGGGTGAACACCGGGCGCTCCTGGTAGGCCAGCCCCATCGCCTTGGCCAGCGCATAGATCACCGCCAGCTTGATGGCCATGAAGCCGACCACCAGCATCGCCATGATCCAGGGGCTCGCGAACAGCACGCCGAAGTCGATCGTCATGCCCACGGCGATGAAGAACAGGCCGAGCAACAGGCCCTTGAAGGGCTCGATGTCGGTCTCGAGCTCGCGCCGGTATTCGCTCTCGGCCAGCAGCACGCCCGCGAGGAAGGCGCCCAGCGCCATCGACAGGCCGACGAACTGCATCAGCGCTGCGATCGCCACCACCAGCAGCAGCGCGGCGGCGGTGAAGATCTCGGGCGTGTCGCTGCGCGCGATCCAGCGCAGGATCGGGCGCAGCGCGAGCCGGCCGCCGAGCACGATGCCGCCGATCACGCCGAAGATCTTCAGGCCTTCGAGCAGGCGGTCGAGGCCGCTCATCGACTGCTCGGCCGCGGTGGCGCCGGCCAGCAGCGGCAGGATGGCGAGGATCGGGATCGCGGCCACGTCCTGGAACAGCAGGATCGAGAAGCCGGCCTGGCCGCTCGGCGTGCGCAGCAGGTTGCGTTCGCCGAACACCTGCAGCGCGATCGCGGTCGACGACAGCGCCAGCCCCAGCGCCGCCACCAGCGACACGCGCCAGGGCGCGCCGACCGCGCAGCCGATGGCGAACAGCACGGCGGCGCAACTGAGCACCTGGGCCGTGCCCCAGCCGAAGATCGGCCGGCGCAGGTTCCACAGTCGCTTGGGCTCGAGCTCGAGGCCGACCAGGAACAGCATCAGCACCACGCCGAATTCGGCGAAATGCAGCACGTCCTCCACGCGCGACACCAACCCCAGGCCCCAGGGGCCGATGGCGATGCCGGCCACCAGGTAGCCGATGATGGAACCGAGGCCCAGGGCCTTGGACAGCGGCACCACCAGCACGGCGGCGCTCAGGTAGATCAGGCTGTTGGTCAGCCAGGCGGGCGCGTGCTCCATTCAGGCGCTCCCGTCGGTCGTCGCGGCCAGCCCGCGGCGCATGGTGGTCTGGAACACCCGCTCGACCACCTTGCCGATGTCGTCCGATTCGGCCGGCCGGTCGCTCTCGGGCACCGGGCAGGCCACGCAGGCGTCGATCTCGTCCATCTCGGGCCAGTTGGGGTAGCTGCCCAGGCGCTGGGCGAAGACCTCCACGTGCGCGGCCACTTCGGCCTCGGGGGCGCTGCGCGCGCCGTGGAAGATCAGCGGCGGCAGGAAGCGCATGCCGCACAGCGCGGCGGTCTGCTCGTAGGGCGGCAGGAAGGCGTCGAAGAAATAGCGGTGGTAGCCCTGCGGGTGGTAGCTGCTCTCGGGGCTGCCGGTGGTGGCGACCAGCCACAGGTCCTTGCCCTGCAGCGCGATGCCTTCCGGGCCATAGGCCCAGCCGTAGGCCAGCACCTCGTCGACCCAGAGCTTCTGCAGCGCCGGCATCGAGTACCACTGGATCGGATGCAGCAGCACCACCAGCTGGGCGCGTTCGAGGCGCCGCTGCTCGGCCTCGACGTCGATCGCGTAGTCGGGATAGGTGCCGTAGAGGTCGTTGACATCGACGCCCGGCACCGCGCGCGCCGCGGCCAGCAGCCGGCGGTTCACGCGCGAATCGCGCCAGTGCGGATGGGCGGCGAGCACGTAGGTGCCTCCGCCTTCAGGGGTTCCCGTGGATGTTGTTGTCGTCATCCCGCGAACATAGCGCAGTCCCGGGATTTTGGGCGCCAGCCACTACCATGGCGGACTGTCCCTTCTGGAGGAGATTTCCATGCCGGTGGTTCTGGTCGCCAATCCCAAGGGTGGCGTTGGCAAATCCACGCTCGCGACGAACATCGCGGGCTACTTTGCAAGCCGCGGCCACGCCGTGATGCTCGGCGACGTGGATCGCCAGCAGTCCTCCCGGCTCTGGCTCGGCCTGCGCCCGCCGCAGGCGCGGCCGATCTCGACCTGGGAGGCCACCGAGGACAACAGCGTGGTGCGCCCGCCGCGCGGCACCACCCATGCGGTGCTCGACACCCCGGCCGGCCTGCACGGCTGGCGCTTCAAGGACGTGATCGGGCTGGCCGACAAGCTCATCGTGCCGCTGCAGCCGAGCATCTTCGACATCTACGCCACGCGCGAATTCATCGACCGCCTGCTCGAGCAGCGCCGCGCCGAGAAGACGCAGATCGGCCTGGTCGGCATGCGCGTCAACGCCCGCACCCTGGCGGCCGACCGGCTCAACGAATTCATCGCGGGGCTGGGCGTGCCGGTGGTCGGCGAGCTGCGCGACACGCAGAACTACGTGCAGCTCGCGGCGCGCGGGCTCACCCTGTTCGACATCGCACCGGGCCGGGTGCAGCGCGACCTCGAGCAGTGGCAGCCGATCTGCGAATGGCTCGAGAGCTGAGCCGCCGCATGCCGCTGCGCCCCAGGTATTCCCTGAGCCCGCTTGTCGCCGTGCCGACACCCGCGGCCGCGGCCTTGCCGCTAGAGTGCGGCGCATGACCAAGAAGACCTTCCAGACCCTTCAGGATCTGGCCGCCTGTGTCGGCCAGGAAGTCGCGGTGAGCGACTGGATCACCATCACCCAGGAGCAGGTCAACCAGTTCGCCGAGGCGACCGGCGACCACCAGTGGATCCACGTCGACCTCGAGCGCGCGAAGGCCGGTCCGTTCGGCGGGCCGATCGCCCACGGTTTTCTCACGCTGTCGCTGCTGCCGCGCTTCTACGAGACAGCGCTCGACGTGGTGGAGTCGCGCATGGGCGTGAACTACGGCCTGAACCGGGTGCGCTTCATGTCGCCCGTTCCGGTGGGCAAGCGGCTGCGCGCGCGCATGAAGCTGCTGACCTCCGAACCCATTGCCGACGACGGCATCCAGATGACCTGGGAAACCACCATCGAGCTCGAAGGCGCGGCCAAGCCCGCCTGCGTGGCCGAGTCGGTGGTGCGCCGCTACCGCTGAGGCGGCGCGCCTTCTCTCTTCTTACATGCGGCGGTCGCTGATCTCGCCATAGGCGGCCGCGCCCTGGCGCGTGATGCCCACCGCGCTGGCGCGCACCGCGGCGCGGTCGGTCATGCCGTCGGTGGGGCGGGCCACGCCGGTGCCGCCATTGGTGATGCGCAACGGCTGCCGGGCCTGGGCCTGCACGTCGGCGCGCGACAGCGTCGACTGGAACGGCGCCGCGGGCAGCGGATTCTGTTCACCCTGGAAGGCCTGGGCACCGTGGCTCAGGACCAGGGTGGCGAGGGCGGCGAAGGCGATGGACTTGGCTTGCATGGTGGAACTCCTCGTGCCCCGTGTGGAGCGTGGGTGGATCGGCATGCCGGAATGCATCGAGCCGGCATGCTTTCCATACGGGGGATTCCGCCGTTCGGATGCGACCCCATCGCGCGAGGGGTCGCGATGCCTCATTTGAATCCGTTTTGCCGCCAGGCCTCGAACACCGTCACCGCCACCGCGTTCGACAGGTTCAGGCTGCGCTGGCGTTCGCGCATCGGCAGCCGCAGCCATTGCGCGGAATCGAAGCTCTCGCGGATCGCGGGGGGCAGGCCGCTGGTCTCGGAGCCGAACACCAGCCAGTCGCCGGGCGCGAAGCGGATGTCGTGCACGGCGCGGGTGCCGCGCGTGGTGAGCGCGAACAGGCGATCGGGCGCCGGCCGTTCGCTGTCGAGCAGCGCCTGCCAGCTCGCATGGCGGCGCACCTCGGCGTACTCGTGGTAGTCGAGGCCGGCGCGGCGCAGCAGCTTGTCGTCCATCGAGAAGCCCAGCGGCTCCACCAGGTGCAGGGTGCAGCCGGTGTTGGCGGCGAGGCGGATCACGTTGCCGGTGTTCGGCGGAATCTCGGGGTGGACCAGGACGATATGGAACATGGGCCCGATTGTCGCCACGCTCAGTGCGGCCTGTCGGTGCGCGCCAGCACGATGCCCGCGACATGCGCCGCGCCCGCGCGCCGCAGCACCTGGGCCGCGCTGAACAGCGAGGCGCCGGTGGTCATCACGTCGTCGACCAGCACCACGCGCCGCGCGGCCAGCGCATCGGCGCGCAGCGGCTCGACCGCGAAGGCACCCTGGAGGTTGCGCATGCGCTCGGCGCGCGAGAGGCCGCGCTGGGCCGGCGTTTCGCGCGTGCGCAGCAGCAGCGCGGCATCGGTCTTGGCGGGCGCGAGCCGGCGCGCCAGTTCCAGCGCCTGGTTGAAGCCGCGCTCGCGCAGCCGGCCCGGCGCGAGCGGCATCGGCAGCACGCAGTCGCAGGCATCGAGCAGCGCCGCCGCCGAGGGGATGGCGCGCAGCAACTGCGCCAGCAGGCCGGCCCAGCCGGTGTCGCCGCGGAACTTGAAGTCCGCGACACAGTCCGGCCACGGCCAGGCGTAGTCGCAGGCCGCGAGGCAGGCATCGAGCGGCGGCGGGTGCACGACGCAGTCGCCGCAGCGCGCCACGCCCGCGGGCAGCGGCAGCGCGCAGGTCTGGCAGCGCGGCGCGCTGGCGGCGAAGCGCGCGGCGCAGGCCTCGCACACCGGGCGCGACGGCCAGTCGCGGCACAGCGCGCACTGGCTGGGCAGCCGTGCCAACAGCGAGGTCAAAGGGCGCGCGGTCCAACGGCTGAGCATGGGCTCAATATACTCACGCCCCCATGGCCACCGACCCCCAACGACGACCGCCGACCATCGATGCCGCGGCGGCCGCCCGCTGGCGCCGGCTGGCGCCAGCCGACGGCTCGCCCTGGCTGCACGAGGAGATCGGGCGGCGCATGGAAGACCGGCTGCAATGGATCAAGGCCAAGCCGCGCCACTGGGCCGACTGGGCGCCGTTGCGCGGCGGCCTCGAGGCGCACGAGCTGCTGGCGCGCCGCTACCGCGAGGCCGAGGCCTTCGTGATCGAGCCCGAGCCGGCGCTGGCCGCCGCGACCTCGGCCGCGCTGGCCGCGCCCTGGTGGAGCGCGCGCCGCTGGCAGGGCGGCAAGCTGCGCTTCGACGGGCTGCCCGAGGAGGGCGTCGACCTGCTCTGGGCCAACATGGCGCTGCACATGGCGGCCGACCCCGAGGCGCTGATCGCGCACTGGCACCGGCAGGTCGCCACCGACGGCTTCCTGATGTTCTCGTGCTTCGGCCCCGACACCCTGCGCGAACTGCGCGCTTTGCATGCGCGCCTCGGCTGGCCGGCCGCGAGCCACGAGTTCACCGACATGCACGACTGGGGCGACATGCTGGTCCATGCCGGCTTCGCCGAGCCCGTGATGGACATGGAGCGCATCGTGTTGACCTGGGCCACGCCCGATGCCGCGCTGGCCGAGCTGCGCACGCTCGGGCGCAACCTGCATCCGGCGCGTTTTCCGGCCCTGCGCGGCCGGGCCTGGCAGGCGGCCCTGCACAAGGCACTGCCCGAACTCGCGCCGGCCGAAGGTGGCGAAGGCCGGATCGCGCTGACCTTCGAGATCATCTACGGCCATGCCTTCAAGCCGACCCCGCGGGTCTCGCTGTCGGCCGAGAGCGCGGTCTCGCTGCGCGAGATGCGCGAGATGCTGCAGCGCGGGCGCCCGTCCGCCCACTGAAGACCGTTGTAGCGCGGCCCGCGCGTGCCGCATTCGGTACACGGCCGCTGGTATCTACCCGCTACAATCCGCCGTTGCGTGAAACTCGTGGGTACATGCCCGCGATCGAGGTCCGTCGGAACCCGTGGAAGACAAGGGATCTGGCGGGCGCCGACTTACCGATTTGCTGAACTCGCCCGTGTCGAATTCCGTGTTTCGATTTGCCACTGTTTCAGGCCAGAACATCCACTGGTTTCTGAAGCGGAACTGCTCGGTGACGCCGAGCCAGCTCGGCTGGCTCTACGCTTCACTGTGCGTGGTATCGCTCGGTATCGGAACGGTCTTCTGGATGCACGGCGCGCCGCTCGTGTTGCCGTTCGCCTGGCTCGAACTGGCTGCCGTGGGGTTCGCGTTCATGGCCTACGCCCGGCATGCGACCGATGGCGAGAGGATCATGCTGCAGGCGGGCCGGCTCGTGGTCGAACTCGAGAACGGCGGGAGCTACGAGCGCACGGAATTTCTCCCGCACCGGGTGCGGATCGAGCCGCAGACCGGCGACCGATCGTTGATCGAGTTGTCGGGCCAGGGTCGATCGGTCAGGGTGGGGCGCTATGTGCGGCCGGAGTTGAGGGCCGCACTGGCGCGCGAGATTCGGATGGCGTTGCGCGGCGCCTGAGGGGGCTCGCGCGGTGCTGCACGGTTGGGTTTGTTGAAAATTTGAAGAAACGTGAACACGATGAAGAGCATTTGGCGCAATAAGTTCATGCCGGCAATGCTGGCGGCCGGCGCGGCTTTCAGCGGCGCGGCGCACGCAGTCAACGATCTGCCCGGCGGCCCCTCGGTGCGCCAGTTGAATCTTCCGGTCGGTGTGACCAAGATTGCGCAGGAGCAGCACTTCCTGCACACGGTGATGATGATCATCTGCACGGTGATCTTCGTGGCCGTGTTCGCGGTCATGTTCTATTCGATCTGGAAGCACCGCAAGTCGGTGGGCCACAAGGCCGCCAACTTCCATGAATCGGTGGTGGTCGAAGTCATCTGGACCATCGTTCCCTTCCTGATCGTGATCGTGATGGCGCTGCCCGCCACCAAGGTGCTGGTGGCCCAGAAGGACACCACCAACGCCGACCTCACGATCAAGACCACGGGCTACCAGTGGAAGTGGGGCTACGACTACCTGAACGGCGAAGGCGAGGGCCTGGCCTTCATCTCCACGCTCGACAGCTCGCAGCGCGCGATGTCGGATGCCGGCGCCAAGGGCGCGATCCCCGACGACTACCTGTTCAAGGTCGACAACCCGCTGGTCGTGCCGGTGCAGAAGAAGGTTCGCATCATCACCACGGCCAACGACGTGATCCACGCCTTCGCGGTGCCGCAGCTCGGCATCAAGCAGGACGCGATCCCCGGCTTCGTGCGCGACACCTGGTTCCGTGCCGAGACCGTCGGCGACTACTACGGCCAGTGCCAGGAACTGTGCGGCAAGGAACACGCCTACATGCCGATCCACGTGAAGGTGGTCTCGGCCGCCGACTACACGACCTGGGTCGCCGCCAAGCGCAAGGAAGCCGCCGCCAAGCTCGACGACCCGACCAAGGTCTGGACCCTGCCCGACATGATGGCGCGCGGCGAGAAGGTCTACGCCGCCAACTGCGCGGCCTGCCACCAGGCCAACGGCAAGGGCGCGGGTCCGATCAAGGCGCTCGATGGCGACCCGAAGGTGCTCGACGCCGACCACAAGGTGCAGCTGATGGTGCTGCTCAACGGCCAGAACAACGGCGCGATGCCGTCCTGGAAGCAACTGAGCGACACCGACCTCGCGGCCGTCGCCACCTACACCAAGAACAGCTGGTCGAACAAGACGGGCCAGATCGTGCAGCCGGCCGAAGTCCTTGCCCTGCGCGGCAAGTGATCGGTTGACCGGAACAACACAGCGAACAGCGCCCAGCGACGAGATATTCAAGGAACGATGAAATGAGTGCAGTCCTCGACCCCCACGGTCACGCCCACGGCGACCACGCGCACGACGACCACCATGACCACCACGCGCCCACCGGCTGGCGCCGCTGGGTGTTCGCGACCAACCACAAGGACATCGGCACGCTCTACCTGCTGTTCAGCTTCACGATGCTGATGGTGGGCGGCGTGCTCGCGCTGCTGATCCGCGCCGAGCTGTTCCAGCCGGGCCTGCAGCTCGTGAACCCCGAGCTGTTCAACCAGTTCACCACCATGCACGGCCTGATCATGGTGTTCGGCGCGATCATGCCGGCCTTCGTGGGCTTCGCGAACTGGATGATCCCGCTGCAGATCGGCGCCTCGGACATGGCGTTCGCGCGCATGAACAACTTCAGCTTCTGGCTGCTGATTCCCGCGGCGCTGATGCTGGTCGGTTCGTTCTTCATGCCCGGCGGCGCACCGGCCGCGGGCTGGACGCTCTACGCGCCGCTCACGCTGCAGATGGGCCCCTCGATGGACGCCGGCATCTTCGCGATGCACATCATGGGCGCCTCGTCGATCATGGGCTCGATCAACATCATCGTGACCATCCTCAACATGCGCGCCCCCGGCATGACGCTGATGAAGATGCCGATGTTCTGCTGGACCTGGCTCATCACCGCCTACCTGCTGATCGCCGTGATGCCGGTGCTCGCCGGCGCCATCACGATGACGCTGACCGACCGCCACTTCGGCACCAGCTTCTTCAACCCCGCCGGCGGCGGCGACCCGGTGATGTACCAGCACATCTTCTGGTTCTTCGGCCACCCCGAGGTCTACATCATGATCTTGCCGGCCTTCGGCATCATCAGCCAGATCGTGCCGGCCTTCGCGCGCAAGAAGCTGTTCGGCTACGCCTCGATGGTGTACGCCACCTCGTCGATCGCGATCCTGTCGTTCATCGTCTGGGCGCACCACATGTTCACGACCGGCATGCCGGTCACGGGCCAGCTGTTCTTCATGTACGCGACCATGCTGATCGCGGTGCCGACGGCCGTGAAGATCTTCAACTGGATCGCGACCATGTGGCAGGGCTCGATGACCTTCGAGACGCCGATGCTGTTCGCGGTGGGCTTCATCTTCGTGTTCACGATGGGCGGCTTCACCGGCCTGATCCTCGCGATCGCGCCGATCGACATCCAGCTGCAGGACACCTACTACGTGGTGGCCCACTTCCACTACGTGCTGGTGGCCGGCTCCCTGTACGCCATGTTCGCGGGCTACTACTACTGGGCGCCCAAGTGGACCGGCGTGATGTACAACGAAACGCGCGGCAAGATCCACTTCTGGTGGTCGCTGATCTCGTTCAACGTCACCTTCTTCCCGATGCACTTCCTGGGCCTGGCGGGCATGCCGCGCCGCTATGCCGACTACCCGATGCAGTTCGCCGACTTCAACGCGGTGGCATCGGTCGGCGCCTTCGCCTTCGGCCTGGCCCAGGTGTATTTCTTCTTCTTCGTCGTGCTGCCGACCATGCTCGGCAAGGGCGAGAAGGCACCGCAGAAGCCGTGGGAAGCCGCCGAAGGCCTCGAGTGGGAAGTGCCGTCGCCGGCGCCGTTCCACACCTTCGAGACGCCGCCCAAGCTCGACGCGACCGCCACCAAGGTGATCGGCTGAGCGCCGGATCGCCCCACGCATCCCCGACGATCGAGACCGCCACGCGATGACGCCCGAACAGAGAAGAAACAACCGCCGCATGGGGCTCACGCTGGCCTCGATCGCGCTGATCTTCTTCGTCGGCTTCGTCGTGCGCATGGTCTGGTTCAGCGGCCGCTGACGCGGTCTTTGCAAGCCTCAAGGCACAGGAGCACACGCACATGAGCCTCGGTCAACGCATCCGGCGCGCCAATGTCCAGATGGTCGGCAAGCTGGCCGTGGTCGCCTGCGGCATGTTCGCCTTCGGCTATGCGCTGGTGCCGCTGTACCGCGCCATCTGCGAGATGACCGGCATCAACATCCTCGCGCTCTCCGAGCTCGAGGTGCCGGGCGGCGCGAGCGGCGGCAAGAACGTGCGCGTGCCCGACAACACGCAGGTCGACATGACCCGCACCATCAAGGTCGAGTTCGACTCCAACGTGCGCGGCGGCCTCTGGGACTTCAAGCCGGCCGAGCGCACGATGGAAGTGCACCCGGGCGAGCTCAACACGGTGATGTACGAGTTCCAGAACGTGCAGAACCGCCGCATGGCCGCGCAGGCCATCCCGAGCTACGCGCCGCAGCAGGCCGCGCCCTATTTCAACAAGCTCGAGTGCTTCTGCTTCAACCAGTACACGCTCGACGCGGGCGAGAAGAAGCAGTGGCCGGTCGCATTCGTGATCGATCCCAAGATCTCGAAGGACGTGAAGACGATCACCTTGTCGTACACCTTCTTCGAGGTCGGCGGCAAGACGCCCGCGGCGCCGGTCGCCGTCGCGCCCGTCACCGCAGCCGAGCCGCGTTCGTGATGGTCGATTCGCCACCCACCCCCACCCCTGCCACGCAGCGCAAGGGCTCGCTGCTCGCGACCCTCAAGGCGGTAGCCTGGTCGTTCTTCGGCATTCGCAAGAAGAGCGCCTACCAGGACGACCTGGCCAAGCTGAACCCGCTGCACATCATCGCGGTCGCCTTCGTCATGGTGATCGCGTTCATCGTCGGCCTCGTGCTGGTGGTGCGCTTCGTGGTCGCGCCCTGAGCCCCGAGCGAACGAACCCACGCTACCCAGAACCCATCGAATCGAGAGAAGAAAGAAAGCCAGGAGCTGATATGAGTTCAACCACCCACGGCACCACGCCTTACTACTTCGTGCCAGGACCCTCGGCCTACCCGGTCGTGTCCGCCATCGGCCTGTTCTTCGTGATCCTCGGCGCGGGGCAGTGGATCAACGGCCACCAGTGGGGTGCGTGGTCGCTGCTGCTGGGCATGCTGATCTGGCTCGGCACGCTGTTCGTGTGGTTCCGCGCCGCCATCGGCGAGAGCGAGAGCGGCCAGTACGGCCACAAGATCGACCTCTCGTACCGCTGGAGCATGAGCTGGTTCATCTTCTCCGAGGTGATGTTCTTCGGCGCCTTCTTCACCGCGCTGTGGTGGGCCCGCACCCATGCGCTGCCGAACCTCGGCAGCCTGGACAACGCCCTGCTGTGGCCCGACTTCAAGGCCGTGTGGCCCAGCGTCGCGGCCGGCGTGACCGGTTCTCCGGCCGGCATCGTCGAGCCGTTCCAGACCGTCGGCCCGTTCTGGCTGCCCACGATCAACACCGCGCTGCTGCTGAGCTCGGGCGTGACCCTGACCATCGCCCACCACGCGCTGCGTGCCGGCCATCGTGCGCAGACCATCCGCTTCATGTGGCTCACCGTGCTGCTCGGCGTGATCTTCCTGGGCGTGCAGGGCTACGAGTACTACCACCTGTACACCGAACTGAACCTCAAGCTCAGCTCGGGCACCTACGGTTCGACCTTCTTCATGCTGACCGGCTTCCACGGCCTGCACGTGTTCATCGGCATGCTGATGCTGCTGTTCATCACGCTGCGCCTGCAGAAGGGCCACTTCACGCCCGAGCGCCACTTCGGCTTCGAGGGTGCCGCCTGGTACTGGCACTTCGTCGACGTGGTGTGGCTCGGCCTCTACATGCTGGTCTATTGGCTTTGAGCGAAGCACCTCGCGGCATTCCACAAAAAAGGCGCCGTCAGGCGCCTTTTTCATGGTTCTCGTGGAACGAGCACCACCTACTTGCCGAGAGGGAGCCCGGTGGGCTGGATGTAGCCCAGTTTCCAGGCCAGCAGCATGCAGAGGAACAAAAGGACCGAGAGGCCGATCCGAAAGGTGAGCGCGCGCGCCATGCCGCCGCTCTTGGCGCGCCCGTTGCGACCGTCCTTCAACATGTAGAAGAGCGCGAAAGCCAGGCTCGCGAAGATGCCCACGAACAACAGGGCAACGAAGTATTTCATGACCCGCATTATCGGCCGCCTGCCACCCGCGTTCCAGTGACTCCCGACCCCCTGAACCCGCCTCCCGGCCGCGCGCCGGACACCGCCTCCTCCCGCCAGCGCAGCGACCGCGGCTGGACCTGGGCCCGCTTCTGGCTGATGACCATCGCCGCGCTGGTCACCGTCTCGTCGACCATCTCGCTGGGCCGCTGGCAGCTCTCGCGCGCGGCGCAGAAGGAGGCGCTGCAGGCCGAGATCGACGGCCAGAAGCTCAAGCCGCCGCTCGAGCAGGCCGACTTCCTCGCGCTCGAGCGTCCGGCCGAGATGCTGCACCGCCCCGTGCACCTGCGTGGGCTGTGGCTCTCAGCGCAGTCGGTCTACCTCGACAACCGCCAGATGCACGGCGTGCCCGGCTTCTACGTGCTGACGCCGCTCGCGCTCGAGGGCAGCAACCAGACGGTGATGGTGCAGCGCGGCTGGATCCAGCGCAATTTCAACGACCGCACGCAGCTCAGCGCGGTCGAGACGCCGGCCGGCCTCGTCGACGTGACCGGCCTGATCGAGCCGCCGCCGGGCCACCTGCTCGAGCTCGGCAAGCCCGCCGCGCCGGCCTCGGCACCGGCTGGCGAGGGGTCTTCGCCCATCCGGCAGAATCTCGACCTCGAAGGCTTCCGTGCCGAAACGCAACTGCCGCTGCGCACCGACGTGTCGCTGCAGCAGACCGGGCCTGCTTCCGAGGGCCTGCAGCGCGATTGGCCGGCGCCCGCGCTGGGCCTGGAGAAACACTATGGCTATGCATTCCAGTGGTTCGGCCTGTCGGCCCTCGTGGTGATCCTCTATGTCTGGTTCCAATTCATTGCCCCCCTCCGGCGCTCGCGCCGCGCACGCCGCGATGCAGTCCGCTGACGAGCCGCTGGGGCTGACCGTGCACTCGATGCCGTCGCCGACCCAGGCGCTCGACGGCGCGGAGGGCCGCCGCACGGTCGTCGGGCGCTGGAAGATGATCGCCGTGATGCTGATGTGCGCGGCGCCCGTGATCGCTTCGTACTTCACCTACTACGTGATCCGGCCCGAGGGCCGCAGCGTCTACGGCCAGCTGATCGACCCGCAGCACGAGATGCCCGCGCTGACCGCGGCCGACCGCGCGGGCGCGCCGGTCAGCCTGCAGACGCTCAAGGGCCAGTGGCTGCTGGTGGCGGTGGGCGATGCCGCCTGCGACGCGTTGTGCGAGCAGCAGCTCTACCTGCAGCGCCAGCTGCGCGAGGTGCTGGGCCGCGAGAAGGACCGGCTCGACCGCGTCTGGCTGGTCAGCGATGCCGCGCCCGTGCCCGAGCGCCTCGAGAACGGCCTGCGCGGCGCCACCGTGCTGCGCCTGCCGCCCGAGCAGCTCGCCAGGTGGTTCACGCCCGAAGCCGGCCACACGCTGGCCGAGCACCTGTTCGTGGTCGACCCGATGGGCAACTTCATGATGCGTTTCCCCGCGCGCATGGATGCCAAGGGCGCGGGCCGCGCCAAGCGCGACCTCGACCGCCTGCTGCGCGCCTCCGCCTCGTGGGACGAGCCGGGCCGCTGAGCACGACGACGAAGACGCACGACGCTTTCAATCAAGATGGACTCCAGCTCGCTCTACGACCTCACGCCGATCGCCTGGCTGCTGGCGGCCGGCGCGCTGATCGCGCTCGGGCCGCTGGTCTGGGTGTGGCGGCGCAACGCGGGAGCCGGCCCGGCGCGGCGGCTGCATGCGCTGACCGTGCTCACCCTGTTCCTGACCTTCGACCTCACGCTGTTCGGCGCCTTCACGCGCCTCACCGATTCGGGCCTGGGCTGCCCCGACTGGCCCGGCTGCTACGGCAACGCGAGCCCGGTGGGCGCGCGCCACGAGATCGCGATGGCGCAGGCCGCGCAGCCCACCGGCCCGGTCACGCACAGCAAGGCCTGGGTCGAGATGGTCCACCGTTATCTCGCCACCGGCGTCGGCGCGCTGATCACGGTGCTCGCGGTCGCCACCTGGGTGGTGCGCGCGCGGCAGAGCCAGCAGGCGAGGGCGGCGCCTTCGTCGGCGCGGCAAGGCGCCGACCATGCCGCGCTCAGCGCCTGGTGGCCCGCGGCCACGCTGGTCTGGGTCTGCCTGCAGGGGGCCTTCGGCGCGCTCACCGTCACCTGGAAGCTCTTTCCCGCCATCGTCACGCTGCACCTGCTGGGTGCCGTGGTGCTGCTCGCGCTGTTGTGCATCCAGGCCGTGCGCTACCGCCAGGTGGCCGCGCAGCGCCTGCCCACGCCGGTGTCGCCGGCGCTGCGCAACGGGCTGATCGCGACCTCGGTGCTGCTGGTGCTGCAGATCGCGCTCGGCGGCTGGGTCAGCACCAACTACGCGGTGCTGGCCTGCACGCAGTTCCCGACCTGCCAGGATAGCTGGTGGCCGCCGATGAATTTCGCGCAGGGCTTCGAGATCTGGCGCCACCTCGGCGTGACCGGCGAGGGCGTGCCGCTCGATTTCGCGGCGCTCACCGCCATCCACTACGCGCACCGGCTGCTGGCGTATCTCGTGTTCGTCGCGCTCGGCCTGCTGGCCTGGCGCATGCGCCGCATCGACAGCCTGCGGCCGCAGGCCGGCTGGCTCGCCGGCCTCGCGCTGCTGCAGCTCGCCACCGGCCTGGGCAATGTGCTGCTCGGCTGGCCGCTCGCGGCCGCCGTGCTGCACACGGGCGGCGCCGCGGCGCTGGCGGTGGTGCTGGTCTGGGCGCTGTGCGAAAGCCGGCGCGAGCAGGCGGCCGGCGCCCGCCTGTCGCGCGCGAACCCTGCCGTTCCACCCGGCGCCCCCTTGCGCGGCGCGGAGGTCCCCCGATGAGCACCCCGATTCCCCTGCAGCAGGCGCATGGCGCGAGCGTGCTGCGCCAGTTCTACGCGCTCACCAAGCCGCGCGTGGTGCAGCTGATCGTCTTCTGCGCGCTGATCGGCATGGTGCTCGCCGTGCCCGGCGCGCCCTCGTGGCTCGACGTGCAGCGCGCCGTGCTGGCCTGCATCGGCATCTGGCTGGTGGCGGGCGCGGCGGCGGCCTTCAACTGCCTGGTCGAGAAGGGCATCGACGCCAAGATGAAGCGCACCGCCTGGCGCCCGACCGCGCGCGGCGAGCTCAGCGACCGCCAGGCGCTGCTGTTCTCGGCGGCGCTGTGCATCGCCGGCTCGGTGCTGCTGTGGTTCACCGTCAATCCGCTCACCATGTGGCTGACCTTCGCCACCTTCGTCGGCTATGCGGTGATCTACACCGTGATCCTGAAGCCGCTGACGCCGCAGAACATCGTGATCGGCGGCGCCTCGGGCGCGATGCCGCCGGTGCTTGGCTGGGCCGCGATGACCGGCGAAGTGGGGCCCGAGGCGCTGATCCTGTTCCTCATCATCTTCCTGTGGACCCCGCCGCATTTCTGGGCGCTCGCGCTCTATCGCGTCGAGGACTACCGCAAGGCCGGCCTGCCGATGCTGCCGGTCACGCACGGCAACGAGTTCACGCGGCTGCAGGTGCTGCTCTACACCTTCATCCTGTTCGCGGGCTGCCTGATGCCTTTCATCTACGGCATGAGCGGCTGGCTCTACCTCGCGGTGGCGGTGGCCGTGAGCGTGGGCTTTACGGGCTACGCCTTCGCGCTGTGGCGCAACTACTCCGACACCCTGGCGCGCAAGACCTTCCGGTTCTCGCTGATCCACCTGAGCGTGCTGTTCGCGGCCTTGCTCGTCGACCATTACCTCCGCTGACCCATGAACAAGCGCAATGCCCTGAAGTTGATCGCCGCCGGCGCGGGCTGGACGGCCGTGTCCGCCACCGTGGGGCTGGGGCTCGCGGGCTGCAACGAGACCAAGCAGAGCTTCAATGCGGTCGACATCACGGGCGCCGACTACGCGCGCGACTTCTCGCTCAAGGATGCCGACGGCAAGCTGCGCACCATGGCCGACTTCAAGGGCAAGGTGGTCGTGCTGTTCTTCGGCTACGCGCAGTGCCCCGACGTCTGCCCGACCACCATGACCGAGATGGCGCAGGTCAAGCAGCAGCTCGGCGCCGACGGCGACAAGCTGCAGGTGGTGTTCGTCACGGTCGACCCGGCACGCGATACGCCCGAGGTGATGAAGGCCTACATGGGCGCCTTCGACCCCAGCTTCGTCGCGCTGATCCCGACGGCCGACGAGCTGGTCGCCACGACCAAGGACTTCAAGGTCTACTACAAGAAGGTCGACGGCAAGACGCCCACCAGCTACTCGATGGACCACTCGGCCGCGAGCTTCGTCTACGACCCGCAGGGCCGGCTGCGGCTGTACGCGCGCTACGGGGCCGGCGTGCCGCCGATGGTGGCCGACATCAAGACCCTGCTGGCGGCCTGAGTCGATGGCGCCCGGAGCGGACGCCGAGAGCCTCGCCACGGCCATCGCGGCGGTGGCGCACCTGAAGGCACGCAAGGGCGCGTTCCGCATCGCGCTGATCCCGCCCGAGGTGCTGCATGCGCTCAACGACGGGCTGATCGAGACCGTCAACCTCAACGAATTCCTCGCGCTCGAACTGCCGCAGCTGGCGCGCAGCGTGGCGGGCCACATCGGCCTCGACGCGGCGAGCGAGCGGCTGGTCGACACGTTGGCGATGCTGAGTGCCTTCAAGCCGATGCAGCGGCACGGCCACATCGCGCGGGCGCTGTACGACCTCGCCGCGCTGCACGACGAACGCGATGCGGTCGCGCACCGGCTTGCCACGCATGCCAGCGACGTCGCGCGCTGCTGGGCGGCACAGTGGGTCACGCTCTCGCAATTGCCGCTGGCCGGCCAGCTCGAGGCGGTGCGGCGCTTTGCGGCCGATCCGCATTTCGGCGTGCGCGAGATCGCCTGGATGGCGGTGCGCGACGCGGTCGTCGGCTCGCTCGACGAGGCGCTCGCGCTGCTGCAGCCGTGGGTGCGCGACGACGATCCGAACATCCGCCGCTTCGCGAGCGAACTCACGCGCCCGCGCGGCGTGTGGTGCGCGCAGATCGAGGCGCTGAAGGCCGAGCCCTGGCGCGCGCTGCCGCTGCTCGAACCGCTGCGCGCCGACGGCAGCCGCTACGTGCAGAACTCGGTCGCCAACTGGCTCAACGACGCGAGCAAGACGCAGGCGGAGTGGGTCGACGGCGTGTGCGCGCGCTGGGTGAAGGAATCGAACACGCCCGAGACGCGCTACATCGCCAAGCGCGCGCTGCGCACCCTCGCCAAGACCTCGGGCTGAACGAAGCGCGCCCATGAAAAAGCCCGGCGCGGGGCCGGGCTCGTTCGAAGGGGCGGAAGAAGCCGATCAGGCGTAATCGGCCAGCGCCTTCTTCATCTTCTTCATCGCGGCCACCTCGATCTGGCGAATGCGCTCGGCGCTCACGCCATAGACCGCGGCCAGGTCGTGCAAGGTCATGCCGCCCGAGCCGTCGTCGTTGACCTTGAGCCAGCGCTCTTCCACGATGCGGCGGCTGCGCGCGTCGAGGGCCTCGAGCGCGGTCGCGATGCCATCGCTCGACAGGCGGTCGCGCTGCTGCGATTCGAGCAGCGCGGTCGGTTCCTGCGTCGCGTCGGCCAGGTAGGCGATCGGGCCGAAGGCTTCCTCGCCGTCGTCGTTCGGGCTCGGGTCGAGCAGCACGTCGCCGCCCGAGAGCCGGGTTTCCATCTCGAGCACTTCCTCGGGCTTCACGTTCAGGCGCGCGGCCATCTGCGTCACCTCGTCGGCGCTCAGCGTTTCGCGGTGCGTGCCGGTGTCGGCCGCGGCCGAGTCGGCCTTGAAGCCCTGCTTCATCGAGCGCAGGTTGAAGAACAGCTTGCGCTGGGCCTTGGTCGTCGCGACCTTGACCATGCGCCAGTTCTTCAGGATGTACTCGTGGATCTCGGCCTTGATCCAGTGCATGGCGTAGCTCACCAGCCGCACGCCCTGGTCGGGGTCGAAACGCTTCACGGCCTTCATCAGGCCGACGTTGCCTTCCTGGATCAGGTCGCCGTGCGGCAGCCCGTAGCCCAGGTACTGGCGGGAGATGGACACCACGAGGCGCAGGTGCGAAAGGATCAGCGCACCGGCCGCTTCGAGGTCGTTGTGGTCGCGCAAACGGCGGGCGAAGCCCTGCTCTTCCTCGAGGGTGAGCAGCGGCAGGCGGTTGGCGGCCGAAATGTAAGCATCCAGGTTACCCAGCGGGGGCACCATCGACCAGGGGTTGGCGACGGCGAGCTGGTTGGCAGAGGCTCCAGACAGGGATGTCATCAGGGGAAACTCCTTCGTATTGGCCATATTAGCACTCGGTTAGAGGGAGTGCTAAGGCAAGGGTTCCCCTAAAGTCTCTATCGGGCCGATAGGCAAGGGCTGTCGGCCGGCGGCCCCGAAGGACCTCGGTCTTGTCCGACTTGCAGCCGGCAAAGCCCCGTAAGCGGGTACTTACCAGCGAATGCCCAGTTTCAGCAGCAGCTTGGACACCACGAACAGCGGCCCGACCCAGAGGTATTGGATGTCTTCGAAGAACGAAGGTTTCCGTCCCTCGATCTTGTGGCCGATGAACTGGAAGATCCAGGCCACCACGAAGATGGCGGCGGAAATCGGCAACACAAGGCTGCCCATGGCATGGACCAGCGCCAGCAGGATGGCGGTCTGGATGCCCATCGCGAGCAGGAAGACCGGCGAGCGCAGCGTCAGGTAGTAGACGAGGCTGGCCAGCAGGAAGGCGTAGGCGGCCCAGGGGTGGATCGCGAAGATCAGCCCGACCAGGCTGACCATGATCGCGGGGATCGCGACGAAGTGGATCAGCTCGTTGGTCGGGTGCCGGTGGCTCTGTTCGTAGTGGGCCAGCAGGCGGTCGACCTTGCGGTCGCTGGCGGCCTCGGGCGCGTGGGCGGTGGCGGTGTGCGGCATGGCATGTCTCCGTGGCTCGTGCGGGCCGTTCGTTGCGGCCCGCGATGGAATCCGCCGATGGTGCCCCGCGCCGGCTTCGCTGGCAAGTGCTATATAAACAATAGCATTACACCGAGCGGCCATCGCGGGGATCGCCATGACTTCCGGCACTGTCGCGCCCTGGGTGCACCGCTAAGATGCGGCGCGTGGCTCCGCTCGATCCCTCTTCCTCCTCCACTCCCCCGTCCTCGGCGGCGCAGGCCGGCATCGCGCCGCGCGGCCGCACCGCGATCCTGGTGGTCGACGACCACGACCTGCTGCGGCTCGGCGTCTGCGCGCTGGTCCAGGCCCAGGCGACCTCCTCGGGCGCCGCGATCGAGGTCTACGAGGCCGGCAACGTTGCCGACGCGCTCAAGCTCTACGAGGCGCACCAGGACGCGATCGGCCTGGTGCTGCTCGACCTCGCGCTGCCCGACACCCATGGCCTGAGCGGCCTGGCCGAGTTCCGCCTGCGCTATCCCGAGGCCCGCATCGTGGTGCTCTCGGGCACCGGCAACAGCACCCTGGCGCAGGGCGTGCTGGCGCTGGGCGCGAGCGCTTTCCTGCCCAAGTCGGCCGACCTCAAGGAAGTGGTGAGCTTCATCCGCGCCTGCGGCCTGCTCGACCCCGATGCCGCGCAGTCGCCGCCGCCGGCCGTGCCGAAGGCGCTCACGGGCTATGCCGAGTTCGCCCACGCCAGCGCCTGGCAGGAACTCACGCCGCGCCAGATGCAGGTGCTGCAGTGGGTGCTCGAGGGCAAGGCGAACAAGGAGATCGCCCAGCTCGCCAACCTGAGCGAAGGCACGGTGAAGAACCACGTGTCGACCATCCTGCTGCTGTTCGGCATGCGCTCGCGGGCCCAGTTGATCAGCACCCTGCATTGAACGGCGCGCGGTGCTGAACGACCCGGCCGCCGACGTCGTTCTCGGCCAGCGCGTGCTGCGCGAACACGTCGCCTCGGTCTACGACACCTACAGCGCCTCGACGCTGACCCACCTGTGCTTCGTGGCGGTGTTCGGCGCCATCCTCTACGCGCAGCTGCACGACCCGCGGCTGCTGTTCTGGATGGCCGGCATGGTGCTGGCCGACATCTACGTCTTCTTCACGCCGCGCTGGTATCCGGCGCGGCCGGCCGTCGAGAGCCCGTACTGGGCGCGCAAGATCTCGCGCCTGGTCACGCTGGTCAGCATGGTCACGGCCGTCGTGCCCTGGCTGGTCGTGCCGGCCGGCAACCTGCCGATGACCTCGCTGCTGATGGCGGTCATCGTCGGCAGCTGCGCGCGTGCCTCGCAGTCGCTGTGGCCGCTGAAGCCGGCGCTGTTCGGCTACACGCTGCCGATGTCGCTGGGCATGATCACCGCGCTGGCCTGGCAGGGCGACGGGCTGCACCTGTTCCTGGCCGCGGCCGGCGCGGCCTACCTGATGCTGACCCTGCATGCGGGCATCCGCCAGCACCGGCTCCTGACCGACTCGCTCATGCTGCGCTTCGAGAACGAGGCGCTGGCCGCGCGCCTGGGCGAGCAGATCGCGGCCACCGAGCGCGCCAGCCTCGAGAAGACCCGCTTCCTCGGCACCGCGAGCCACGACCTGCGCCAGCCGCTGCACGCCATCGCGCTGTTCGGCGCGGCGCTCGAGAACGAACTGCGCAACCGACCCGAAGGCCGCAATGCCGAACGGCTGATGCGCGCCGTGAACGCGCTCGGCGCCTCGCTCGACACCATGCTCGACGTCTCGCGGCTCGACGCCGGCGTGGTCGTGCCCGAGGTGCAGGCGGTGCAGCTCGACGCGCTGTTCCTGCCGCTCAACCACACCTTCTCGGCGCGCGCCGAGCAGAAGTCGCTGCAGCTGCGCGTGCGCGCCAGCGGGCTGTGGGTGCGCAGCGATCCGCAACTGCTGCACCGCATGCTGTCGAACCTGATGGACAACGCGCTCAAGTACACCGCCAGCGGCGGCGTGACGGTGATCGCGCGCGACCGCGGCGAGACCGTCTGGATCGAGGTGCGCGACACCGGCATCGGCATCGCGCCCGAGCAGTCGGGCCGGATCTTCGAGGAGTTCTACCAGGTCGACAACCCGGGCCGCGACCGCTCGCACGGGCTGGGCATCGGGCTGTCGATCGTGCAGCGTCTCTCGCGCCTGCTCGGCCATCCGGTGCAGATGCATTCGCGCCTGGGCCGCGGCACGCATTTCCGGCTGGTGGTGCAGGCCGCGAACGCGCAGGCCAGCGCGCTGGCCGGGCCGTTTCCGCCGCAGGCCGCGGCGGCCGATGCCGAGGAACAGCGCCGCCGCGGCGCGGCGCGGCTGCCCGCGCGCGTGCTGCTGCTCGACGACGAGCAGGAGATCCGCGAGGCCATGACCGGCCTGCTGCGCTCGCATGCGGTCGAGGCGCAGGCCGTGGGCGACGAGGCGTCGGCCGCGCGGGCGCTGGCGCAGGCGCGCGGCGAGGGCCGTCCCTTCGAGCTGCTGCTGTGCGACTACCGGCTGGCCGATGGTGCCGACGGCCTCGATGCCGGCCTGCGCCTGAGCCGGGCCGGCGACGGTGCCACGCCGCTGCTGCTGATCACCGGCGAGACCTCGCCCGACCGGCTGCTGCGCGTGCGCGAGTCGCGCGTGCCGGTGCTGTTCAAGCCGGTGGTGGCGAACCGGCTGCTCGAGGCGATGAGCGAGGCGGTGCTCGCTCGTTGAGGGAGCGGGCGCCCCTCAGTTGCCCAGCAGCGCCTGCGCGAACTCGCGCGCGTCGAAGGTCTCGAGGTCCTCGAGCTTCTCGCCCACGCCGATAAAGTAGACCGGGATCGGCCGCTCGCGCGCGATCGCGCACAGCACGCCGCCCTTGGCCGTGCCGTCGAGCTTGGTCACGACCAGCCCGGTCAGGCCCAGCGTCTCGTCGAAGGCCTTGACCTGCGCCAGCGCGTTCTGGCCGGTGTTGCCGTCGATCACCAGCAGCACTTCGTGCGGCGCGGTGGCGTCGGCCTTGTTGACCACGCGCTTGATCTTCTTGAGCTCGTCCATCAGGTGCAGCTGGGTCGGCAGCCGGCCCGCGGTGTCGACCAGCACCACGTCCTTGCCGCGCGCCTTGCCGGCGTTCACCGCGTCGAAGCTCACGGCCGAGGGGTCGCCGCCTTCCTGGCTCACGATCTCCACCGTGTTGCGGTCGGCCCAGACCAGCAGCTGCTCGCGCGCCGCGGCACGGAAGGTGTCGGCCGCGGCCAGCAGCACCGAGGCCCCTTCGTTGGCCAGGTGCTTGGTGAGCTTGCCGATGGAGGTGGTCTTGCCCGCGCCGTTCACGCCCGCGACCATGATCACGGTGGGCGTGTGGCGGCCGATCTCCAGCGGCTTCTCGAGCGGGCGCAGCAGGTCGGCGATGGCCTCGGCCAGCAGGCGCTTGACCTGCGATGCGTCGGTCGCCATCTGGCTCTTCACGCGGCGACGCAGGTCGTCGAGCAGGTATTCGGTGGCCTTCACGCCGGCATCGGCCATCAGCAGCGCGGATTCGAGCTCTTCGTAGAGCGCCTCGTCGATCTGGGCATTGACGAACACCGCCTGGATGCCGGTGCCGGTCTTGCGCAGGCCGGTCTTGAGCTTGTCGAGCCAGCCCCGGCGCTCGGGCGCGGGCGGCGGAGCGACCTCGAGCACCGGTGCCGGCACGGGCGCGGGGGCTGGCGCGAGGATCGGGAGGTCGACGGCGGGCGGCGGCGGTGCGACAGGTGGCGGTGCGACGGGCGTCGGCGCCACGGGCTGGACCGTGGGCACTGCGGGCGCAACGACCGGTGCCGGCGTCGGCGTCGCCGCAGGCGGTGTCACCGGTGCCGCGGCCGGCACTTCCTTTGCCGCCGGTTTCGCGCCGAACCAGCTCGAGGGCGAGAACACCGAGCGCGAGGGCGCGCTCTCCGCGGCGGGGGCAGGTTCGGCCGGCGGGATCGCTGGCGCCTGCGGGGCCGGTGCTTCGGGCGTTTCCGCGGGTGGTTTTTTCTTGAAGAAACTGAACATCGGGCGCTTTTTAGAATCGGAGCCATTCTATGAAACACCCCTCGCCACGCCGCGCTGCGTCTGGTGCGGTGCTGGCCCTGGCGTTCGCGGCGCCCTGGGGCTTGCCCGCGCAGGCGCAACAGCCATCGCCCCCGGCCACCGCAGCCACTGCCTCCGCCCCCGGTCCCCAGCAATTCACCCTCTCCAACGGCATGACCCTGATCGTGCAGCCCGACCGGCGTTCGCCGACCGCGGTGCAGATGGTCTGGGTGCGCGTGGGCTCGATCGACGAAGTCGACGGCACCTCGGGCGTGGCCCATGCGCTCGAGCACATGATGTTCAAGGGCACGAAGTCGATCAAGCCCGGCGAGTTCTCGCGCCGCGTGGCGGCGCTGGGCGGGCAGGAAAACGCCTTCACCACGCGCGACTACACCGGCTACTACCAGCAGATCCCGGTCGGCAGCCTCGAGCAGGTGATGAAGCTCGAATCCGACCGCTTCGCCAACAACCAGTGGCCCGACGACGAGTTCAAGCGCGAGATCGAGGTGGTCAAGGAAGAGCGCCGCATGCGCACCGAGGACCAGCCGCGCGCCCTGCTCGGCGAGCAGCAGAGCGCGGCCGTCTTCATCGCCTCGCCCTACCACCGGCCGGTGGTGGGCTGGATGAGCGACCTCGACGCGATGACGCCCGAGGACGTGCGCGAGTTCCACCGCCGCTGGTACGTGCCCGCCAATGCCGCGATCGTGATCGCCGGCGATGTCGACGTCGACAAGGTGCGCGCGCTGGCCGAGAAGTACTACGGCGGCATCCCCGCGCGCGCGGTGCCGGTGCGCAAGCCGCGCATCGAGCCGCCGCAGCGCGGCATCCGCCGCATCGAGTTCAAGGCGCCGGCCGAGCAGGCCTACGTCTCGCTGGCCTTCCGCATCCCGCAGCTCGAGAGCATCGATGCCGAGAGCGACGCCTGGGCGCTCGAGGTGCTGTCGGCCGTGCTCGACGGCTACACCGGCTCGCGGCTCGATCGCGCGCTCACGCAGGGACCCGAGCGCGTGGCCGATTCGGCCGGTGCCTATTCGGGGCTGATGGGGCGCGGTCCGCAGCTGTTCGGCCTGGCGGGCGTGCCCGCGGCCGGCAAGACCGCCGCGCAGGTCGAGGCCGCGCTGCGCGCGCAGGTCGCGCGCATTGCCAAGGAAGGCGTGGGCGAGGCCGAGCTCGCGCGCGTCAAGACGCAGTGGGTGGCGAGCGAGACCTACAAGCGCGATTCGGTGATGGCGCAGGCGCGCGAACTCGGCAGCAACTGGGTGCAGGGCCTGCCGCTCGATGCCGATCCGCGCATGATCGCGAAGCTGCAGGCCGTGACCGCCGCGCAGGTGCAGGCGGTGGCCGCCAAGTACTTCGGCGATGACCAGCTCACCGTGGCCACCTTGGTCCCGCTGCCGCCCGATGCGCGGCCCCGTGCCCGCGGCTTCGCCGCTCCCGCGGGAGAACTGCGTTGAACGCCGCCGCATCGCTCGAAGGTCAGATCTCCATGTCCCTCTCTCATTCCAAGCCGGCCATCGCCGGCCGCCTGCTGCGCACCGGCGTGCTGGCCATGCTCGGCTTCGCCGGCCTGGCCGCGCAGGCCGCGCTGCCGATCGAACACTGGACGCTGGCCAACGGCGCCAAGATCTACCTCGTGTCCTCGCAGGCGCTGCCGATCGTCGACGTCGAGGTCGACTTCGATGCCGGCAGCCGGCGAGATCCCGCCGACCAGGCCGGCCTCGCGAGCGTGAGCTCGACCATGGTCGAGAAGGGTGTGCGCGCCGGCCGCGACGGCGAGCCCGCGCTCGACCAGAACGCGCTGGGCGAGGCCTGGGCCGATCTGGGCGCCGAGTTCGACGTCAGCGCCAGCAACGACCGCACCAGCTACACGCTGCGCAGCCTCGCCGACTCCAAGCTACTCGACAAGGCGGTGGCGCTGGCCGCGCGCGTGATCGGCGAACCTACCTTCCCCGACGACATCTGGCAGCGCGAACGCGAGCGCCTCTCGGCATCCATCCGCGAGGGCAACACCAAGCCCGCGACGGTCGCGGCGCGTGCCTTCGCGACCGCGGTCTACAGCGGCCATCCCTATGGCCAGCAGACCACCGAGGCCACGCTCGCGCGCATCGACACCGCGGCCATGCGCCAGCGCTACCAGCAACTGATCGTGCCGTGCCGCGCCAAGCTCAGCATCGTGGGCGCGGTGACGCGCGCGCAGGCCGAGGGCATCGCCAACGCGATGCTGTCGCGGCTGCCCGGCCCCGAGGCCTGCACGCCGCTGCCCGCGATCGCGCCGGTGCCGGCGCTGGCCGAATCGAAGGAGGTGCGCATTCCCTTCGAGTCGGCGCAGACCCATGTCTATATCGGCCAACCCGGCTATCCGCGCAAGGACCCCGACCACTTCGCGCTCAACCTCGGCAACTACATCCTCGGCGGCGGCGGCTTCGTGTCGCGCCTGACCGACGAGGTGCGCGAGAAGCGCGGCCTGACCTACAGCGTCTACAGCGGCTTCGCGCCGGGGCTCGACGCGGGCGCGTTCCGCGTCGGCTTCCAGACCCGGCCCGACCAGGCGGCCGAGGCGGTGAAGGTGGCGCGCGAGGTGCTCGCGAAGTTCGTCGCCGAGGGGCCCACGCAGAACGAGCTCAAGGCCGCGAAGGACAACCTGATCGGCGGCTTTCCGCTCCTGCTCGACAGCAACCGCAAGCTGATCGGCAACGTCGCCAACATCGCCTGGAACGACCTGCCGCTCGATTACCTCGACACCTGGACCGCGCGCATGAATGCCGTGACCGCCGCCGACATCAAGGCCGCGTTCGCACGCAAGCTGCAGCCCGATCGCATGGTGACGGTGGTGGTGGGCAGCGACCCGCAGGCCAAGCCGCAGGGCAGCAAGTAGGCCGCTTCAGGCCAGCGCGTGCGGCCCCGTGCGCGAGGCGGCGCGCACGCAATCGCCGAGCCGCCCGAGCAGCCGCGGCGCCGCGCGCGCCTGCTGCCAGTACAGCGGCACCGGCAGCCGCGAGCCCGGCACCAGCTCCACCAGCGAGCCGTCGCGCAAGGCCTGCGCCACCATGCTCAGCGGATGCATGCCCCAGCCCATGCCCGCGCGCGCGGCCTCGACGAAGGCCTGCGGCGAGGGCAGCCAGTGGCGCGGCGTCTCGACCTCGCGATGGCAGATGCGCCGCACCCAGCGCGCCTGCAGCGCGTCCTTGCGGTCGAACACCAGGCTCGGCGCCTGTGCCAGCGTGCGTGCGCCCACGCCCTTGGCGAAATGCGACTGCACGAACGCCGGGCTGGCGGCCGCCACGTAGTGCATGGTGCCCAGCGCCTCGCTGTTGCAGCCGGCCACTGGCTGCGCCAGCGCGGTGACCGCTGCCAGCACCGCGCCGCTGCGCAGGCGCTCGGCCGTGTGGTCCTGGTCGTCGACCGTGAGGTCGAGCAACGCGCCGTGCTGCTGCGAGAAGGCAGCGGCCGCGCCGACGAACCAGGTCGCGAGGCTGTCGGCATTGACCGCCACCCGCACCGTGACCCGCTCGCCGGCCTCGCCGGCGCCCAGCACCGGCAGCGCATCGCGCAGCTCGTGCTCGAGCATGCCCACGCGCTCGACGTGCCGGCACAGCTGCAGCCCGGCCTCGGTCGCCACGCAGGGCTGGCCGCGCACCAGCAGCGCGCCGCCGATGCGTTCCTCGAGCAGCTTCACGCGCTGCGACACCGCCGAGGGCGTGACGTTGAGCGCGCGGGCCGCGCGCTCGAAGCTGCCTTCGCGCACCACGGTGGCCAGGGCGTTGAGGGCGGCGTAGTCGAGCATGTGGATGAAGGAAAACTGAATTGACTTAAGGAAGTTTAGTTTGAGTTAATTCGCGAACGGCGGCAAGCTCGCACCATGTCTGCCGAACTCGTCACCACCGCCTTCCTCAACGGGCTCTTCATGAGCCTGGTGCTCATCGTCGCCATCGGCGCGCAGAACGCCTACGTGCTGCGCCAGGGCTTGCGCCGCGAGCACGTGAGCGCGGTCGTGCTGTTCTGCGCCGTCAGCGACGCGGTGCTGATCTCGGCCGGCGTGGCCGGCATGGCACAGGCGCTCCAGGGCCGGCCGATGCTGGCCACCGCGCTCGCCGGCTTCGGCGCGCTGTTCCTCGCCGGCTACGGGCTGCGCGCGCTGTGGCGCTCGCGCGCGGCCGGTGCGCTGCGCACGGTCACGCAGGGCAGTTCGCTGTCGCGCACCGCGGTGCTGGCCCAGGCCGCGGGCTTCACGCTGCTCAACCCGCACGTCTACCTCGACACCGTGCTGCTCGTGGGCAGCACCGGCGCGCAGTACGCGGGCTCGCTCAAGGGATGGTTCGTGGCCGGCTCGGCGCTCGCGAGCGCGCTGTGGTTCTCGGCCCTCGGCTATGGCGCGCGGCTGCTGGCGCCGGTGTTCGCGCGGCCGCGCGCCTGGCAGATGCTCGACGCGCTGATCGGCGGCACGATGCTGGTGCTGGCGGCGCTGCTCGCGCGACGCGCCATCGCGGGCTTCTGAGCCCCGGCGGGCGCGTTAAGCTCGCCGCATGCCCCGCAAGCCTGCCGCCGCGCCCTCGCGCACCCCAACGACTTCTTCCCCCGCGCGTTCGGCGCGCGCGCACGAGGTGCGCATCATCGGCGGCCAGTGGAAACGCACACGCCTCGCCGTCGCCGACAAGCCCGGCCTGCGCCCCACGCCCGACCGCGTGCGCGAGACGCTGTTCAACTGGCTCGCGAGCCTGGCCGGCGCCGGTGGCGGCGAGCTGCCGGGCTGGCAGTGCATCGATGCTTTCGCGGGCACCGGCGCGCTCGGCCTCGAGGCCGCGTCGCGCGGCGCGGCCGGCGTGCTGCTGTGCGAGCAGGACGCCGCGCTGGTCGCGCAGATCCAGGCCGCCAAGACCAAACTCGCTGCCGAGGCGGTGCGCGTGGAGCGCGGCAACGGCGTCACGGCGCTCGAGCGCACGCCGGCCGCGAGCCTCGACGTGGTCTTCCTCGACCCGCCCTTCGACAGCACCACGCTCTACGAACCCGCGCTGCGCGCCGCCGTGCGCGCGGTCCGCGCGGGCGGCGCCATCTACCTCGAGGCACCGCGCCGCTGGAGCGACGAGGAGGCGGCCGCGCTCGGCCTCGTCGTGTTCCGCCACTTGAAGGCCGGCGCGGTGCATGCACACCTTTTGATGCATGCCGCACACGGCACTGCATAATCCGCCGACCCAAGCCGCATCGGCTGCATGAGGAGGTAGCAACCATGGCCAGCAACGTGATCGCGGTTTATCCCGGCACTTTCGACCCCATCACCCTCGGGCACGAGGACGTGGTGCGGCGTGCGACCCAACTGTTCTCGAAGGTGATCGTCGCCGTGGCGGCCGGTCACCACAAGAAGGCGCTCTTCACGCTGCAGGAACGCATCGAGATGGCGCGCGAAGCCGTCAAGCCCTACAGCGACCAGGTCTCGGTCGAGAGCTTCTCGGGCCTGCTGCGCGACTTCGTCGTGGCGCGCGGCGGCAAGGCCATGGTGCGTGGCCTGCGCGCCGTCACCGACTTCGACTACGAGTTCCAGCTCGCGGGCATGAACCGCTCGCTGATGCCCGACGTCGAGACCGTGTTCCTCACGCCCAGCGACAAGTACCAGTTCATTTCCAGCACCTTCGTGCGCGAGATCGCGATGCTCGGCGGCGAGGTGCACAAGTTCGTCTCGCCCAACGTCGAACAGCAGCTCGCGGCCAAGGTCCGAAGCCTCGGCAGAGAGTAGGCGCCGCCGATGAGCGGCGCGCTGGCGCCCCGTTTGCACCTGTTGGGCGACGCGGCGCTGCTGTGCGACCTGCCCGGTCCCGCCACGTTCGTCCAGCAACAGAAGATCTGGGCGCTGGCGCGCGAGGCCGGTCGCTGGAGCGGCGTCGGCGAAGTGCTGCCGGGCATGAACAACCTCACGCTGACCTTCGATCCGACCGCGGTCGATCTCGAGGCGCTGAGCGCGCGCGTGCTCGAGGCCTGGCCGCGGCTCGAGGCCGGCGGCATCGAGGGCCGCGACATCGAGATTCCCGTCGCCTACGGCGGTGAGCACGGCCCCGACCTCGCGGACGTGGCGGCCCACACCGGCCTGTCGACCACCGAGGTGGTGCGCCGCCATGCCGCGGCCGAGTACGTGGTCTACCTGCTGGGTTTCCTGCCGGGCTTCGCCTTCCTCGGCGGACTGCCGGCCGCGCTCGCCACGCCGCGTCGCGCCGAACCGCGCACGGCCGTGCCTCCGGGCTCGGTCGGCATCGGCGGCGAGCAGACCGGCATCTATCCGCTGCGCTCGCCGGGCGGCTGGCAACTGATCGGGCGCACCGAGGTCGCGCTCTTCGATCCGCTGGCCGCGTCGCCGACCCTGCTGCGGCCCGGCGACCGCGTGCGCTTCGTCGTCGAAAGCCTGCGGCCATGACGCTCCTGATCGAGAAGCCCGGCCCGCTGGCGTCGGTGCAGGACCTCGGGCGCCACGGCCATCGCCAGCTAGGCATCTGCCCGGGCGGCGCGCTCGACACGCTGGCGCTGGCGATTGCCAACCGGCTGGTGGGCAACGCCACCGGTGCGGCCGGGCTCGAGCTGACGCTGGGCGGCAGCGTGCTGCGCTTCGAGACCGACACGCGCATCGCGCTGGTGGGCGACGACTTCGGCGCCACGCTCGACGGCCAGCCGCTGTGGCCGTGCTGGAGCGTGCCGGTCGCGGCCGGGCAGACGCTGCGGCTTGCTAGCGCCAACGCGAGCATCAACGCGGGCGGCGGCAAGGCCGGCCTGCGCAGCTGGCTCGCGGTGGCGGGCGGCATCGACGTGGCGCCCGTGCTCGGCTCGCGCAGCACCGATCTCAAGGCCGGCTTCGGCGGCCACGAGGGCCGTGCGCTGCGCAAGGGCGACCGGCTGCCGCTGGGCGCGTCGGCGCTGGCCGAGGCGCAGCGCGCGCGGCGCGCCTTCGGGGTGCGCGGTCCCGACTGGGAGCCCGATGCCGCGGCCGACGGCGCCATCGCTCTGCGCGTGCTGCCCGGCCCCGAGTTCGAGCAGTTCACCGTCGCCTCGCGCGACCAGCTCTGGGGCGAGCGCTGGCGCATCACGCCGCAGAGCAACCGCATGGGCAGCCGGCTCGCGAGCGCGAGCGGCGCCGAACTGCGGCGCAAGCGCGCCACCGACATGCTGTCCTCGGGCGTGATTCCCGGCACGATCCAGGTGCCGCCCTCGGGCCAGCCGATCATCCTGATGGGCGACGCCCAGACCACCGGCGGCTATCCGCGCATCGGCGTCGTGATCCGCGCCGACCTCTGGAAGCTCGCGCAGGCGCCGCTCGACGGCAGCCTGCGGCTGGTGCCGGTCGATGCCGCCACCGCGCTCGAGGCCTGGGCCGCGCAGCAGCGCTATGTCGCGCAGGTGGTGCAAGGCCTCGCGGCGGCAGGCTGGCCGACCCCGGCATAGACTGCGGTCTTTCCATCCGCCGCATCGCTCCAGGAGTCCTCCCATGCACATCGACCTCAACGCGGACCTCGGCGAAGGCGCCGGCAGCGACGAAGCGCTGCTCGGGCTCGTGAGCTCGGCCAACATCGCCTGCGGCTGGCATGCGGGCGACCCGAAGACCATGCACCAGTGCGTGCGCTGGGCCGTCGCGCACGGCGTGGCGATCGGCGCGCATCCCAGCTTTCCCGACCGCGAGAACTTCGGCCGCAGCACCATGCACCTGCCGCCCGACGAGATCGTCTCCAACGTGCTCTACCAGGTCGGCGCGCTCGCGGCCATCGTCAAGGCCGAGGGCGGCCGGCTCGCGCACGTGAAGGCGCACGGCCAGCTCTACAACCAGGCGGTGAAGGAGCCCGAACTCGCCGATGCGCTGTGCGAGGCCGTGCGCCGCTTCGATCCTTCGCTGAAGTTCTTCGGCCTCGCGGGCAGCGGCATGATCGACGCCGCGCGCCGCGCCGGCCTCGTGCCGGTGGAGGAAGTGTTCGCCGACCGCGGCTACATGCCCGACGGCAGCCTGGTGCCGCGCAGCCAGCCCGGCGCGCTGATCGAGGACGACGCGCAGGCCATCGTCCAGACCCTGGCCTTCGTGCGCGAACGCCAGGTCAAGGCCATCGACGGCAGCATCGTGCCGGTCAATGCGCAGACCGTCTGCCTGCATGGCGACGGCGCGCATGCGCTGGCCTTCGCGCGCCGCATCCGCGAGCGGCTGCTGTCCGAAGGCATCGAGGTGCGCGCGGACTGACGAAGCCGCGCGACGGCGCATCCGCCGCTCAGGCGGGCAGTGCTTCCTCGCAGGCCAGCGCACTCACCCAGCGCGGCCCGATCTCCTCGCAGTAGTCGGCCACCACGGTGCGCGTGAGCCGCGCCACCGCCTGGACCGCGGGCGCCGTGCCTTCGGCATGCGCGAGGCTGATCGCCATCGGCGGCAGCGCGGGGCCGTCGCGCACCTCGAGCTCGCCGGCCGCCAGTTCCTGGCGCACGAACACCGGCGGGATCGCGGCCACGCCGAAGCCGCCCTTGGTCAGCTGGATGATCGACTGCACCGACGGAAAGCTGCACACGCGCGGCTCCGCGGCGCGCCCCGCGAACAGCGCCTTCACGTGCGCGCGCGGGCCCGAGGTGCGCGAGAAGGTCAGAAGCGGCACCCGCTCGAGGTCCTCGAGCCGCAAGGTGCGCGCATGCGGCAACAGCGTCGGGCGCGCCACCCAGCGCATCGGGAAGCTGCACAGCGGCAGCAGCACCGACTCGCCGCTGCGCGCGAGCTCGGAGACGTCGTCGTTCTGGATCAGCAGGTCGAACTTGCGCTGCCGGAACTGCTCGCGCAGGTTGTGCGCCGTGTCGACCGTGATGTCGGGCTCGACCGCGGGCAGCCGCGCGCTCAGCAGGTGGATCAGCGGCGTGAGCCAGGTGTGGACCACCGTCTCGATCACGCCGATGCGCACGCGCCCCGAGGGCGGCGCGTCGGGCTGCACCGAGCGCTTGAGCTGCTTCTCGAGCGCGAGGATCTGCTCGGCCTGCGCCACCACCTGCTCGCCGATGCGCGTGAGCCGCAGCGAGCGCTGCGAGCGGTCGACCAGCTGCACGCCGAGCTCTTCTTCCAGCGCCTCGATGCGTTTGGACACCGCGGCCTGGGTGGCGCAGAGCATCTGCGCCGTCTCTCGGAAGCTCTTGAGCCGGTCGAGCATGACCAGCGTTTCGAGGAAACGGGTGTTCATCTTCTGCCTCTCCCTGGTCCGAGCATCGTTGAACTTTTGTTATCGGGTTGTTTAACAAAAACTCGTTCGACTCGATCAATTGCTCATGTTTTCATCAACTTGTCGCACACGTAAGCGGTGCAACCCGCCCCCCGGCGGCAGCTTCGGTCTCTGACCGAACGCTGCAGGAGCCGTGCCAGCGGGTTGCTGTTTTGTTTTTCGTTGCTGTCAGGTACTGGATCAGGGAGAGATCGAATGAAGAAAGCGAAGGCAAGGCGCGCCAGGATCGGTGCCGCCCTGGGGATTTGCGCGCTCGCGGTCGCCGGCTGCGGAGGCGGAGGTGGGGGCGGCGGCGTCGACCCGGCCGTGCTGGCGGCGATTGCTGCCGCCGGTGGCACGCAGCCGCCCGCCCCGCCGGCACCACCGCCGCCCGCGCCGCCACCACCACCGGCCGTGCGCGCCAAGTGCGCGATGGACAGCGCCGTGGAGGCCTCCTACGAGGAGCGGCGCCTGCCCAACAAGATCGCCGCCAGCGATGCACTGAGCTATTCGCAGCAACTGCTGCGGGCCAGCGGATTCGATCGCTTCGGCCCCGACTTCGCCGCGAAGCTCTGCAGCGACGGGCTGGCGGGCGCCTCGAGCTACGACGAGGCGGTGGCGCTGCTGCACGCCGAGGGCCGCAAGCTCTGGCAGGCGGCGCTCGACCGCGTGCAGGGCCGGTCGGTCCAGGGCACGCTGGCCAAGAGCGATGACCGCATGCTCTATTGGGCACGGCTGACGATGACGCTCGCGCTGCGCCAGTGGAAGCCCGAGTTCGCGCTGACGGACGCGCAGCGCGCCGCGCTGCAGAACGAGTTCGAGCGTGCATCGCGCGGGCAGCTATCGATCGATTTTCCCGAAGGCGCGGGTCACAGGCGGATCCTGGTGAGCGGCTTCGATCCGTTCTCGCTCGGCGACCCGAGTTCGGATGCCGGGATCAAGTCCGGCGACATCGGACTGCTCAGAGGCAACCCCTCGGGCGCGACCATCCTCTCGCTCGATGGCCAGACCGTGGCGCTGGCCGACGGCACGACCGCGGTGATCCGCACCTTCATCCTGCCCGTCAACTACGGTCCGTTCCTCGCCGGCATGCAGGAGGACACGCTGGGGCCCTGGTTCAAGCCCGGCGGCAAGCGCGTCGATGCGTCGATCACCATGAGCCAGGGGCGCAACAGCTTCGACCTGGAGCACTACAACGGGCGCTATCACTTCTCCGCCGCCGGCAACGACAACCTGAGGCCTCCGTGCACCGGCCTTCCCTCGAACCAGGATTGCGAGATCAACCCGCCGGAACGCTGGTTGGGGTATTCGCCCACGCCATGGTCGAAGGATGCGCCGTCGCAGTTCACCGTCGCAAGCCTGCCGTTCCAGAGAATGATCGATGCGGCCACGGGCGACTGGAAAGTGGCTCGGAACGACGATTACGATGTCATCGAGTGCACCCTCGACGCTCTTTTTCCGCCCGAGGGAACGAAGCCGAATCCGCAAGAGCTGAACTGCGCGCTGCAGGGCGGGGGCGGCAACTACCTGTCCAACGCCAGCGCGTATCGCAACACCTTGCTGCGCGACGTCTTCCGGCTCGATATCCCGGCAGGCCACATCCACACGCCGACCCTGAAGATTCCTAGAGGCCTCACCGATCGGGAGTTCGAGACCGAGCGTGACAAGATCGTCGAGCAATCTCGCAACCTGGTCATCGAGGTGGCCCGGAGCCTGGCTTCGCCGCCTGCCCTGTGATTTCCCGGGAGAACGACCATGAAACTCATCGCAGCCTTCGCATTCGCGCTCGGCACCGCCCTGATCTGCGGTCCGGCGCTGTCCCAACCCACCGGCGGGTTCTATCTGTTCAAGCACAAGGACAACGGCAAGATCGTGTGCTTCCAGCAGGTCATCAACTCCGATTGGGACCGGCTGTCGGGCCCGTTCCGGGACGCCGAATGCAAGATCGAGCAGAAGCCCAAGCCCGCGCGCGGTGACCTGCCCGCCAATCCGCTCGACCTCGCGCCCAGGAAGTAGCGACGCCAGGGGGCGCTTGCGGTAACGTCGGTCCCATGAGCTCGCCGAAGACGCCCCGAACCTCTCCACCATCGCGCGTGCTGCTGACCGGCTTCGAGCCCTTCGGCGGCGAGGCCATCAATCCTTCATGGGAAGCGGTGCGCACGCTCGACGGCTGGAAGCATGCCGGCGCGGTGGTGCATGCGCGCCAGATGCCCTGCGTCTTCGGCGCGGCCATCGAGTCGCTGGCCGAGGCGATGGACGAACTCAAGCCGCGGCTGGTGCTGTGCATCGGCCAGGCGGGCGGCCGCGCCGAGGTCACGCCCGAGCGCGTGGCGATCAACGTCGACGACGGCCGCGTCGCCGACAACGCCGGGCAGCAGCCGGTCGACGTGCCGGTGGCGCCCGAGGGCCCCGCGGCCTATTTCTCGACGCTGCCGATCAAGGCCATGGTGCGCGACCTGCGCGCCGCGGGCGTGCCGGCCTCGGTGTCGAACACGGCCGGCACCTTCGTCTGCAACCACATCTTCTATGGCCTGATGCACCAGCTCGCGCAGCGCGCGCAGCCAGGCGTGCAGGGCGTACGCGGTGGCTTCATCCACATCCCCTACCTGCCCGAGCAGGCGGCGAACTTTCCGGGCGCGCCGAGCATGGCGCTCGCGACCCTGGTCGAGGCGCTGCGCATCGCGGTGCGCACCGCGCTCGAGGTCGAGCGCGACATCGCCGAAACCGGCGGCCTGCTGCACTGACCCCAACGCTCAGGCGGCGAAGAGTTTCGCCAGCCAGCCGTTGAGCGCGTCGTTGACCAGCGCCGGCTTCTCCATCGTCAGCATGTGGCCGCACTGCGGCACCCATGCCAATTCCGCCTGCGGCAGCAGCGCCGCCAGTTCGCGCGTGCATTCGGGCGGCGCGAGGCGGTCGTCGTCGCCGCACATCAGCAGCACGGGCGCGCGCAGCGACGCGAGGTGCGTGCGCGCATCGGGCCGGGCCATCACGGCGCGGTTCTGGCGCGTGAGCTGCTCGGCGCCAGCGCCCAGCACCATGTCGAGATAGCGCTGCACCAGCACCGGGTCGGCGGCCTGGGCCGGATGGAAGGCGAAGAACACGTTGGGCTCGATCACCTCGCGCAGCTCGCCGCGCGCGAAGTACTCGATCGCGCCTTCGCGCAGCGCGCGCATGTCGGGCGTCTCGGGCCGTGCGCTGGTGCCCAGCAGGGCCAGGCCCGCGATGCGGCCGGGCGCCTGGCGCGCGGCCTCCATCGCGACCATGCCGCCCATCGAGGCGCCGCACAGCACCAGCGGGCCGGGGTTCTCGGCCAGCACGGCCGCGGCCATGCCCTCGATGGTGGCGTGGCGCAGCTGGACGTCGCTCACGCGCGGCGAGAGCGAGGAGGGGAGGGCGGGGAGCTGGGCGTCCCACAGGCGCGCGTCGCACGCAAGGCCGGGAAGAAGTACGAGGGTGGCAGGCATGCCGGGATTCTGCGCGAGGAGGGCATCCCGGCGCATCGGCATAGGCTTCCTGGCCAGCAGCCAGACGCGCCGCGGCTCGACATACTCGCGCCGCCACCCCTTCTCCTTTCCCTTCGACTTCCATGAACCTGGTTCAACGCGTGCAGGACATCCTGCTCAAGCCCAAGGCCACCTGGGCCCTGATCGATGCCGAGCCCGAGGACGCCGCCTCGCTCTACAAGAACTACCTGATGATCCTCGCGCTGATCCCGGCCGTGGCCGGCTTCATCGGCCTGTCGGTGATCGGCATGGGCGCCTTCGGCGTCAGCTTCCGCGTGCCGGTGCTCGCGGGGCTGGTCAACATGGTGGTCGGCTACGTGCTGTCGCTCGTGGTGGTGTTCGTGATCGGCCTCATCGTCGATGCGCTCGCGCCCACCTTCGACGGCGTGCAGAGCCCGGTCGCCGCGCTCAAGCTCGCGGTCTATGCCTCCACTGCCTCGCTGGTCGGCAGCATCTTCAGCCTGCTGCCCTCGCTGTCGGTGCTGGGCGCGCTGTGCGGGCTCTACGGCATCTACCTGATCTACCTCGGCCTGCCGGTGCTGATGAAGTGTCCGGCCGACCGCGCGCTGCCCTACACCGCGGTGGTGGTGGTCTGCGCCATCGTCGGCGGCTTCACGATCGCGTGGGTGCTCTCGCTGCTCACGCCTTCGCCGGCGCTGCGACTGGGCGCACTGCCGCTGGCCTTGGCCTGAAAGCGCACCCTGCGCGGGTGCCGGTGGTGGGACAATGGCGGTCGATGCCCACGCCCAAACCCGACACCACCACCGACATCATCCTCATCCGCCACGGCGAGACCGCGTGGAACCGCGAACTGCGCTTCCAGGGCCACGCCGACGTGCCGCTCAACGACATGGGCCACGAGCAGGCGCGCCGCATCGGGCTGCGGCTGGCGCAGGAAACCGCGGTGCAGCACGTGATCAGCAGCGACCTGCTGCGGGCCCAGCAGACGGCGGCGCCCGGTGCCTCGCAGCTCTCGCTGCCGATCGCCACCACGGCCTCGCTGCGCGAGCAGTTCTTCGGCATCGTCGAGGGCATGCGCTCCGACGAGATCCAGGCCCTGCATCCGCGCGCCTGGGAAGAGTGGCTCGAGTTTCGCGAGGACCATGCCATGCCCGAGGGCGAGACGCCGCGCGAGTTCCATGCGCGCATCGTCGCGGCGCTCGGCACCATCGCCAGCGCGCATCGCGGGCAGCACCTGATCGTGGTCACGCACGGCGGCGTGCTCGACATGGTGTGGCGCACCGCGCACGGCCTGAGCCTCAGCGGTCCGCGCCGCAGCGAGATTCCCAACGCCGGCTTCAACCGCATCCGCATCGCCGATCCCGCTGCGCCCGAGGCGATCGAGATCGTCGAGTGGGCCGACACGCGGCACCTGGCCGACCTGCCGCCGCAGCCGACCTACGACCAGACGCGCCACCTCCAGCGCAAGGACTGAAGCGGCTCAGCCGCAGCTGCCGGCCTTCGGCGTGCGCAGCAGCGGCCTGCCCGCGCCGACGCCCGTCGGCTGGCCCTGGTCCACCGCGAGCTGGCCGTTCACCAGCACCGTGCGCACGCCCTCGGACAGCAGCGTCGGCTGCGTGTAGGTGGCACGCGCGGCGAAGCGCGCGGGATCGAACACCACCACGTCGGCGTAGTAGCCGGGCCGCAGATGGCCGCGTTGCACCAGCCCCAGCGTGTCGGCCGTGAGCGAGGAACTGCCGCGGACGAACTGCGCGAGCGAGATCGCGTGCTCCTTCACCACGTACTGCTCGTACTTGCGCGCGAAGGTGCCGTAGGCGCGCGGATGGCCCTGCGAGGAATCCGACGAGGTCATCACCCAGGGCCGCTTCATGAAGGCGCGCACGTCGTCGTCGCTCTGGTTGAACGAGGCGATCATCAGGTCGCCGTCGCGCAGCACCGCGATGGCGGCGTCGACCGGGTCGGCGTTCTGGTCCTTCGCGACCTGCGCGAGCGTCTTGCCCACGTACTTCGTGCTGCCGGCCGAGAACAGGATCGCGTCGGGCCCGCCACGCAGCCGCAGGTTCTCGCGCATGCCGCCGCGCAGCCGCTCCTGCACCGCGGCATCGTCGAAGCGCTGCAGCAGCGCGGCGCGGCCGCCATCGATGGCCCAAGGCGGGATCAGCGCGGCCGAGAAGCGGGTGCTCGAGGCGGTCCACGGGTAGTGGTCGGCCGTGATGTCCAGGCCCTTGGCGCGCTCGCGTTCGATGCGCTCGATGATGTCGCCGCTCTGGCCCTGCACGTCGACACCGAGCGCCTTGATGTGCGCCACGTGCACCGGCAGCTTCGCCTCGTGGCCGATGCGGATCACCTCGTCGATCGAGCCCTTGAGCCCGATGTTGTACATGGACTCGTCGCGGATGTGGCTGTCGTAGAGCCCGCCGTGGCGCGCCGCCACCTTCGCGAGCGCGATCACCTCCTCGGTCTTCGAGAAATTCTGCGGCGGATAGAACAGCCCGGTCGACAGGCCCAGCGCGCCCTCGCACATGGCCTGGCTCACGTGGCGGCCCATGGCCTCGAGCTGCTCGGGCGTGGGCTGGCGGTTGGCCTCGCCGAGCTGGCTGGTGCGCACCGGCCCGAAGCCGACGTACATCGCGACGTTGGTGCCCACCGGCACGGCGCGCAGCCGCTGCGCCTGGGCGGCGATGTCCCAGCCGCCGAAGCCGTCGTTGCCGATCACGGCGGTGGTCACGCCCTGGGTCAGGAACGGGATGTTGAGGCGCTTGCGCGCGTCGTTCGAATGCAGGTCGGTGTCGGCATGCGTGTGGGCGTCGATGAAGCCCGGCGCCACCACCATGCCGGTGGCGTCGATGGTGCGCTTCGCCTTGAACTGCGCGGGCATCGCGCGGCCCGCGAACACGATGCGGTCGCCCGCGATGCCGACGTCGCCGACCACGGGCCGGTCGTCGTCGCCGGTGTAGACGGTGCCGCCGCGCAGCAGCAGGTCGAGTTCGACCGGTGCGTCGGCCGGCTGGGCGTGAAGCGAGGGTGCGAGGAAGGCGAGCGCGGCCAGGGCAATGAGCGTGGTCTGCATGGGGCGATGTGGGCACGGGTGGAAACGCCGGCCAGTGTGGAGTCGCCTCGCGCGTGCCGCCAATTCCTTTTGCGGCACGCCCCATGTCCTGAACTCATGAGCGCGCGGCGATCTCCGGCAGGCCCAGTTGGCGGTAGACCTCGGCCGCCTGCCGGCGCAGCCGCAGCGATTCGGGCTGGGCGTTGACCTGCTGCTGCAGGATGCCCTGCGCGCCGGTCAGCGTGGCCTCGGTGCCGCTGCGCACCAGCGCGTCGAGGTAGACCTGCTCGAACAGGTCGCGCTGTGCATGGCTGCCGCCGATCTCGATCATGCGCGGCAGCGCGGTGCCGAGCCCGTCGATCGCCGCGGCCAGGTCGCCGCGCGCATGGGCGCGCAGGCCGTGCGCGGCCGGCACGCACACGCGCTGCCAGGCCGCGCGCGTCGAGGCCGGCGCATGCGGCGCGAAGGCCTCGATGTTGGCCAGCAGCGTGTCGGCCTCGGGCCGGCCCGCGCGCGCCAGGCCGTAGAGGTACTGCAGGTCGAGAAAGGGCAGCACGTGGTCGGCCTGGCGCTGCAGCAGGTGCTTTGCCACGTCGTCCCAGCGATCGCCGACGTCGACGCCCGCGAGCTCGAGCCGCGCGAGCAGCGAGACGGCGCCGATCTGGTCCTGCGAATATTCCTTGACCACGCCCCAGGCATGGCGGTCGTAGACCGCGAGCGCCTCGTCGCCGCGGCCCAGGTCGATGAGGAACAGCGCCACGTGCCACCAGTTGTGCGTGACCATGAAGGAGTTGAGGCCGACCCAGGTGTCGCTCACGCTCTCCATGAAGGCCAGGCCCTCGGCGAGCCGGCCTTCGGTGAGCATCACGTGCGCGAGCGCATGGTGGGCCCAGGGCTCCTTGCGGCACAGGGCGATCGCGCGACGCGCGCTGGCCTCGGCCTCGCGCATCAGGTGGCATTGCTCGTAGCCGAAGGCGGCCATGCCGTGCACGTAGGGCACCTCGGCCGCATGCGGCAGCACCGCGAGCGCGAGCCGCAGCATGCCGGGGCAGTCGCCGGTGTTGAAGCAGTGGTACTGGCCGAGCTTGAGCGACACCAGGTCGCGCGGATGCTCGCGCGCCTGTTCGGCATGCAGCGCGATGGCGCGCGCGATGTCGCCGTCGGCCCAGGCCTCGATGGCGGCGATGTAGCGCTGCTCGCGCGGCGTGGCGCGCGCGGCCTGCTGGCGTGCCTTGTCGAGGAAGGGGCGTGCATTGGCCACGGCCTCGCGCGATTCGGCGAACAGGTGCAGCGTGGCGCCGTAGGCCTGCACGATGGGGCTCGCGTCGTGTTCGGTGGCGGTGAGCAGGTTGACGGCGCGGGCCTCGCTCGAGATGAAGCCCATGACGAAGTCGTCGACCAGCGGCAGGCTGGCGGCATCGTCGAGCGTGAGGGGGTTGCCGAGGCTGTCGGCGTGGCGGACGGTGTTCGACGTGGGGCTGGCGGAGGGCATGGCGCATCGTGCCATGCCCCCGCGGCGGCTTCAACGCGCCGTCTTCAGACGCCGGCCTGTTGATGCCGGTACTCCTGGGTCTTGCCGCCGTAGCCGTAGGCCGCGCCGCGCGCGTCGATCACGTGGATGTACGAGACCTCGTGCAGGCTGGGCCGCAGCCTGGCCATGGCCGCATGGACCTCGCGCAGGTAGCGCGCCTTCTCGGCCTTGGTGTTGGTCTCGTCGGTGATGCTGATGTCGAGGTGGAAGGCCGACTTTCCGAGCGCGGCCAGCGACTGGCCGCCAATGAACCAGGTCTCGGCGGCGATGTACTGCACGGTGATGGCGATCACCGGCAACTGCTTGCCGAGCACGCTCTGGGTGAGCTCGGCGACGGCGTCGACGGTCTGGCGCGTGAGGTCGGCATCGGGTTGGCCGGAGAGGTGGACGACGATGTGGGGCATGGCGGACTCCTTGATGGATGGGTGGTCGATGGGGTGATTGTGGGCAGCACCTCGTCATCGGAAAAGCGGGAAGATATGATAGAAACCATCGGAATATCGGATGGATGAGCCATGCAGGGATTCGATCTGGAACAGCTGCGCACGCTGGTGGCGGTGGTCGACGCGGGCAGCCTCACGGCTGCGGCGCCGCGGGTCTTCCTCTCGCAGTCCTCGGTCAGCGAGCAGATGCGCAAGCTCGAGGAGCGCGCGGGCCAGTCGCTGCTGACGCGCAGCAAGGCCGGGGTGTCGCCGACCGAGGCCGGCGCGCGGCTGCTGGTGCATGCGCGGCGCATCCTGGCGCTCAGCGACGAGGCCTTCCGCGACCTGCATGGCGAGACGCTGGCGGGCGAGCTGCGGCTCGCGGTCACCGACTACTTCCGTCCGGGCGACCTGACGCAGCTGCTGGCACGGCTCGCGCAGGGCCATCCGCGCGTGCGGCTGCACGTGAGCATCCTCAAGAGCGACGAGCTGCGCGCGGCCTACGCGCGCGGCGATTTCGACGTGGCGCTGGCGATGCACATCGCGGGCGTGTCGACGCCGCCGCCGGGCAGCCCGGCGGTGCTGCGGCGCGAGTCGCTGGCCTGGCTGGGCGCGGCCGGGATGCGGGTGGTGCGCGGCGAGCCGGTGCGGCTGCTGGTGCTGCCCGACACCTGCTCGCTGCATCAGTTCACTGTGGCGTTGCTGCGGCGCCGGCATGTGCCCTATGTGCTCGCGCACGTGGCCTCGGGGGTGGCGGGGCTGCAGTCGGCATTGGCGGCGGGGCTCGGGGTGGCCTGCCTCAACGACTCGGCGATCGGCGAGGGGGTGGCGCGGCTCGCGGCGCCGCATGGGTTGCCGGCGTTGCCGCGCGTGGCTTTCCAGTTCCTGCCGGGGCGCAGGGGGGAGACGGAATTCGTGGCTCGGGCGCGGGAGATGCTGGCTGTGCAGCTGGGGTGAGTTCTTTGTTGGCGTCGGGGGCGCGTGCACGGGACGCCGGGTACTCCCCTCCGCGAATGTCCCCCGGCCTTCGGCCTCCTCCTTGATTTCGCTGCGGGGAGTACCCGACGCCCCGTGCACGAGGGGCGTTGCGTTGCGCGGCGGGTGCTACCGCCGCGCTCGGATGAGGCTCGTTCCTTAACCCCAGGACAGGGCCGACAGGTCGTTCACGAAGATCGGGTTTTCCTTCCAGATGCCCTTGACGTTCTTCTTCGCCACGGTCGGGAACTGCGGCTGGTAGAGGAAGCCGTTGGCCGCGTCGGTGGCCAGCATCTTCTGCGCGTCGCCCAGCAGCTTGTTGCGCTCGGCGGTGTTGGCGGTGGTCTTGATCTTGTCGAACAGCGTGTCGAAGGCCTTCGACTGGTAGCCCCAGTAGTAGTCCGACTTGGCGTAGTTGCCGAGGTCGAAGGGCTCGACGTGCGAGACGATCGACAGGTCGTAGTCCTTGTTGCCGTAGGTGCCGCTGAGCCATTGCGCCCACTCGACGTTCTGCACCTTCGCCACGATGCCGATCTTGGCGAGCTGGGCCACGATCACCTCGCCGCCCTGGCGCGCGTACGGCGGCGGGGGCAGGGTCAGCTTGAGCTCGAGCGGCGTCTTCACGCCGGCCTCGGCCAGCAGCTTCTTGGCCTTCTCGATGTCGAAGGGGTTGATGCCGGTGGTGTCGACAAAGCCGGCCGCGCCGGGCACGTAGTGGCTGCCGATCGGCACGCCGAAGCCGTCGGCCGCGCCCTCGATGACGGCCTTGCGGTCGATGGCCGCGAGGATCGCGCGGCGCACGCGCACGTCGTCGAGCGGCTTCTTGCGGTTGTTGATCGACAGGATGGTCTTGGCGCGCGAGCCGGCCAGGATGGTCTGGAACTGCCCGTTGGCCTTGAACTGCGGCACCACGCGCGTGCCGATGCGCGGGAACATGTCGACGTCGCCCGAGAGCATGGCCGCGGCCTGGGCCGCGGTGTCGGAGATGAAGCGGAAGGTCGCCTTGTTGATCTTCGCGTTGCCGGGGTTGCGGAAGCCGTCCCACTTGCTCAGCGTGATCGAGGAGCCCTTGACCCAGTTGTCGAGCTTGTAGGGGCCGGTGCCCACCGGCTTGGTGGCGTTGCCGTCGGCGCTCTTGGGCTCGACGATCACCGCGGTGGCCTGGCCCAGCACGAAGGGCAGGTCGGGGTCGATCTCCTTGTTGATCACGACCACCGTGTAGTCGTCGGTCGCCTGCGTGCTGAGGTTGGCGAAGGTGCGCTTGTCCTTGTTCGTGCTCTTGTCCGAACCGGCGCGGTCGAACGAGAACTTGACCGTGGCGGCGTTGAAGGGCTCGCCGTTCTGGAACTTCACGCCGCGGCGCAGCTTGAAGGTGTAGGTCTTGAGGTCGGGCGAGACTTCCCAGCTCTCGGCCAAGAGCGGCGTGACGCTGCCGTCGGCATTGATCTTGGTCAGCGTCTCGAGGATGTTGTACTGCACCACCTCGGCGATCGCGGCCGCGGCGCCCGCAGTCGGATCGAGGCCCGGCGGCTCGAGCGCCATGCCGATCACGATGGCGTCCTTCCGTCCCTGGGCCAGGCCGGCCAGCGGTGTGGCCAGGGCCACGGTGGCGCCAGCGGTGGTGAGGAGGGTGCGACGGTTCAACATACGTGGTGATCTCCGGAAAAACGTCTGGAAAGGCAAAGGGCTGCCTCGGAAGGGCGAGGGGACGGCGCGCCCCGAATCAAGGCGCGGGCCGCGAGAGACCCTCGGCGCAGCAGGAAAGATGCCACGCCGTGCAGCCAAAAGCATTCTCGCGCAGCGCGCTCGCCGCCGATGCCGCGGCGCGGCGCTTTTTCCTCGGGAGGTTCCCGGATGCGCGGCGCCGCGAAAGGTCAGCGGCCACTCACGCCCAGGACATCGCGGCGATGTCGTTGGCGAAGATCGGCGCGTCCTTCCACAGGCCGCGCAGCCCGCGCGCGGCGATGGTGATGAGCTGCGGCTGGTAGAGGAACACGTTGGCCGAGTCCTCGGCCAGGATGCGCTGCGCCTCGCCCAGCAGGCGCAGGCGGTCGGCCTCGCGCGGTGCGTTGCGCGACTTCTCGAACACCTCGTTGAACTTCGCCGACTGGTAGCCCCAGTAGTAGTCGGGGCGCGTGTAGTTCACGAGGTCGAAGGGCTCGACATGCAGGATCACCGACAGGTCGTAGTTCTTGTTGCCGTAGGTGCCGCTGATCCACTGCGCCCACTCCACGTTCTGGATCTTCGCGACGATGCCGACCTGCGCGAGCTGCGCGGCGATCAGCTCGCCGCCCTGGCGCGCGTAGGGCGGGGGCGGCAGCACCAGGTCGAGCTGCAGCGGCAGCTTCACGCCGGCCTCGGCCAGCAGGCGCTTGGCCTTCGCGGGGTCGAAGGGGTTGATGCCGGTGGTGTCGACATAGCCCGGTGCGGTCGGCACGTAGTGGCTGCCGATCGGGATGCCGCGGCCGTCGACGGCCGCGTCGATCACCGCCTTGCGGTCGATCGCGGCCGCGATCGCGCGGCGCACGCGCACGTCGTCGAGCGGCTTGCGCCTGTTGTTGATCGCGAGGATCGACTTGCCGCGCGAGGCGTTGAAGAGGATCTGGAAGCGCTTGTCGTTCTGGAACTGAGAGAGGCTGCGCGAGACCGAGGCATGCGGGAACAGGTCGATGTCGTTCGACAGCAGCGCGGTGGTCTGCGCGGCCGGTTCCGAGACGAAGCGGAAGCTCGCGCGGCGGATCTGCACCGCGTCGGCATGGCGGTAGCCGTCCCACTTCGTGAGCACGATCGACGAGCCCTTGGCCCAGTTCTCGAGCCGGTAGGGACCGGTGCCCACGGGCTTGGTGGCATTACCCTCGGCCGACTTGGGCTCGACCACGATCGCCGAGGCCTGGCCGAGCTGGAACAGCAGGTCGGGCTCGATCTCCTTGGCGATCAGCACCACCGTGTTCGCATCGAGCGCCTGGGTCGTGAAGTTGGCGAAGAAGCGCTTGTCCTTGTTGGTGCTGTTGGCGGCCGAGGCGCGGTCGAACGAGAACTTGACCGTGTTCGCGTCGAAGGTCTCGCCGTTCTGGAACTTGACGCCGCGCCTGAGCTTGAAGGTGTAGGTGCGCAGGTCGGGCGAGACCTCCCAGCTCTCGGCCAGGAGCGGCGTGACGCTGCCGTCGGAGTTGATTTTGGTCAGCGTCTCGAAGACGTTGTAGAGCACCACCTCGGCGATCTCGGCGCCGGCCTTGGCCGTGGGATCGAGGCCCGTGGGTTCGAGCGTGAGGCCGAGCACCAGCGTGTCCTTGCGGCGTGCCTGCGCGAGGGCGCCGGCCGGCAGCACGAGGGGCGCGAGCGCGGCGGCGCCGGTGGCGAGGAGGGTGCGTCTGTGAAGCATGGGCGGGCGGTCCTTTGAGCGGTGGCGGGGGCATGCGCCCTCCGGGCGCGCCGCATCATCCGCGAGGAGAGGCCCGGTGCGCAACCAGATGCTTATGCCCTGGTTGCATGACGGGCGCGCTCAGTGCCCCGGTGCCTGCAGCACCGCGCCGAGCAGCGTGCGCGTGTAGGGGTGCTGGGCGTTGGCGAAGAGCTCCTGCGGCGTCCCGCGCTCGACGATCTGCCCCTTGAAGACCACGCAGACTTCGTCGCACAGGTGGTTGACGACGGCGAGGTCATGGCTGATGAGCAGGTAGCTGATGCCGAACTGCTGCTGCAGGTCCTGCATGAGGTTGAGCACCTGGGCCTGCACGGAGACGTCCAGGGCGCTCACGGGCTCGTCGGCGACGATGAGCTTGGGGCGGGTGATGAGGGCGCGCGCGATCGCGATGCGCTGGCGCTGGCCGCCCGAGAACTCGTGCGGGTACTTGTCGAGGTCGGTGGGGCGCAGGCCCACGGCCGCGAGGGATTCGGCGGCGCGCTCGCGTTGTTCCTTCCTCGAGACCTGGGCCAGCGCTTCGAGCGGCTCGGCCACGATGCGCGCGACCGTCTGGCGCGGGTCGAGGGATCCGTAGGGGTCCTGGAACACCATCTGGAAGTCGCGTCGGGCGGTGCGAAGTTCGTCTCTTGAGAGGGCATGCAGCTCGCGCCCTTCGAGCTTCACGCTGCCCGAGGTGGGCTTGTCGAGCGCCATGACGAGTCGAGCGATGGTCGACTTGCCCGAACCCGATTCCCCGACGATCCCCACGCTGCGCCCAGCCTGCACCTCGAAGCTCACGCCATTGAGGGCCTTGACGGTGGGCGGCGGGCCCAGCAGCTTCTCGCGCGGCAGCGCGTAGTGGCGAACCAGGTCGGTGACCTGCAGCAGCGGTGTCTTCGTTTGCGTCATGCCGCGGCCTCCGCTTCGATCTCTGCAATCTCTCCAAGCCGGATGCATCGCACCGCATGGTCGTCAGGCAGCATCACCGCAGGCGGGCGCGTCGACTGGCAGGCATCGACCGTGTAGCTGCAGCGCCCCGCGAACGGACAGCCCGCGGGCAGGTCCACCAGCTCGGGCACGCTGCCCCGAATCGTCGCCAGTCGCTGCCCCTTCGGCGCCCCGATCACCGGCCGCGCCGCGAACAGCCCCTTGGTGTACGGATGCGCGCGGTTCGCGAAGAGCGCGCGCGTGGGCCCGCTCTCCACCACGCTGCCGCCATACATCACGAGCATGCGCTGCACGCTGTTGGCGATCACGCCCAGGTCGTGCGAGATCAGGATCAGCGCCATGCCCATCTCGGCCACCAGGTTCTGGATCAGGTCGAGCACCTGCTTCTGGATCGTCACGTCCAGTGCGGTGGTGGGCTCGTCGGCGATCAGCAGGTCGGGCCCGCAGGCCAGCGCCATGGCGATGCCGATGCGCTGCCTCTGGCCGCCCGAGAACTGGTGCGGATAGGCATCCAGGCGCGAGGCCGCGTCGGGAATGCCCACGCGCTGCAGCAGGTTCAGCGCCTCGGCGCGGGCCTGCTTGGCGGTGAGGCCTCGGTGCAGCCGCAGCGGCTCGCCGACCTGGCGCGCGATGGTGTGGACCGGGTTCAGGGCCGTCATCGGCTCCTGGAAGATCATGCCGATGCGGTTGCCGCGGATCTGGCACATGGCCGACTCGGGCTGCCCGATGAGTTCCTGGCCGTCCAGGCGGATGCTGCCGGTGACCTTGGCGGTGGCCGGCAGCAGGCCCATGAGGGACATGACCGTGATGGACTTGCCGCAGCCCGACTCGCCCACGATGCCGAGGGTCTGGCCGCGTTCGAGCGAGAAGGAGACGCCGCGCACGGCCTGGGCGGGGCCGCGCTGGGTCTGCAGGCCGATGTGGAGGTTGTCGACTTCAAGGAGGGGCATGGGGTTGGCCACGGTGCTGGTGGTTGCCATGTCGCTCACCTCGCGCGCGCCAGGCGCGGATCGAGCAGGTCGCGCAGGCCGTCGCCCAAGAGGTTCAGGCCCAGCACCGCCAGCGCGATGGCCATGCCCGGGAAGACAGCCAGCAGGGGCTGCTGGAACATCAGGGTCTGCGCCTCGCTGAGCATGCGGCCCCAGGAGGGCTGCGGCGGCTGGGTGCCCAGGCCGAGGTAGGAGAGGGCGGCCTCGGCCAGGATCGCGATGGCGAAGCGGATGGTGATCTGCACGATCAGCACCGCCGAGATGTTGGGCAGCACGTGCTGCATGGTGAT